>JBEKZI010000099.1:0-7206 GCA_049510055.1 Phycisphaerae bacterium | reverse complement strand
CCAAAAACCTCATCACTCCGGCAATTGGCTGGGATTGGACCTGTAATAGACTCCCTGATAGATTCTGGCAGACTATCAAGGGATCGATCAGGGAGTCTATTACAGGTCCAATCCCAGCCAATTGCCGGAGTGATGAGGTTTTTGGCCAGGACAGGTGATGACAATTCTCGGGCGGATGAGGTCTTCGGCTATGACAGCCTCTCCTTGGCTGAGCTTGCACACCCCTTGAATGGCCCCGATGCGTCTTCTTCGTTAGCCGGACTGTCTCTCATGAATTTGAACTGGATCAATTTGCGGGCGCCCAGATTTGCGCGCGGCCATTGACACCGGTTACAAGGCCGGTTAGACTTGGTCTGCCCTAAGTTTTTCCTTAGCGGCAGGGTCCTTAAGATGGGCAAAGTTGAGTACCTTACGGCCTACGAGCAGATCGAGCTGCTGGCGGACGCCCGCCGGATGGCCATCCTGCGTCGCCTGATGGCCGCCCCGGCCTCCCTGACCGGCCTGGGCCAGGCTCTCGGGGAGTATCCCGCCTGGGTACGCCACCACCTCAAAAAGCTGGAGGGCGCCGGCTTGGTCGAGATCGCTGATGTGCGCGTCACGGCAGGTGTTACCGAGAAGTTCTACCGGGCGAAGGCCAGCGCCTTTTTGCTGCAGCAGATGATCCTGCCGTACAGCCCGGGCCGCCCGGCCGTGATCCTCTCGGGCAGTCACGACCTGGCCGTGGAACTGCTGGCGCAGGAACTCGCCGACCATCTCAGCATCCTGACCCTGCCGGTCGGCAGCCTGGATGGACTGGTCGCCCTGCGCCAGGGAATGTGCCACCTGACCGGGGCCCACCTGTTCGACGTCGCTACCGGCGAGTACAACATCTCCTTCGTGCGCCACCTCTTCCCGGACCGCGCCACCTGCCTGATGACCCTGGCCCACCGCGAGCAGGGCCTGATGCTGGCCCCTGGCAACCCGAAGCACATCCGCGGCTTGGCCGACTTGGCCCGCTTGGACGTGACCTTCGTCAATCGCCAGCGCGGTTCCGGCACCCGGTTGCGGCTGGACCATGAGCTGGACAGGCTGGGCATCCCGGTGGGCCAGATCCACGGCTACGAGCGCGAGGTGCGCACGCACACCGAATGTGCCCTGCTGGTCCAGCAGGGACGAGCGGACGCCGCTCTGGGCCTGCACGCCGCCGCCCGGCAACACAGTCTCGATTTCATCCCCTTCTTTGTTGAACGCTACGATCTGATCCTCCCCCAGGAGCAGACGGAGGCGCTCCATCCGATGCTTGACACTCTCCAAACCGGTTCATTCCGCCGCGATGTAGAGAGATTCGGCGGCTATGACACGGCCCACACGGGCGAACAAATCCCCTTGTAGGAGGGACGCATGAAGCGCAATCGAGTCTTGTTTCCCCTTCTGGCCCTGACCGCCTGCCTGTCCCTCGGGACGGCCGCCTGCGGAACGGCCCAAACGGCGACAGCCGCGGCCACCGCGGCCGCGCCGGCCACTGGGATTGTGCTGAAGTTGACCGGGCCGAATGGCTCTCGCACTTTTACCTTGGACCAGCTCAAGGCCCTGCCGGTCACGGAAGGCCAGGGGGGCTTCAAGGACAGCGCCGGGGTGATCACACCGCCGGCGAGGTTTGAAGGAGTAGCCCTGAAGGATCTTGTGGCGGCCCTCGGCGGCTCTTTCGACGCCTCGACCGGCGTTACCCTGTTGGCCAAAGATGGCTACAGCATGACCTTCTCGTATGGCCAGGTGATGAATGGCAACTTCACGGCCTACAATCCTGCCACCGGGGCGGAACTGGCGACGCACGACCCGCTGACCGCCATCCTGGCCTACGAGCAGAACGGTAAGCCGTTGGACCCCGTCCAGGACGGCACGTTGCGGCTGGAGGTCGTCAGCGCCAAGAACAACCAGGTCGTCGACGGCCTCTGGACCGAGAAATGGGTCACCCAGATGGAGGTCAAGTCGCTGGGCCAGACCTGGACGCTGAAATTGCACGGCGCGCTGATGCAGCCGGTCGACCGGGCCTCCTTCCAGTCCTGTGCCTCGCCGAGCTGTCATGGGGTGAACTGGACCGACGATAGCGGGCAAAACTGGGAGGGCGTTCCGCTGTGGCTCCTGGTCGGCCAGGTGGACGACGGAGATAACTCTATGAATCCCGGGGGGTTTGACGACGCCCTGGCGGATGCCGGTTACCTGGTGGACGTGGTTGGCTCCGACGGGACCACGGTCACGCTGCAAAGCGTCAGCATCAAGCGCAACGGCAACATCCTCGTGGCGTACCTGGTCAACGGCGCCGAGCTGCCCGAGAAGTATTACCCGCTGCGCCTGGTCGGTTCCGACCTGAAAGAGAACCAGATGGCCGGGCAGATCACCCTGATCGTCGTGCACGTCCCAGGGGCTGCCACCCCGGCCGCCGCCCAGACCTCCGCGGCCACCTCTGCCGCTCCGGCCGCCGCCGCTGGGAGATTGGTCATCACCGGGCTGGTGGCGAGCCCGTTGAGCCTCTCCGAAAGCGCCCTGCGGGCGATGAGCCCGGTCACGATCAGCACCGAACAGCCCAAGGTGGGCACCCAGTCCTTCACGGGCGTGAGGTTGAACACGTTGCTGGACGTAGCCCAGGTCCAGGCAACAGCGACCAAGCTGGTCCTGACCGCCGGCGACGGTTATTCATCCGAGATCGACCTGGCCGCCGTGCACGGCTGCGCTGACTGCATGATCGCCTTCACCGACACCCCGGGCAGCTTCTTGGCGGTCATGCCCGGACAGCCGGGCAACGTGTGGATCAAGGAGGTGGTCAAGGTCGAGGTGAAATAGTCCGGAGTCGCACAGTGTTCTGCGGCGAAGGGGGCAACTTTCCCTTTCGCTGAGAACAAACTATTTGAGGAGAAACTGCCAATGAAGCACAACCATACGATCTCCATCGTTCTTTCGCTGCTGGCCTTGGCGTCCATGACGCTGGCCGCCTGCGGACCGGCCGCAACGCCAGTCCTGACCGAGGCGCCCACGGCCGCCCCAACCGCCATGTCGGCGGGCGGCACCTCGCTGCTCGTCACTGGACTGGTAGGAAAGGAGCTCAGCCTGACGGAAGCCGACCTGCGCGCCATGACGGTCGCCAGTGTCACTGCCGATCAGCCCAAGGTGGGCTCGCAGAACTTCAGCGGTGTTCGCTTTAGCGACCTGATGACCGCTGCGGGGGTCCAGTCTGGGGCCGCCTCGTTGGTGATGACCGGCAGCGACGGCTATTCGGCCACCATCGACCTGCCCACTTTGCAAGCCTGCACGGACTGCATGGTCGCCTTCACCGACACGCCCGGCACATTCCTGACGGTCATGCCCGGCCAGGCCGGCAAGCTGTGGGTCAAGGGCCTGGTCAAACTCGAGTTCAAGTAGTATCAGGAAAGTAGGGTGAGCCATGAAGGCCCACCCTTTTCTCCCATGAAGCCTCATCCTACCCGCCGGTTTGTTTCATGTATCGCCGTTCTGGTCGGGTTTATCGCCGGCAGCTGCGGCGCCAAACCGTCGGCGGGCGCGGCCACGACCGGGTCCAGAATGACCCCGCTGGTCATCGTCGCCGCCGACAGCCTGATCGCCCCCTTCACGGACCTGGAAAAGGCTTTTGAGGTGGAGCACCCGGAGGTTGACGTTCAAGGCGAGTTCCACGGCAGCATCCAGGTCATCCGCCAGGTCACGGACCTGCACGTGCCCGTCGACGTGGTTGCCTCCGCCGACGCCTCGCTGGTCCCCATGTTGATGTATGCCGTGAAGGACCCCGACACCGGAAAACCCTATGCCAGCTGGACCATCCGCTTCGCCACGAATCGCCTGGCGGTGGCCTACCGGCCGGACAGCAAGTACGCCGACCAGATCAACGCCGATAACTGGTACACGATTCTGTCCCGCCCGGAGGTCAAGGTGGGCATCACCGACCCGCGCTTCGACGCCATCGGCTACCGGACCCTGATGGCCTTCGCGCTGGCGCAAGAGTACTACCGCCAGCCGGCCCTTTTTTCCGACATGTTCAAGGGGAAGTTCACTTATCCCCTGGGTTTCTTCTACGAGGACGGGCTGACTACCATTACCGTCCCGGAAATCGTGGAGACGGTTGCCGCGTCGAACATCATCATCCGGGACGCCGACATTGATATGATCGCCCTGCTCGAGTCAGGCGACCTGGATTACGCCTTCGAGTACGAGAGCGTCATCCGGCAGCAGGGGCTGCAGATGGTTCCCTTGCCGGCCGCCCTCAACCTGGGGGAGGCGGCCTACGACCAGGCCTACCACCAGGTGGAGGTGGACTTGAACTTCCAGCGTTTCGCCACGGTTAAGCCGCAATTCGTCGGCGAGCGCATCGGCTATGGGGTCACCATCCCGAGCAATGCGCCCCACCCGGAAGAGGCGGAAGCGTTCATCGCTTTTCTGCTCGGGCCGCAGGGACGCGCCATCATGGAAGCCGACCACCAGCCGTTGTTCGAGCCGGCTCCCGTCGACCAGTTCAAAAACCTGCCCGCCGCCCTGCAGGCGGTCTGTGTTCCGGAGGAGGCCCCTTGAACCGCCGGAGCTTGTCCTTCACCTTGGCTTTCTCCTTCGCCGGCGGCCTGCTAGTCCTGTTCGTCGTCCTGCCGCTCGCGAGCACGCTGCTCTCGACCACCCCGGCCGATTTCCTATATTCGCTCGGCGACTCCGAGCTGCTGCATTCCATCGGCCTGACCTTCGGCGCGGCGCTCATCGCCACCCTCCTGGCGATGGCTACCGGCGGGCCGCTGGCCTACCTGCTTGCCCGGCGCAAGTTCCGCGGCAAGCACCTGCTGGAGGCGGTGGTCAACCTGCCGGTGGTGGTCCCCCATACCGCCGCCGGCATGGCGCTGCTGCTGGTCTTCGGGGGGCGCGGCCTGCTCGGACAGGAGCTATCCTCGCTGGGCGTCACGTTTACCGACAACCTGGGTGGGATCGTGCTGGCCATGTTGTTTGTCAGCCTGCCGTTCCTGGTTAACCTGAGCCGGGAGGCTTTTGCCCAGACGGACGAGGAGCTGGAGCGGATCGCCCTGACCGATGGGGCCACTCCCTGGCAGGCCTTCTGGCGAGTGACGCTGCCGCAGGCTTGGCGCGGCGTGCTGGGGGGGGCGGTGATGATGTGGGGGCGCGGCATCAGCGAGTTCGGGGCGGTGGTCATCCTGGCCTACAACCCAAAAATCGTGTCGGTGTTGCTCTATGAACGCTACGAGGAATTTGGCCTGAGGGCCGCCGAGCCGGTGGCCCTGCTGCTGATCCTGGTGGCGCTGGCCGTCTTCATCCTGCTAAGGCTTGCACTGCTCCCCGAAAACGAGCCATAGGGTGTTGCCAGAACCGACCATCCTGTTCGTTCCTCAGAGGGCTTACCCAAACAGAATCCGTGCTCACAACATCCTCTCAGCCGACTCGAATGGTTGCTGCAATTTAAATTGTGGTATTCATGGTCGAGAATGGGTTATGGATCTTGCGCCCGCCGGGGCACTCGGCTGGGCGTAGTTTGCTGCCCACGACAAGCCCGCGCTCAAGCTGGCGCTCGTGCCCATAGCCACAAATTCAGGCAAAATTGATCTCATTCGGGGCGATGGCGGCGTTCCATATGTCGGCCTTGCGGTCTCTTGTTCGACGTATGTATAGAGCAAGCATTACCACCGCGTCGGATCCGCCCGGAAGCCCTGCTCCAAGCCCACAACCCAAAGGAGATAGGACGATGCGATTCATGATCTTGGTCCCGTCGAACAAGGAGTCGGAGGAAGGCGTTCTTCCGGACGAGAAGGCCTTCGCCGCGATGGGGAAGTTCAACGAGGAGATGGTGAAGGCCGGCGTGATGCTCGCGGCCGAGGGCCTGCACGCGACCTCCAAGGGCGCGCGCATCAAGTTCTTGGGCGGGAAGACCACGGTGATCGACGGGCCCTTCACCGAGTCGAAGGATCTGATCGCCGGCTTCTGGCTGATCCAGTTGAAGTCGAAGGAAGAGGCGATCGCCTGGATGAAGCGCGCGCCTTTCGGAGACGGCGTGGTGCTCGAGATTCGCCAGGTTTTCGAGGCTGCGGACTTCGCCTCGAGCGACCCCACGGGTGAACTCAGAGCGCAGGAGGAGCGCCTGCGAGCGCAAGCGGCGCGGCGCTCATCGTGATCTTGCCCTTGAACGTGCGCTGACAGAGGCACTACGGTGGCTGATCGCCATAACGGCGCCCGACAACCTTCGCGCGATTGGCGCGGTCCAGGGATCAAGTCGGCGAAGCTCATCTCCGGTTTCGTGCAGATCGTGCGTGACGCCGGTCTGGCCGAGGAGCTCGTGCAGGACGCTCCTATGTCTGGAGGTGGCTGAAAGGCAGGGTCGAGATCGAGAGGCCGTCCGCCTTGAGCGCATGGGGCGAGGGGAGGGGGCCGATGTCGCGCCGGCTCAGAATCGCGAGGAGTTTGGGCAGCGCGTCCAGAGGCGGGCGCAGAGCGTGTGGCCGGCATATACTCCCCACCAGGACATCGGGCCAGCCTGGATCCAGGCAATTCTCGCAGAGACCAAGCCCGCGCCAACTGGCTGAAACGCTTGATCCTCTCATTGCGCCCGAGCCATTCCCGAACAGCGCATGAAGGTCTTGACCGAGGGACAGACACCATGGACGAGATCGGCAAACTCATCCAGAGGGTAAGAAAGACCCAGAACGGGTTCCTGGACATTCAGCAGACAGCCGACGAGGTCGTGGCGTGCCATCCTCCCAGGGAGAGCCTCCTCCTTGCCAAGCGGCTCTTTGAGTCGGATGTCTGCCAGGCACGGTCACTGGCGGTCTTCATTCTGGGCCGCTTGGCGGTCCGTTCGCAGCAGAGCCTCAAGTTTCTAAGATCGCGTGTGAGCCCGGATGCCGATTGGCGTGTCCAGGAGATCCTGGCAAAGGCATTCGACGGCTATTGTGCCGACGTCGGGTACGAAGGGGCCCTTCCCGCGATCAAGGAATGGCTGGCGGACAGGTCGCCTAACGTCCGCCGGGCCGTGACCGAAGGGTTGAGGATCTGGACCGGCCGTCCCTATTTTCGTGACCATCCGGACCGGGCGATCTGGATGCTGAGCCGGCTGCGGGACGACGAGAGCGAGTATGTGCGCCGGTCGGTTGGGAATGCGCTGCGCGACATCAGCAAGAAGCACGGGGAGCTGGTGAGGACCGAGCTCGAGAGCTGGGATACCTCGGACAGAAG
>JBEKZI010000098.1:0-7485 GCA_049510055.1 Phycisphaerae bacterium | reverse complement strand
GGGTCTGATCCCCGGCGATAACATCGTCTACCGCGTCGCCGACGTGAAGGACTACACCCCCTTCATCGAGCCCTACTGCACCTCCGCCCGGGCGCGGGGGGAGAAGCTGATCTACTTCCGCTTCGCCAACCACGCCCCGCTGGTCCGCCCGGAATGGGGCGCGGAGGTCTGCGAGCTGGACCCCGAGGCCGGGTTTGAGGCCTTCATCGCCGGCGTGCACAAGGCCATCGCCAAGACCGGCCACGGCGGCTTTTACGTCTTCGATTGCCTGTCGGACCTGGCCGCCGATTGGTACAGCGACCAGATGCTGGGCAACTTCTTCATGCTCACCTGCCCCTACCTGTTCGACGTCGAGGCCATCGCCTATTTCACCGTCCTGCGCAACCACCACTCCTCCTACGCCACCGACGCCATCGCCGAGACCGCCCAGGTCGTGCTGGACGTCTATCGCCACAAGGAACGCATGTACCTGCATCCCGTGAAGGTCCAGCAGCGCTACAGCCCCACGATGTACATGCTGCACGCCATGACCGACGGCGATATGGTCCCCCTGACCCAAAGCGCCACCACGACGGAGATTTTGGCCTCGATCCCCTGGGGCCGCGTGGGGCCGGGCGGCTTGGAGCTGGGATTGTGGGAGCAGACCTTCATGCAGGCCCAGGAGGCCCGGCAAAAGTCCAGCCGCGAGCCGGCCGAGCAGGCCAAGGCCGCCGAACTGCGCCACCGCCTGACGCGCATGATCGTCTCGCGCGAGTCGCGCATGGGGGAACTGGTCGAAAAGCACCTGGACCTCGGCGACGTGCTGGCCGTGGCCACGCGGATGATCGGAACGGGCCTCGTCGGCGGCAAGAGCGTGGGCATGCTGCTGGCGCGGGCGATCCTGCGGCAGGCCGCCCCGCGATGGGGCGAGCTGCTGGAGGAGCACGACTCGTTCTACATCGGCTCGGACGTGTTCTACACCTTCCTGGTGCGCAACGGCGTTTGGTGGGTGCGCGAAAAGCAGAAGGACCCGGCCCGCTTCCTGGAAGGCGCCGAGACGGCCCGGCGGCGGATGCTGACCGGCGAGTTCCCCGCCCCCGTCGTACGGCAGTTCGAGCAGATGCTGGACTACTTCGGCCAGTCGCCCATCATCGTGCGATCCAGCAGCCTGCTCGAGGACAACTTCGGCAACAGCTTCGCCGGCAAGTACGACAGCGTCTTCTGCGCCAACCAGGGCTCGCGGCACAAGCGGCTGGAGGACTTCATGTCGGCCGTGCGGACCATCTACGCCAGCAGCATGTCCGAGCGGGCGCTGACGTATCGCGCCCAGCGCGGCCTGCTGGACCGCGACGAGCAGATGGCCCTGCTGGTGCAGCGCGTCTCCGGCTCGCTGCACGACACCCTGTTTTATCCGCAGGTGGCGGGCGTGGGATTTTCGTTCAATCCGTACGTCTGGAACGAGGGGATCGACCCCAAGGCCGGGATGCTGCGGCTGGTGTTCGGCCTGGGGACGCGGGCGGTGGACCGCAGCGACGACGACTACACGCGCGTCGTGGCCCTGAACGCCCCGCAACTGCGCCCAGAGACCAACTTCGACGAGGTCCGCCAATATTCCCAGCGCCGCGTGGACGTGCTGGACCTCCAGGCCAACCAACTGGTCTCCAACACCTTCCCCGACGTGGCCCGCCACAGCGGCGACGTGCCGCTGGACATGTTCGCCTCCCAGGACGCCGAGCTGATCAATCGGGCGGAACAGGCCGGCCAGCACGACGTGTTCCCCTGGGTGCTGACCTTCCAGAAGCTGTTCGACCAGACCGACTTCATCAAGGACATGCGCGAGATGCTGGCCGTGCTCCAGAAGGCCTACGCCAACCCCGTGGATGTGGAGTTCACGGCCAATTTCTTCGGGGCCGGGAGCTACAAGATCGACCTGCTCCAGTGCCGGCCGCTCCAGGTCCGCGGCGCCGAGGCGATTACCCAGCTGCCCAAGGTCCCGCGCAAAAACCTGGTCCTGGAAGCCCACGGCGCCGTCATCGGCGAAAGCCGCGTCACGGCCGTCGACCGGCTCATCTACGTTTCACCGGCCGTCTACGGCCAACTGCCCGTCAGCGACCGCTACGCCATCGCCCGGCTCATCGGCCAGCTGGCGCACCTGGGCGGGGCCGGCAAGAGCAAGACGCTCATGCTGCTGGGCCCGGGCCGCTGGTGCACCACCACGCCGTCGCTGGGCGTGCCGGTGCGATTCGCCGACATCAACACGGCCGCGATCATCTGCGAGATCGTCGCCATGCGCGACGACCTGGTGCCCGACGTCTCGCTGGGCACGCACTTCCTCAACGAGATGGTGGAGATGGACGTGCTGTACCTGGCCCTGTTCCCCGGCCGGAAGGACAACTTCCTGGATCGCGAGTTCTTCGAAGGGTCTGGGTCTAAGTCTGGGGCTGGGTCCGGGTCCGGGTCAAAAACTCCCAACCGCCTGACCGAGTTGCTCCCCGAGGCCGCCCGCTGGGCCGATGCCGTCAAGGTTATCGACGTGGCCGCCCTTGGCCGCGGCGCACTGAAACTCCACGCCAACACGCTCAAGCAACAGGTCGTTTGCTATCTGGAAAAATAGGTTGGTTTGTCACGGCGTAGCCGCTCCGTCGCCAAAGCTTTGGAGCGTCGGCGACTTGGCGAAGCCGGAAGTGCGTAGCAATCCCGTGAGTAGTGGAGCTACTCACCCCTACCTGGCTGCGATCAAAGCATCCTGTATGCGAACAGACAGCCAAGTCCTGTAGGGTGTGCAGCTTGGCTGCACACGGAATTCCCTACCACGTATCCGGTTCGATATCCACGCCTCCCGGAAGCGTCACGTGGCCGCACCAATCTACGGAGTACTCTCCGAGCCGAACAAATCTGGCGAATGTTGAATAGGGCCAATTCTTCGGCCAGACGACCAATCCGTGCTTCACGGGGTTGGCGTGAATGTAATCCAGGTGCCGCTTATAGTCGCGGTAATCGCGGATGGTGTGCTCCCAGAACCGCTTCTGCCAAACCCCACGGAGTCGGTGGCAAGCGCGGCTGGGTGAACCGTCGGCTTCAGTGCCACCGCTGGCTAGGTACGCGATGGTGAAGTGTCTCTTGATCAAGGCTAGCCGAGTGGCGTAGCCCGCATCCCCTTCTGGCAGAGACAGAAGCATATGCAGATGGTCTGGCAGTAGAACCATCGCTCGAAGCTCGAAAGCATGGTTGCGTCTGACGGTCGTGATCGCCTCCCGCAACAGCCGGCGAGCAGAGGGTACGTTAAACAGCGGCCTTCGCCGGTGCGTGACCAGTGTGAAGAAGAACATCCCGCCTTCTTTCCGCCATCGCCTATAGTTAGGCATGCCCCGTCTCCGAGGTGAAACGATACAGCCAAATGAGATGCCCTGCAATGATGAGCGATTCCGTGTGCAGCGAGAGCTGCACACCCTACCTGAAAAATAAAAGCGGCCGGGGGTCTTAGAAAAAGCCCTCGGCCGCCACTTGTATGCCGGCCCCTCAGGCCTGGCTTTGCCGCCTATGGAAAGCGCGCCGGCTTGGCCCGTTCTTGTGGGGGTCCGGAGCGACATAGCTTCGGGCCCCGGCGCGTCCTTAGAAGCCACTCCTGCGCCGGCGAATGTCGATTAGCTGTCGTAGTACAGGTGGAACTCGAACGGATGCGGCCGCAGGTGCATCTCGTCCAGCTCCTTGTCTTTCTTCCAGGTAATCCAGGCCTCGATGAGGTCGTCGCTGAAGACCCCGCCAGCCGTCAGGAACGCATGATCGGCCTCCAGGGCGGCGATGGCCTCTTCCAGCGAGCCGGGCGTCTTGGGCACGCTGGCCAGCTCTTTGCCGGTCATCTCGTAGATGTCGCGGTCCAGCGGCTTGCCCGGATTCATCTTCTTCTTGATGCCGTCCATCGCGGCCATGAGGATCGCCGCGAAGGTCAGGTAGCCGTTGCAACTGGGATCGGGGCAGCGGAACTCCAGCCGCTTGGCCTTGGGGTTGGCCGAATACATCGGGATGCGGATGCCGGCCGAGCGGTTGCGGGCGGAGTAGGCCAGGTTCACCGGCGCCTCGAAGCCCGGCACCAGGCGGCGGTAGCTGTTGGTCGTCGGGGCCGCGAAGGCCAGGATGGCCGGGGCGTGCTTCAGCAGGCCGGCGATGGCGTGCAGGGCCATCTCGCTCAGCCCGGCGTAGCCCTTGCCGGCGAACAGCGGCTTGCCGCCCTTCCACAGCGAGAAGTGCGTGTGCATGCCGCTGCCGTTGTCCTGGAAGATCGGCTTGGGCATGAACGTGACGGTCTTGCCGCGGAGCTTGGCGACGTTCTTGCAGATGTACTTGAACCACATCATCTGGTCGCCCATCTGGACCAGGGGCCGGAACTTCATGTCGATCTCGGCTTGCCCGGCCGTGGCGACCTCGTGGTGATGCGCCTCGACGGTAATGCCGACCTTGCGCATCTCGTACACCATCTCGCCGCGGAGGTCGTGCATCGTGTCGGTGGGGCTGACGGGGAAGTAGCCGCCTTTGAAGCTGGGCTTGTAGCCCAGGTTGGGCTCCTCGAATCGCGCCGTGTTCCAGGAGCCTTCCACCGAGTCGATCAGGTACATGCCCGTGTGCTGGTTCTGCTCATAGCGGACCTCGTCGAAGATGAAGAACTCCAGCTCCGGGCCGAAGTAGGCCGTGTCGGCCAGGCCGGAGGCCTTCAGGAACTTCTCGGCCTTGCGGGCGACGTGCCGCGGGTCGCGCGCGTAATCCTCCCGCGTCTCGGGATCGACGATGTTGGCGATCACGCTGGCCGTCGGCTTGGCGAAAAATGGATCCATGCATAAGGTGCCCAGGTCCGGCACGGCCATCATGTCCGACTGGTGGATGCCCTTCCAGCCGCGGATGGATGAGCCGTCAAAGCCCAACCCTTCCTTCAGGGTGCCGTCGTCGATCACGTCGATGGGAAAGCTACAGTGCTGCCAGGTGCCCAGCAGATCCACGAACTTCAGGTCCAACATCTCGGCGTCGTTCTTCTTGAGGAAGTCGAAAAACTCTTTGGGGGTCATTGCCTTAGCTCCTTAGCCAGGTGTCCTTCGGTCGCCTTGGGCGAACCTTTTCGTCTCCGTCATTTGCCTGAGGGGCAGCCTTCGGCAAGCTCAGGCTGTCCTGAGCCTGTCGAAGGACACGAGCACGGCGCTCGTGAGTTATCCAACCTTAGTGCACCGGACGTGCCATGGCCCGGTTAAAAAGCTAACTGGTGCCACTTACTATAGCTAGGACCAGCACGTCCGACTATGGTCTCTATTAAAATACGACAAATTTGTAACGCGCCGTTCCTGGAAGGCGCACTGTTGTCCATTGCCGTTTGCGGACACAATTCAGCCGATGGCCTCGCCGCCCTCCTCCCCGGTGCGGATGCGAATGCACCGCGGCAGGTCGAGCACGAAGATTTTCCCGTCGCCGATCTGTCCGGTGCGGGCGCCGGCGATGATGGCGTCGATCGTCGGTTGGACAAACGCCTCGTTGACGGCGATTTCCAGGCAGGTCTTGCGCAGGAGGCTGCCGGCCTCCTTGTGGCTGCGGTAGACCTCGGCGATACCTTTCTGCCGTCCCCGCCCGATGACGTTGCTGACGGTCACCAGATGGATTTCCTTCTCCTCCAGCTTGGCCAGCACCTCGTCCAACCGGTCCGGCTGAATGACCGCAATGATGTATTTCATGGGATCCCTTCTTGTTAGTCAAGCATGGTGTAGGCCACTTCGCGGTGCTGCGTGAGGTCCAGGCCGATCCGCTCGTCCTGGTCTTCCACGCGCAGGCGGCTGAACACGCTGACGAGCTTCAGCAGAATGATCGTCACGACGAACGAGTAGGCCAGCGTGATTCCCACGGCCATCGCCTGTATCCCCAGTTGCGAGGCGCCGCCGTGGAACAGGCCGTTGGGCCCGTCGGGATTGACGGTCTTGGTCGCCCACAGCCCCACCGCCAACGTGCCCCACGCCCCGCCGATGCCGTGGACGCCGAAGGCGTCGAGGGAATCGTCGTATTTCAGCTTGGCCTTGACGAAGCTGACCGCCAAGTAGCAGATCGCCCCCGCGCCGGCGCCGATGCACAGGGCCCCGGAGACGTCCACGTATCCGGCGGCCGGGGTAATCGCCGCCAGGCCCGCCACTGAGCCGGTAATCATGCCCAGCATGGTGGGCCGGCGGATCAGCACCCACTCCAGCAAGGCCCAGGTCAGCCCCGCCATGGCCCCGGCGGTGTGTGTGACCACGAAGGCGTTGACGGCCAGCTTTCCCGCCCCCAGCGCGCTGCCAGCGTTGAACCCGAACCAGCCGAACCACAGCAATGCCGCGCCCAGCACGGCGAAGGGCAGACTATGCGGCGGATGAATGGTCTGGGGAAACCCTCGCCGCTTGCCCAGGATCAGGGCGGCGGCCAGGGCGGCTAGCCCAGCGTTGATGTGGACCACGATCCCGCCGGCAAAGTCCACCACGCCCCGGACCTTGAGGAACCCCCCATCGCCCCAGACCCAGTGCGCCACCGGGGCATACACCAGCACCGCCCACAGCAGCGAGAAAATGCAAAAAGACCGGAACCGCATCCGCTCGGCGAAGGCGCCGATGATCAGCCCGGGGGTGATCACGGCGAACATCATCTGGAAGATCATGAAGGCTTCGTGCGGGATGGTCTTGGCGTAGGTGGGATTGGGGTCCAGCCCCACGCCGCGCAGGCCCATCCACTGCAAGCCGCCGATGAATCCGTGGACGTCCGGCCCGAACGCCAGGCTGTAGCCGACCGCCACCCACAGCACGGACAGCAGACACAAAATCATGAAGCACTGCATCAGGATCGAGAGCATGTTCTTCCGGCGGACCAGGCCGCCGTAGAAGAACGCCAACCCGGGCGTCATCAGCATGACCAGGGCCGCGCTGATGAGTATCCAGGCCGTGTCGCCCGTGTCCACCGGCAACGCCGACGCCGCCACGGCCGTCTGGCCCGCAGCCCAGGCCGCAGGACCGCCCATCAGCAGACTCACCAACCCGACGGCACCCCATAACCCCCACCGACGACGGCTACACGACTCCATGCCTGTCATGCAATTCTCCTTGCCAGAGTCCGGGAATACAGCCATCCCGGCGCAGGGATAATCCCTGCCCTCTTGCTGACGGCATGTGCAGCGGCGGTGCCAGACGGGAATAAAACACACTGACACTCGCCGGCTGCTGGACTTACGTTCGTCGGTGCTTCGAGGGCGTACCTCCCACTTTGTTACATTCCTGTAACTTGGTTCGCCAAACTACAACATCGTTGTCTGTGAAAACGTAAAAGTCTTTATTTACGGAACGGGCGAGAGCCATCGGCCGCCAATCGCCTCAACTCAGCCGGTCCTGGCCTCGCCGGGCCGGGCGGACGCTACCCGATGGCCTCGCTGCCTTCCTCCCCGGTGCGGATGCGGATGCACCGGGGCATGTCCAGGATAAAGATCTTGCCGTCGCCGATCTGCCCGGTGCGGGC
>JBEKZI010000097.1:0-7625 GCA_049510055.1 Phycisphaerae bacterium | reverse complement strand
ACGCCGGACTTCAAAAAGTACAACGCCAAGAGCTTCCCGGTTGTCCACGTCGTCGACGGCGACACGTTGGATGTCGACTGCCCCGACGGCCCCTACGCGCACACGCGCGTGCGGCTGTGGGGCGTGGACACCCCCGAGACGGTCAAACCCGACACGCCCGTGCAGTACTTCGGCCCCGAGGCCAGCGCGTTTACCAAACACATGGCCCTGGACCACGTGGTCATGCTGAGACTGGAAAAGCGGCAGACCCGCGACAAATACAATCGGCTGCTGGCGTACGTGTTCCTGCCCGACGGGCAGATGCTCAACCGCCTGCTCGTCCAGGAAGGCTACGGCTACGCCGACCCGCGCTACGACCACGTCCTCAAAACCGCGTTCGAGTACACGCAGCGCGATGCAATGCAGCGCAAAGTGGGGCTGTGGAAGGATGTTCGCGACGAAGACCTGCCGTATTACTATCAGGGGAAATTGAAATTGCCTAAAGACTAAGTTCGAAGTGCGCAGGTCGTAGTGCGTAGCAGAGAATTAGTGCCTAATGCCCGACTTGTCCGCCGAAGCTTCAGCAAAGGCGAGGCGAAGGCGGATGCCTAGTGCTTGCTGCCTAGTCCCCAGTCGCCGGTCTCTGGTCCGCGATCTCCGCGGCCTGGCGGTTAGCCCCTTCCAAGGTCAGCAGGTCGCGGAGGTGTCCGTTTTCCTCTTCGATGATCGCCTTGAGGGGTTCCGCCAGTTCGGGCCGGACGCCCAGAAGTCCTTGGTAAAACTTAACCGCGTCCTGCTCCATCGCGATGGCCATGGCCAGGGCGTCCTTGAGGCAACCGCCCAGCGCGACTTTCTGCACGGCGGCGGCGTCGGGCTGGATCTGCTCCTTCACCAGGCATTCCAGGCGATGGGCGCGAACGGCGTCGAGGGCGGCCTTGGTGCCGCGGCGCTTGATGTGTTCGCGCATCCAGCAGAACGTCTCGTAATGCTTGGCCTCGTCCGCGGCGGCCTTGGCGCAGAACTGCCGCACCGCTTCATCGTCGCTGGCGGTAGCGAGGGCCTCGTAGAAGTCCTTGCCGATTTTCTCCATCCTCAGGGCCATCTCGAAGACGTCCTGGCTGTTTTGTATGAGGGTCATGGTAGGGCCTCCTCTACACGCCGGCTGCTGGGCCGACACTACGCTTCACAGGCCCTACATCGGATGGATATTCCCTCGGGTTTACCTGTGAATGGAAGGTCGTAGTGCGTAGCAGAGGACTAATGCCTAGTGCCTGGCTTGTCCGCCGTAGCCCGACGGAGTCTTGGCGGAGTCGAGGCGAAGGCGGATGCCCGGTGCCCGTCGTCAAATAAATTCGTAGGGGTCCTTGTCCTGCCGCGAGAGCGAGACCCGCAGCTTCGGCAAGGCCAGGGCCAGTCGCTTGGCCAGGTGAGGCAGGGAGAGGCGTTCGGAGCTGGAGTGCCTCAGGCACAGCACGGCCATGCCGCTCTCGGCGGCGGTCAGGGCGTCGTGGTGCGGCATTTCGCCGGTGACGAACAGGCCCGCTCCGGCGACCATGGCTTGGCGATACACGCCGCGGCCGGCGCCCACGCCGCAGGCGGCCAGGCCGATGCGCCCGCGCCGTCCGACGGGCGCCGCCAGCAGCGCGCCCGATGCGCCGACGGCCTTTTTGATCCGCGCGACCAGCGCCCCCAGCGTCGCCGGGCGAGACAGGCGGCCGATGCGCCCCAGCCCGCAACCTTCGGGGAAGCCCGTCAGCGGATAGACGTCGAGGGCGGGCGTCTCGTAGCTATGGGCGGCGCGAATGGCGGCGCAGACGGCCGGCGCCGCCTCCAGCGGGGCGACCATCTCCAGGCGAAGCTCCTCGACGGCCTCGGGCCGGCCCGCCCGCCCGAGGGCCGGGTGCGTGGAGACGTCGCCGCAGAACGAGCCGATGCCGTGCGAGAAGAACGCGCAGCGGCTGTAGCCGCCGATGTGCCCGGCCCCGGCCCCGAAGGCCGCGTCGCCGACGCGGGACAGGTCCGCCGGTGGAACGAAGACCACGATCTTGCACTCGCCCTTTTTAGCGGCCGGAATCAGCGGCCGGCGATCCGCCAGGCCCATCAGGTCGGACAGCACGTCGTCGGCCCCGCCGACGGTCGAATCCCAGGCCGTGTGCATGGAGTACACCGAGATGCCCTCCCTCGCCGCCGCATACACCACCGGCGCGGCCTCGGCCGTGACGCGCGCGATGGGCTTGTAGATCACCGGATGATACGCCATCACCATCGCGGCCTTGGCGCGGCGGGCCTCGGCCAGCACGGCGGGCGTCAGGTCGATGCACAGCATCAGCCGGCGAACCTCGGCCGACCCCTCGCCCACCAGCAGCCCGACGTTGTCCCACTCCAACGCCAACGCCGGCGGCGCCAAACGCTCCAACACGGACACGACCTCTTTGACCTTCATGAGATGCTCCTTGGTCTAAACGCACATGGTCGGGCTTTTGAATCGTCCATCGTCAATGGTCCATCGTCCATTAACGGCGGCCCATTGACCACCAAGGTCAGAAATGATTACGCCGGGCACTCCTTGTCCAACAGCGTATTATAGGCATCCATGAGCTTTCGCGTCACCGAACCGGGCGTTTCTCCGCCCACCGCGTGACGCTCCAGGCGGACCACCGGACGAATGCCGCTGACGGCGGAGGTCAAAAAAATCTCCTCCGCGGCCAGCAGGTCGCGGATAGTCAGCGGACGGCGGTCCTCGCAGGCGACCCCGGCCGCCGCGCACAATTCCAGCACCGCCCCGCGGACGATGCCCGGCAACACAGGCGTGTCCAGCGGCGGCGTGAGGACGCTCCCCTCCCGCACCAAAAACACGTTGCAGAAGCACGCCTCGGCCAGCAGGTGATCGGTGGTGAACCACAACGCCTCCTCCATGCCCTTGGCGGCGGCCTGTTGGCGGGCGAGCAGACGCGGCAGGTAGCAACCGGTCTTGTAGCCGGCCAGCGGGTCGGTGCGGCTTTGCAGGAACGTGCTGATGACCACGCCGACGCCGCGCTCGTACCATTCCCGCGGCTGCGGCGGCAGCGGATCGGCCGTGATCAGCGTGGTGGGCGGGCCCTGGCCGTCCACGGCCCCGGGCGTCAGCGTGATCCGCATGCGGGCCTCGGTCAGGGCATTGGCGGCCAACAATTCCGCCACGGCGGCGGTGAGCGTCTGGGCCGTCGCGCCTGCCTGTCCGGTAGGCAGGTCGGTCCGCAGGGCGAAGTGCTCAGCGGCTTCCAGCAGGCGATTCAGATGGCGATCCAGGCGAAAGACCTTGCCGTGACGCACCAACATCGTGGTGAACACCGACGCACCGTGGATCAGCCCGGCGTCGGCCGCACCGATGGCGGCCTGGTCGGCTGGGACGATCCGGCCGTTGAGATGCACTTGTGGCACTTGTCGCGAAAAAGACTCACCCATGGGAGCGTGAGTCTAATAACGCTTACGGGCGATGGCAATCCTGGGCCGGGCGCGGTTGATGAAGAAGTAGCGAAGCGCGTCGATGAGATGATCGGGGCCGTCCTTGACGGGGGCGCCGTCCTGGCTGGCGGCGCCGGGCGGCGGATAGTGGTAGCTCTGAAACGCCTCGATGAGCCGCTTGCATCGCGGGTGGATGGTCAGGCTGGGGGCGCCGGCGGCCGGGGCCAGGGCGGCGCGGATGAGCTCCAGCCCTTCGGCGATGGCGCTGGACCGGCAGGTGCACGGGATGCCCGCGGCCGCGAGCATCTCGGTGCAGGCGGCGCCGCTGGTGGCCTCGCGGGCACGTCCGGCCGGGTCCACGTACGTCGCCACCACCGGGCCCACGTCACGGCGGAGGATCTCCTCGGCGTGTCGCGGCACCGGCAGGCGGCTGCGGACGTATTCATCCACCACACCCACCTGGCCGGCCGGGCTGAGCTGAATCCACAGGCACACCAGCGGGCTGCGGTAGCCGAAGTCGATCGCCCGGTACGTCGGCCAGGTCGGTTCGTACGCCTGCTCGACGACGTGCCGGGCGGGGTCGAACTCGTCGAACACCAGATACTGCCGCGTCGCGCCCAGGCAGAGCATCTCGGCCTCCCAGGCGGCGCGGCTGGAGCGGGCCTTGATGGCGATGGCGTCGTCGATGCGGAAAAATCCTCGCCCTCGCCGCGCCACGCCGCGGCAGTCGTCGGCCAGCAGGCAGCCGGCGCAGGGCCGCTGCGGCGGGCACGGCTCGATGACCTCCCACAGGCACCACTGGATGAGCCGGTAACCCTCGCCCGTTTGCCCTTCGCGGCGGGCCGAGGACACCAGCTCCTGCATCAGCCCGCCCGGCCGATGCAGCGTGCTGAGCACCTCGATGGACCCCCGTGCGGCTTCCGACGACCGCGTGGCGAACTGCACCGCGCGCCAGACCTCCGCGTCGAACAGGTCCACCTCGTCGCAGCGAATTTTCTGGACGTGCTGGCCGCGGACGGCGCGCTGGCTCTGGGCGAGCATGCGGATCTCGCTTCCGCCCGCCAGCCGCACCCGCCGGCGCGTGAAGGACCCCTCTAGCAGGTGCGGGTAGGCGGCCAGGATGTCGCGGATGTACTCGGCCAGGCGATCGGACTGGTCGAAGCTGCCGCCCAGCACGCGGATCTTGGCCGGGCGGCGGAAGACGGCGTCCAGCACGGTGGCCGCGGCCGCGAGCATCGTCTTGCCGCCGCCGCGATTGGCCCAGACCAGCAGGTCCTCCTGCTCGAAAAAGCTGGCGGCCAGGTAATCCAGCGGGCACTGATGATGCGGGCAGAGGCTTGCGTCGCCGACCGCCAGCGAAAACTTTTCCCGCACCAGTGCGGCCAGCTCCTTGCGGTCCGCCGGCGGACGGGCGGTCCAGTCGTCGGGCGTCGTTACGGTTTGGGTCATGTCAAAAATCTCCCCTGAAAAATGAGAGGCTGTTACCTCAAACACGAATCTTTCGGCGGCGCCGCCGGCGCGGCGGGCCGTTGCGGACGGAGCGGGCGGCGTCCACATGGTCGTAATAGACGTACTTGCCCGCCCCGCCGACGTACCAGCTCATCATGCCAGCCAGTTCGAAGAATGGATGCACCCGCCCCATCACGGCCAGGGCCTCCACCACCGCCGCCGGGCTGGTCCGCAGCGCGTGCCGCACCAGCCGCACGGCCAGGCCGCAGGAACGGTACGTGGGGTGCACGATGACACGCGAGATGCACTCGACCTCCTCATTGAGCCGGACAAGGCCCTTGCGGCAAGCGGCCACGGCGTAGCGCCCGGCGGCGGAGACGTCGCGGGTGGCGACGCTAATCAGCGGCGGAGAAATCACCAGCACCGCAGCCACGTCCGGGGCAGCCGCCGACGCCCAGCCGCCGCGCCGCCGCAGAGACAATCGCGGACGGCGAATGACGTACACGCGCTTGTGGGCGGCCGGCGGACCAGCCAGATAGTGAAAATCAGCCAGGGCGCGGTAATCGCGGATCGTGCCCGCCCGGATGGGCCAGCCGGACGCCGCGTTGCCCGTGCCGCCGCGGCGGGACCAATCCGGCGTCACAATCCACGCCGGCCGGCCCAGCGGCTTGACGATGACCTTGTCCGGCTGAAGGTGCTCCAAGATGTTCGCGTGCGGCGTGGCCGCTAGCAGGCCCACGCCCTGCGCGCGGACCTGCTTGCGGACCCCGACGGCCAGGGCGGCGGTCGTGTCATCGTCCAGATTCGCAGCGAACTCATCGGCCACGATCAGGCCCGCGCCGCCCCGCCGCGCCCGCCACAACGCCCTGGCCAGGGCGAGGCGATGCACCTGTCCGGCTGAAAGGCATCGAGCGGGCGTGACCAGCACGGCCGCCTCCGCCAGGCCGCAGCGGCTGAGCACCTCCAGCCGCTCGGCCAGCGGGCCATCGCCTACCGCGTCGATGGCGGGCGAATCGCTGCGGGCCAGGTCGGCGGTCGCCAGCGCCGTTGCATCCAGCCGCGCCAGCACCTGTCGCAGCAGGACGCTCTTGCCCGCCCCCGACGGCCCGATCACGGCGACGATCTGGCCCGGCTCGACGGTCAATTCGAAGTTGCGGTACAGCGTCTCCCATGTCCCATCCCGCAGGCCGAAAAGCTCCGCCAACCGCCGGGCACTTGCGCGGCGCGGCGCAGGCCGACGAATCCGAGCATTCACGGAAATAGTCCAGCGCGTGGCGTTCAAGGGTTCTTCAATGCGAGTGGCGGCAGCCGCGGCGGCGGCCCCTAGGGGGCCTGCGCCTCCAGGCGGGCCGATGGGATACCCCTGTGGGAAATCCGGCTGATGGTCTCGACTTGCGCGGCGATGCGGTCCAGGTTCCTCCGCACCTGATGGAGCGTGAGCTTCACGTCGCGGCAGAGGTCGCCGTAGGTGGCCCCCTGGCAATAGCGCATCCGCGCCAGGGCGGCGTCGGCGGGCGAAAGGTACGGCAAGGCCCGCGCGGCTTCCAGGAAGGTCCGGCTGGTTATCCGCCGCGTCAGCCGCCGGACGCGGGCCTGGATCGTCCGCGGCGGCGTTCGCATCATCCTGGCCACGGACGCCGCCGACTGGCCGTGCACCAGCACGGCTCGGATCAATTCCCGGTCCCCCTCGGCCAGCAGTTCGGCCCGCCCCAAGACCCGGTCATCGATCTTGAGGGGCTCCTTGGCGAGACACGTGCCTTCAGTCAGTGGAAGCGTCATGGCTAACCTCCTGTCAATAAAAGATTAATACACCCGCCCCCCGAGGGCGTTCCGTTGCGATGTCCACCGGCCTCCCGAGCTGTGGAATCCATGATGCTGACATGACCATGACCGCGACCGATGTATCATAGCCAGTAAACAAGTCCTGTCAAGTAGATTTCCATAAAAATTCACTGTTTTGTTAACTTTGGACTTGTTTTGATCGAATAGAATACGGTAGAATGCTTCCCCGTCGTCCGGGGCGGCCACAGGGACAAGGAGCCAGAAAACCATGAGCCTCGGCCAGATCATCCGCCGGCATCGGGAGCAGTTGGGGTGGACCCAGGACCGCCTGGCCGCCGCCGCCGGCATCAGCAAGCCGTATCTGTCGCACATCGAGACGGGCAAGGCCAAGAACCCCCCCGCCGACGGCATCCTGCGGGCGATGGAAAAGGCGATGAAGCTGGACAAGGGCGCCCTGACCAAGCCGGCGCACCTGGCCCGCACGCCGTCCGACGTCCGCGACGAGCATGAGCTGTTGGAGGCCGAGGTGCATCGCCTCCGCGGCGTGCTGCGGGAGTTGATCCATGGGGGCGAGGGCGAGAGCAAGGGCAAAAAAGCTCCGCACAAGCGGGACGTGGCGCGGCTGCTGAAATCCCCCACCGGGGCGGGCAACGTCGTGGCCATCTCGGCCGGAGGGATCGTGCCCATCATCAACCGCGTCTCGGCCGGATACCCCCAGGAGTTCACCGACCTGGACTATCCCCCCAGCGTGGCCGACGAGTACATCCGCTGCGTGGACGTGCACGACGCCCAGGCCTTCGCCGCGCGGGTGGTGGGCGATTCGATGGAGCCGGACTACCGCGAGGGCGACGTGGTGGTTTTTTCCCCCAACACGCCCGCCCGCAACGGCGACGACTGCTTCGTCCGCTTCGTCGACGACGGCGGCACGACCTTCAAGCGGTATTACCAGGACGACGAGACGACGATCCGCC
>JBEKZI010000096.1:0-7666 GCA_049510055.1 Phycisphaerae bacterium | reverse complement strand
GCGCTCGAGGTGACCTCGGCCTCGGCCCTGCTGGAGGCCGCGGGGCAGTCCCGGCACGCCGGGATCGCCCCGACAGCCCTGGCGCAGATTTGCCAGCAGGCCGAGCACGACTTTGCCGGCGCGCCGTGCGGCATCATGGATCAGTCCATCGCGATCATGGCCCGCGCGGGGCAAGCCATGCTGCTGGATTGCCGCAGCGGGCAAGTCCGCCATGTACCGTTCGACGATCCCGACGCGGTGCTTCTGGTGGCCGACACGCAGGTTCGGCACGCCATCGCCGGCGGCGGTTATGCGCTGCGGCAGCAGCAATGCCGCCAAGCGGCCGAGGGCCTCGGCGTGGCGGCCTTGCGCGACGCGGACCTCCCGGCCGTGCAATCGGCCCTGGCTTCGGGAAAACTGGACGCCCGGCAGTTCAAACGGGCCCGCCACGTCGTGGGCGAGATCGCCCGCACGCAGGAAGCCGCCGAGGTGCTGGGCGAGGGCGACTACAAGCGGTTCGGCGAGTTGATGACGGCCTCGCACGCCTCGCTGCGCGACGACTATGAAGTATCCTGCGAGGAATTGGACGCGATTGTAGACGCCTCCGTGGCCATCCCCGGCGTGTACGGGGCGAGGATGACGGGCGGCGGCTTCGGCGGCTGCGCGATCATCCTGGCTCACGTCAGCCAGGCTGAGAGGATCATGGAAATCGTCCAGCAAACTTTTGCCGCACGCTTTGGCCGAAGCTGTCCGATCTTCGCCACCCCCGCCGCGGCCGGCGCAGGCCCAATGGCAATTCCCTAAATAAAACGCGGTGAAGCAAGAGCTTCACCACGCCGTAGTTCTGTTTCTTGTCTTCCGGTATTCCGGTCCTCCGGTATTTTGGTTATTTCTCAAACCACTTGGCCGGCAGGGCGTCGCGTTCGGCTTCCAGCAACTCGTCGATAATCTTCCCGGCGTCGGCGATGGAGCTGACCATCGGGTCGATGACCATGGCCCGCAGCAACACGTCGCGGCGACAGGAAACGGCGGCCTCCACGGCCAGGCTGTGGGCGTCCAGCGCCTGCGTTTCCAAGCCGCGGAGCGCGTGGGGCATTTCGCCCACCGGCAAGGTCGTGATGGAATTTTCGTCGACGCGGCACGCCAGCTCCAGAAAATCGCCGTCGTCCATGTTCGCAATCGCCCCCGCGTTGGCCGTGTTGAGGTAGAACGTCTTGCCCAGCTTGCCCACGATGCTCTCGACGATGTCGGTGGCGTGGTCGGGCTTGAAGGTGGTCATGTACGTGTCGATGGGAAGCGTGCCGTCCAGGAAGCCGTCCACCTGCTGCCACATTTCGCGGTGCCGCTTGAGGCGGTCCTCGGTCTCCCAGATGGATAGCGGCGGGATCGGCTCGGGCGTTCGGCCCAGGCCCTGCCAGAACCGCACATATTCCTTGGTGTGCGGCACGCAGGTGGGCACGCAGCCGAAGAGGCGGTACAGCTCGTAGCCGATGCGGTCGTTGTCCTTGGCCTTGGAGCCGACGTCGCCGCCGGTGGTCTCGGTGGCAGCTTGCTTGCGCAGCCACTCGGCGATGCGGGGCATGACGTCGCGGCCTTCGTACTCGGCCTTGAGCATCCAGGTGAAGTGGTTCACGCCGGCTACTCGCATGTCGAATTTACGGTCGATTTCCGCCGTAAAGTCCTCTTTTTTGGCGATGAGGCCCGCCCGCACGGCGTAGGTGGCCTTGAAGTGCGGCATGTGCGGGCCGTCGCAGAGGGCAAAGCTCTTGAGCTTGGGGAAATATCGGCGGATGCCTATCCCCATCGCCGTGGTGGGGTTGATGTAGTTCATCACCCACGCCTGCGGGCAGAGCCGCTCGATGTCCGTGCAGGCTTCCAGAATCACCGGCAGCTCGCGCAGCGTGCGGAAGATGCCGCCCGGCCCGATCGTGTCGCCCGAGCACATGCGGATGCCGTACTTGGCCGAGACGTTGCAGTCCAGGCCGCGGAACAGCGCCGAGCGGTCGGCGAAGCTGAGGATCACGAAGTCGCTGCCGGCCAGGACGTCGCGGCGGTCGGCGGCGGCTTCGATCTTCAGCGGCACGCCGGTGTGCGCGACGACCTTGCGGGCGAGGCGCGCCATCTTGTCCAGGACCTGCTCGTCAATGTCCACCATCGCCAGCGTCCCCGTCCGCAGGTGCGGCGAGTGGATCATCTGCCAGATGGCCTGGCGGCCGAAAAACAGGCTGCCCGCCCCGATCACGACGACTTTGGGATGTTGCATGAACGCCTCCCGTGCCGAGGGGTGATGTTAGGGTTCCGTGGCTGGTTCGGTTGTTGCCGGTTGTGAAGTGGGCTCGGCGGGCGTCATGGGGCCGAAGGTGACCTTGACCGGATGCGGATGGCCCGCCTCCGGAGGCGGCGCGGGGGGGGCGGGCGATACCGCCGGCGTGCGCGGCGCGGGCCGGACGCGCGGCGCAGGCCGCGTGCGCGACGAAGGAGCCGCCGAGGCCGATGCGGGCGAGGTCGTCGGTCGGGAGGTAATCATCTCCACGAAGGACCTGTCCCACTTCTCAGCCAGGACGAATGGCGCGACGTAGGAGGTCACGAACAGCCGGGCGCCGCTGGTGATGTGCCGACCGCTGTTGCCCGTCTCAGCCATGACCGGCTGCCAGGGAACCTGAAAAAGTTTGGATGCATATATCTTGGCCGGCAGGCCGAAGGGCGGCGCCTCGAAGCCCACGCGTCCGGCCGAGGAGGTGTGCTGGCCGTCCATCGTGCCGGAGAGGGTCGTGCCCACGCCCAGGATGAACCAGTCACGCTCGGAGTAAAAATTTACGATGCCGCGACGCGTGTGGCCCAGGGCCTCCTCCAGGGGGTATCCCGGCGACAGCGACGGGGCGAGCATGATGATGCCCTCCAGCAGCTCCCCGGGCGGCAAGGCCTCGGCGATCCACGCCGCCATGGCCCCCCCGCCGCTTTGCCCCACCAGGATGACGGGGGCCTTGGGATAAGTCATGTGGTAGCGCACGATGCTGTCGGCAATCTCCCGAGCCTGGAGGCGATTGTGCTCCTCATCGCGGAGGTTCATCAGGTAATTCATGGGGACTCCGGTGGTCCAGTCCACCAGATCGATCGCCCAGGTGACGCCGCCGTCTTCCAGACCTTCGCAGATGGCCTCGTTGAACGGGCTGCGGCCCTCGATGCCGGTCAACACGATGACCAGCCCCTTGTCGCGGTGGCTGTCGTTGAAATAAGGCGCCGCTTCCTCGCTCCGCGGCGCACAGCCGCTCCCCGCCACCACGGCCAACAGCAAAAGACAAACGTTGCGGGTCATCTATCCGTCCTTGAACCCGATAAAGCCGAAATAATCGGTACCCTGTAGCCGGCAGCCGGCAGTTTCTTGGCGGGATCCGCTCCTGCTGGCCTACGGGGTACTGGGTACAGGTTACTGACTACGGGTTACTCTTTGACTTCGTATTCGGCGTCGATGACGTCCTCGCCGCCTTTATCGCCGCCTTTGCCGCCCTTGGGCGCCCCGCCGGGGGGCGGAGGCGCGGCCTTGCCGGCGCCGGCGGCCTTGTACATTTCCTCAGCCACCTTGTGCGACTGCCGCTCCAGGTTCTCCATCGCCCGTTTGATGGCCTGGGCATCGTCGCCCTTGGCGGCGTCTTTCAGGGCGGAGATGGCCGACTCGATGTTGCCGCGGTCGGAGGCGGCGATCTTCTCGCCCTGCTCGCGGAGCATCTTTTCCATTTGATACGCCATCGAATCGGCCTGGTTCTTCAGGTCCACCACGTCGCGGCGCTTGCGGTCTTCCTCGGCGTGGCTTTCAGCGTCCTTGCGCATTGTTTCGATTTCCGAGGAGTTCAGGCCGCTGGAGCCCTTGATTTCGATGGACTGCTGCTTGCCGGTGGCCATGTCCTTGGCCGAGACGTTCAGGATACCGTTGGCGTCGATGTTGAAGCTGACCTCGATTTGCGGCACGCCGCGCGGCGCCGGCGGGAGGCCCGTGAGGTTGAACCGGCCCAACGTGCGGTTGTCGCGGGCGAATTCTCGCTCGCCCTGGAGCACGTGGATGGTGACCTCCGTTTGGCTGTCGGCCGCGGTGGAGAAAATTTCCTTTTTCTCGGTGGGAATGGTCGTGTTGCGCTCGATGAGTTTGGTCATCACGCCGCCCAGCGTCTCCACGCCCAGGCTCAGCGGCGTGACGTCCAGCAGGACCATCTGCTCCTCGACCTCGCCGGCCAAGATGGCCGCCTGGATGGCCGCCCCGATGGCGACGACTTCGTCGGGGTTGACCGACTTGTTGGGTTCCTTGTCGAACAGGTCCTTGGCGATCTGCCGGACGCGCGGGATGCGCGTTGAGCCGCCCACCAGGACCACCTCGTTGATGTCGTCGGGATGGAGCTTGGCGTCCGACAGAGCCCGCTTGCACGGATCGACCAGGCGATGGAACACCGGCTCGCAGAGCTGCTCGAGCTTGGCCCGCGTGAGCGTCATCGTCAGATGCTTGGGACCCTCGGCCGTGGCGGTGATGAACGGCAGGTTGATGTTGGCCTCGACGGCCGTGGACAGCTCGCATTTGGCCTTTTCGCAGGCCTCCTTGAGGCGCTGGAGCGCCATGGGGTCCTTGCGGATGTCGATGCCTTCCTGGCGCTTGAACTCATCGGCGATGTAATTGATGAGCACTTCGTCCAGGTCGTCACCGCCCAGGTGCGTGTCGCCGTTGGTGCTGAGCACCTCAAAGACGTTCTCGCCAATGTCCATGTTGGAGATGTCGAACGTGCCGCCGCCGAAGTCAAAGACGGCCACCTTTTCGTTCTTCTTTTTGTCCAGCCCGTACGCCAACGCCGCGGCCGTCGGCTCGTTGATAATCCGCTCGACCTTCAGGCCGGCGATTTCCCCGGCCTCCTTGGTGGCCTGGCGCTGGGAGTCGTTGAAGTAAGCCGGCACGGTGATGACCGCCCGCTCCACCTTGTCGCCCAGGTAATCCTCCGCCGTCTTCTTGAGGTCGCCCAGGATTATCGCGCTGATCTCCTGGGGCGTGTAGTCCTTGCCGCGGATGCGGACCTTCACCAGCTCATCGGGGCCGCCGATGATCTCGTAAGGGACCATTTTTTCCTCGACGGCCACCTCGTTGTGCCGCCGCCCCATGAACCGCTTGATGGAGTACACGGTGTTCTTGGGATTGGTCACCTGCTGGTGGCGCGCCGGCTGGCCGACCAGCCGCTCGCCCTTGTCCGTGAAGCCCACCACCGAGGGCGTCAGCCGGCTGCCCTGCTGGTTGATCAGCACTTTGGGCGTCGTGCCTTCCATAATGGCCACGACGGAGTTGGTGGTGCCTAGGTCGATTCCGATGATTTTCTTGGTTGCCATGCGCCTCGCTCGCTTTCCTATGAGCCCTCAGCGGGCCTTCGGCCCACCCGGTCGCCGCCCGTCAAGGCCGCCACAGGGAGATAGACTCTCACCACTGAAATATGCAACAAACGTGCCAGTATCCTAAGTCTATTTTCAGTAACATCTTAGGAAATTCATGTCGCCGCAAACAAGTGCCATATCGACTGCCGGAACGCCCGGTGAGTCCGGTTTGGCAGTTTCCCCGCCGCGGTCCGCCTTACCGGCCGAACAGCGCCGTGCCAATCCTTAGGATTGTAGCGCCCTCTTCGACGGCGACGGCGTAATCCTGGCTCATGCCCATGGACAGATGGCGGAAGTCCGACCCGCCGATGCCGTCCTTACGCATTTCCTCGAACAGCTCGCGGAGGCGGAGGAAGCTCGGCCGGGCCTTCTCCGGATTGTCCACCCGCGGCGCCATCGTCATCAGTCCCACCAGGCGGAGGTGCTTGAGCGTGGACACCAGCTCGCCCAGGTACGCCGCCGCTCCCACGGCCACGCCGAACTTCTGAGGCTCCTGCGAACAGTTGACCTGGATCAGCACGTCCACGACCTTGCCGCGCTCCTCGGCCCGCTGGTCGATGGCCTCAGCCAGGCGGAGAGAGTCCACCGAGTGGATCGCCTCAACCACCTCCAGCGTCGCGCGGACCTTGTTCCGCTGAAGGTGGCCGATCATGTGCCAGCGAACGGGCGCCTTGGCGTTGCGCCGTTTTCGCAGCGCCCCTTCCAGCGCAGCCGCCCGCTCCAAGAGCTGTTGGATGCGGCTCTCGCCCAGGTCGGTCAGCCCCAGTTCCACGGCCGTGGCGGTCGCTTCCAGGGTCGCCGACTTGGTCACGGCCACGATCGACACCTCGCGCTGCGACCGGCCGCTGCGGGCGCAGGCGGCGGCAATGTTCTCGCGGACGCGATGGAGGCTCTTGTCGATCCTGTCCCAGAGGGTAACCACGGCCGGTAACGATAGCATTCGCCGCGGCGAACAGCAAGACCAGCGGGACAATCGCACGAAGGAAGGGAGTTTTAATCACAAAATTACAAAATCTCACGACGAAGCGGAGTCGGCCTGGTCTTCCCCTTCCTCTTGGTCCCCTTTGTCCTCCGGCTGCGGCGGCTCGATGTCCAACTCGTCCAACTCCCGCTCCTGCTCGGCTGAGAGCTTGAACCGCTTGCCGGCCAGCGCCCATGCGTTCACGTAAGGCGTGGGCCGGCGGGGCTGCCCGCGATGCCGCAACCGCAGGAAGACGTACCGCATCACCATCCAGCAGAAGACGAACACCACAAACAGCAATAGCAGCAAGGCAATCAAGGATAGCCGCGCCAGGTAGCGGTGGACGTTGGGGTCATGCTCGATGGCGGCATAGCGGGAGGTAATCACCATCAGGCACCCCAAGGCCGTGCCGATCACCACCAAGCTGATGATCATGATGGCAAAGTCGATGCGGCGGATCATGCTGGGACGGTTCATCGCCATGGGACGTCCTTACGGGGGTCGAATTTCTCGACTTTCTGGAACTCCGTCAAGAGCTCGCGCCCTTTGGCTGAGACGGCCGGCGGCGGGACGATGTGAACGACCACGTACTGATCGCCGCGGCCGCCGCTCTCGGCCGTGCCCAGCCCTTTGCCGCGCAGGCGGAGCTTGCGATGGCTGCTCGTGCCCGGCGGGATCGTGACGGTGGTCATGCCTTCCAGGGTGGGCACGTCCACTTTGATGCCCAGGGCGGCCTCGGCGATGCTGACGGGCACCTCCACGTACACGTCGCTGCCCTCGGTGCGGAAGTAGGGATGCGGGGTGATGTGCGTGATGAGGTACAGGTCGCCGTAGCCGGCCGGGCCGTAGCCGCCCTTGCCTCGCACGCGAATGCGCGAACCCTCGTGCACGCCGGGGGGAATCTTGACGTGAAGGGTCTCGGTCGCCTCCCGGCCGGCGTCATCGGGGCGGCGGATGCGGATGGGCGCGGTCATGCCGGCAAAGGCCTGGGGCAGATCGATGTTCAGGTGGTATTCGGCGTCCTGGCCGCGTTCGGCGGCCTGGGCGCGGGCCCGCCGGCCGCCGCCCCCCAGGGCTTCCATAAGATCGTCCAGGCTCATGCCGGCAAACCCCCGGCCCCCGCCGCCGAAGATCTCCTCGAAGTCAGACGGCATGCCCTGGCCGCCGCCCGTCCAGGTGTAGGTGCGCACGCCCGGCCTGCCGCCGGCCCCGCCCCCGCCTCCATATCCAAAACCCCCCGCTGCCGGACCCGCAGAAGCGCCCAATATACGATCAGTTCGGCCACGCGGGATGGTACTTGCGGGCCAGCTTGCGGTAGGCGGAACG
>JBEKZI010000095.1:0-7685 GCA_049510055.1 Phycisphaerae bacterium | reverse complement strand
GTGATGGCGTAGGTGTCGGCGACGCCGCTGGTCCCGCTGAAGGACAGCGTGTCGCTGCCGGCCAGGGGATCGGCGCCGTTCACGTGGACCGTCGTGCTCGCGCTCGTGGTCGTGACGCTAAACGTGTCATTGCCGGCCAGGCCGTTGACCACCAGGTCTTCAGTGTTCGCGTAGGTCACCGCCTTGAAGCTATCCACCGTGACAACTGTGGGCGTGATCGTGATCGTCTCGGCACTCTCTGTGCCGTTGACCGTCAGTTGGTCCGACCCGGTGGTCAGGTCCACCAAGAACGTCGTCCCGATGTTGCTGGCGTTCAGCACCGGCGAGACGTCGTTCACCTGCACGGTCGCCGCCGCGGCGCCCGTCGGCGAGACTACCGCCGTGTCATTGCCGCCGGTGCCGCTGACCGTCAGGTTCCCCGCGCCGGCGTTCAGGTTCACCACCCCGATGCCGCTGAGTTCGACCGTCCCCAGGCCCCCGCCCGTAATCGTCGGGCCGGTACCGCCCAGGTTTGCCGTCACCGCCGCCCCGCTGCCCGTGATGGCCGCTTCGTCGGCGTCATCCGCCGAACCCATCCCCAGCAGCATGACCTCGTTGCTCCCGCCGGCAAAGTTGTGCGTCGTCGTAATCTGGTTGTCCACCTGCACCGACGTCGTCGTGACCGTGAAGAGGTCATCGTTGGCGGTCCCCTCCACCTCCAGCGTGTTGCCGTCGCCCGTACGCGTTACGGTCAACCCGCCGCCGGTGCCCAGGTTCTGGAAGCTCATCGGAATCAGCGTTCCGACCTGCACGCCTCCGCTATCCGCCGTCGCGCCAGGGGCTACCGTGTAAACCAACCCGGCCGCTGGACCGGTGGTCGTCAGCGTGTCCCCGCCGCCCTGGCCGTCGATCACCAGCTGCTCGATGTGGTTGAACGTGGTCGTCGCCACACCGCTGATCGTCACGGTCCCGCTGCCCAGCGTGGCGCTGGGGTTATACCCGATGGTGTTCGCCGAGCTTGTCCCAGCCACCGCCAGCCTGTCTGCATCGCTGCCGGCCGAGGGATCCCCGCCCGCGACCGTGATGCCTTCCGCGGTGCCCAAGCTGCCGGGCGCGACGCTGATATCGTCGTCGCCGGCCAGGCCGTTCAGCGTGAATGTCCCGGCCCCGCCTGTGCTGCCGAAGGAACTGACCGTAATCAGCGGATTGCCGTCCACCTGCGCCGTGGCCGCCACGGCCCCGGTGCCGGCAAAGTTGATGTCGTTGTCGGCGCCAGTGCCGTTGACCGTCAGCGTGTCGCTGCCGGTCCCGCCGCCGCCGTTGATCGTGATAAACTCGATGCCCGTGTAGCTCACCACCGAGGCCCCAGCGCCATTGATGTTCACCGTCGCCGCACCGGACTGGCTGTCGGCCCCAGGCGTGATGGCGTAGGTGTCGGCGACGTTGATGGTCCCGCCGAAGGCCAGCGTGTCGCCGCTGCCCGAAGCCAGGGGATTGTTACCCTCTACCTCGATCAGCTGGCCGGTCGAATTGATGGTGAAGGTGTCATTGCCGGCACTGCCATCGATCGTGGTGGGATGGTTCAGCGAATTCAGGGTGACCGCGTCGTTCACGTGGGCGGGATCCTGCGGCTTGGTGAGGTCGATCAAGATGGAGTTCACACCCGTGGCCGGTCCGGTGACCGTAGTGGACCCAGTCGACCAGCCGGCAATGCCGCACGTAATGGTCTCCGTGTCGGTAAATGTATAATTCCCGCCGCTGTACGAGACGAGGAGGCCGTTATTGACGATCCTCCCGGCAGCGGCGGTGTAGGTCAGAACACCCGACGTCAGGGTGAGGTCGGACAGCAGGGTCCTGTCCTCCAACTGCTGGAAGATGGGAGGAGGCATTGGGGAGTGGTTGCGACGGCCCTTGTCCGCCTTTCGCGACCGACGGTGGCCACCCAAGAACGCCCGCTGGGAGTAAAAGTTCCGTTTCATAATGACGGCTCCTTCAATTGTGCCCGACGCAACAGACCCATAGCGTGGCTATGGGAGTATGGTTTTGCACTCAACGCGGACAACATGGGGACAAAAACATGGCGATACCTCACCTGCGCCGATTCTCTCGCGGCGACGGCCCCGTGAGCGACGGGGCGCTAGCCTTCTTGTGATCGAGCGCCGTGTTCACTGGCTCCTTCCTGTAACTAATGACCTCGGCCATAGGGCCGTAGCCACCGTTCTCGTCACAAAGATAAGCCCCCCTCCAAGTTACCGTTGCGGATTTACGCCATTTGCTACCGTTTCGCAAGGGTTTTTTGAAAGAAATTCTTGTCCAAACGTCACGGCATCCGACGCACCACCAGCTACCGGAACACTCACGCGCTTCGCCGCCGATCTGAAAGCAAGCGGCACGGCTCAAACCATGCCCATGCATAAACAATAGGCGTGCACATCCCCGACATTTGCCAATTTTTAAGCCCCCCCCCGACTCTGGGGTTTATATCGACCCCAAAATACCTTGTCGATTAGTAAAGTTACGGCCATTTTTCCTAGCTGTTCGATTCCCTCGGGCGCGGTCCGCCGGAAAAATTCTAGCCAGCCGAAAGTCACGGACGGCCGATGTGAAAGAGGGACAGGAGGCACGGACATGGCCAAACGGCGGCCGGGAACCATCCAACAAACGCACGAATCTCCAAGGGGCCTGAATCGTCGCGCGGTCGGGAGGTTGCTCCCGGCCGCCGCCATGGCGGCCATCCTGGCAGCCGCGGCGGGCTGCGGCGGGCCGCAGCAGAAAACCGCCACCTCTGGCCCCAGCGGACTGTCCCAGGTGGTGGACCCGATTCAGCTCCAGAGCGAGCTGAGGCTCCAGTTGGACAATCATCTGGCGGAGGTGATCGGGACGGCCACGGAGATCGCCGCGATGGTCCAGGATCGGCGCGTGCGGGAGAATTGCCTTCGCTGGAAGATGCGGACCTACGATACCTACCTGGACATCCTTTCCGAGCCCGACCCCAGGGTCGCCTTTATTCAAGCATGGACCAACGCCGTCGCACTTCGGCAATACCTGACGACACGAGAGGGCAAGGAGTTGTTCGGCGAGCAGCAACCCCAGGCCGTCGCGTTGGCCAAGAAGATGGAGGAAGACGTCGTCGCGCTGGGGCGAAAATATTTCCCGCCCGCGGCCATCGACAATGCCCAGGACGACATTGAAGATGTCGCCATCCACGCCACCTACAAGGTGCCCTTCGGGACGCAGACCACCCCTCCTCCTGCCACGGAGTCCCACAGGGACATGCAGACCCTGATGGGCCTGCCGATGTTGCCCGTCAGGGTCCTGGAGAGCACCTCCAGCACGCCCCAGGCCATCCGTGAGTTTACGCGGACGACGAAGGACTTCGCGGCCATCATCCAGCAGCTGCCCGAGCTGACGCGCTGGCAGGCGGAACTGCTCCTGCTGGAAACGGAGACCTCCGGCCCGATGGCCGCCCTGTCGGCGGAGATGGACCACCTGGAAAAGATGCTGGGGGAAACCAACGGTTACCTCGGCAAACTTGTGAACGCCATTTTCTGGCGCCTCTTGGCCCTGGTCGCCGCCATCTTCCTGCTGGCGGTGGCGTATCATAGGATCGCCCGAAAACGCCGGGCTAAACAGGAATCCTGACGCCAGCGATGGAACACGCCCCAGCATTTTTCATTTCTTACACTTTCCTCTTGATGTTCGTACTATGTTAGGGTAATCTTCCGACCGGTTCACGAACCCCCGCAACCGCGGGGCCGGCAGTAGCGTATGGACACGCAACGCAAGCTCGAGTTCCTGGCCGACGCGTCGCAATATGACCTAGCCTGCGCGTGCGGCACGCAGAAGGACGGCCATCGCGTCCGCGGCCCGGAGGGCAAATGGCTGTACCCCGTCTCGCTGCCCAACGGCGGCACGTCCATCCTGCTCAAGACGCTCCTGTCGAACGTCTGCGTCAACCAATGCCGCTACTGCCCCTTCCGCGCCAGCCGCGACGTGCCCCGCACCACGCTGTCGGCTGAGGAAATCGCCTCGGTGTTCCTGGGCTACGTGCGGCAGCAGAAGATCCACGGCCTGTTCCTCAGCTCCGGCGTGCTGCGCGACGCCGACTACACGATGGGCCGCCTGCTGGCCGTGGCCGCCCTGCTGCGGAAGCGCCACCAGTACCGCGGCTACATTCACCTCAAGATCATTCCGGGAGCTTCCGACGCGGCCATCGCCGAGGCGCTCTCGCTGGCCAGTGCGGTCTCGCTCAACGTCGAGGCTCCCCACCGCGCGGCCTTCCGGCAGCTCTCGCCGACCAAGGACTTCGACCGCGACATCGTCGGCGGCATCCGCAAGATTCACGAGCTGACCGCCCCCGGCGCACCCTACGCCGGCGTGAAGCAGACCACGCAATTCGTCGTCGGGGCGGCTGACGAAAAGGACGCCGACATCGTCCGGGCCACCTTCGGCCTGTACCGCCGGATGAAGCTCAGCCGCGTGTACTTCAGCGCCTATCAGCGCGGCCTGGGCGATCCGCAACTGCCCGGCGAACGCCCCCAAGAGCCCAACGGTGGGCTACCAGGCGGCGGATTGCTTGGCGGCAGCGATTTGCTGACGCGCGAGCATCGGCTGTACCAGGTCGATTGGCTCATCCGCAAATACGGCTTTTCCGACGCGGAAATCCCCTTCCAGCCGGATGGCAACCTTTCGCTCCAGGCCGATCCCAAGACCATCTGGGCCCAGCGAAATCCTCAGTTCTTTCCCCTGGACGTCAACAAGGCCGATCGCTTCGAGCTGCTGAGAGTCCCGGGCCTCGGACCCATAGCGGTCAAACGCATTCTGACCTTGCGGGCCGAAGGAAGCCGCATCCGCTCCCTCCACGAACTGGCCGCCGTCGCCCCGCGCCTGCACGGCGGGGAAAAATACTTCAAGCTCGCCCGATAGAGGCAAGGCATTAAGCAACAGGCATTAGGCGTCGGGCCTACGACTTTTGTTCCTGCTTGGCCTTTTCGCCCTTGCGCTTTGCGACGGCCTGGCGAAGGACGTATTCAATCTGGCCGTTGACGCTGCGCAGTTCGTCGGCCGCCCACCGCTGGAGTTCGTCCCACAGCGGTGGGTCCACACGCAACAGGAACTGTTTTCGTCGTTCCATCGCCGCTAACAGCCTCCGTGCTTAGGCGTAGAGGGTGCCGGTATTGACGACGGGCTGCACCTCGGCCTCGCCGCACAGCACGACCATCAGGTTGCTCACCATCGCGGCCTTGCGCTCCTCGTCCAACGTCACCACGCCTTGCTCGGCCAGTTCCTTCAGGGCCATGTGCACCATGCTGACGGCGCCATGGACGATCTTCTGGCGGGCAGCGATGATGGCCTCGGCCTGCTGGCGGCGGAGCATGGCCTGGGCGATCTCCGGGGCGTAGGCCAGGTGCGTCAGGCGCGCCTCGTCCACTTCGACGCCGGCCTTGTGCAACCGCGCCTGGAGCTCCGTCCGCAACGAGGCGGACACCTCGTCCACGCTGCTGCGGAGCGTCAACTCGTTTTCCTCGCCCTGGTCGTACGCATACGCGCTGGCCATGTGCCGGATGGCCGACTCGCTCTGCACGCGGACGTAGTTCTCGTAATCGTCCACGTCGAAGGTGGCCTGGGCCGTGTCGGCCACGCGCCAGACGATGACGGCGGCGATCTCGATGGGATTGCCGCGCTTGTCGTTCACCTTGAGCTTCTCGCTGTTGAAGTTGCGGGCCCGCAGTGAAATCTTGTGCATCTGATAGACCTTGCCCCGGCTCGGCACCACGGCGAGGACCGAACCCTTGGAGTAAAAGGGATTGGCCCAATGGAAGCCACTATCCCGGACGGTCCCTTTGTAGGCCCCAAAGAGGATAAGCACCCGTGCCTCATTGGGCTGAAGGGTAAAGAACCCGCTCATCACAAGCCCCGCGATGATGAACAGCCCCACGCGCGTCACCACCTGCCACCACGCCGGATGAATATGTTGCGACTTGGTTTCCTGAATCAGTGTTACCGTCAACCAGATGGCCGCGGCAAACAACGCCAAATCCACCACGAGCATGATCCAGCCGGATAGGACGCGAATGGGTCGCTCCTTGCTGACAGTGTCAGTTGTTCCGTTCATAACCTGCCCTTTCTTGTGTGTGCTGCGCCAGGATGGCACTAATATCATTATGATATTATATTGAGATCGCCCCATCCGGCAAGAAAAATTCGCAAAAATTCTTTCAGGCCGCCGGCGGTGAGGCACGAACCCGCCATCGCTGTATTGCCAACTCGGCATCTGGCAGCTAGGATTAAAGCCGTGCAAGACTCAGGAATCTTGCAATGGCCAGGCAGACGGGGAGACATTTCATGAAGACGCTTTTTGCCGTCGTCGTTGCAGCAGGACTCCTTACCACGAGCGGCTGCATCTGTGCTGACGGCTTCGGCACGTCTCGCTGCATAGACGGCAAACTCGTGGACGCCGAAGGCAGGCCGGTCTCCGCATGGGTCGGTGCCGACGAGAAAGAACAAGACCCTTCGTACGTCTATGGCAACTTTACCGCTCGGGAAGATTGGGGCCAGCCCGATACGACCACCTCGCGCCTTGTCCACACCGGCGAGGATGGCACGTTCAACCTCGTCCAACGGTGCAGCGACGCGGGGTATGGCGGCATGCTACTATTCGGCTTCATCCCCGTGTTTTGGACGCTACCTCCTGATGTTCCTATCCTAGATCACATATTCCTTTACGTTCATGATTCCCATGGATGGCACCCCATCCGCGTCTCGCTGACTCCTCAGCAACAAACTCGCCACGAGCCTGCAGAGAGGTGGGTAAGTCTTGGGACTGTTTCGGTTCACTAGCAGTATACCTGCACGTTCCAAGACACAGCCAAACTCACCAGGGACGGCTAGACACTGGGCAGAAAACTACTCGATGAGCATGGCGTCGCCGTAGGAGTAGAAGCGGTACTTATGGGCGGCGGCGTGGGCGTAGGCGGAGCGGACGATTTCCAACCCCCGCTGGTCGCCCGGCGAACAGAACGCGGCCACGAGCATCAGGAGGGTGCTTTGGGGCAGGTGGAAGTTGGTGATCAGGGCGTCGACGAGGCGGAAACGGTACGGAGGGCGGATAAACAGTTTCGTCCAGCCGCTGGCGGGGGCGATTTTTTCCCCATCGCCGCCGGCCGCCGCCGTCTCCAGGACCCGCACGGACGTGGTGCCGACGGCCACGATCCGCCGGCCTTGGTGGCGGGCGGCCCGGACCGCCTCGGCCGTCGCGGCCGGCAGGTCGTACCATTCGGCGTGCATGGGGTGCTTGGCGGGGTCGGCCACCTTGACGGGGGCGAACGTGCCCACGCCCACGTGCAGCGTCAGCGTCGCGACGCGAATGCCCCGCCCGGCCAGGGCCTCCAGCACGGCGTCCGTGAAGTGCAGCCCCGCCGTCGGGGCGGCCACGGCCCCAGGGCGAGCGGCATAGACGGTCTGGTACCGCTGGCGATCGGCTGGTTCATCCTGGCCCGCGCGGCGGCGGATATACGGCGGCAGCGGCGTGGCACCGAACTGCCGCAACAGGTCCAGCGCCGGGGCCGGCGGACTGACGGCCAGCTCGTACCGGCCGTCGCCTAAGTTTGCGGCGATCTGGACGACCGTATCGGGCGACCCTTCCACGCCGAGCTTCTCCCCCGCCCGGCACCGACCGGCGTTGCGGAGCAGGACTTCCCAGCGGC
>JBEKZI010000094.1:0-7877 GCA_049510055.1 Phycisphaerae bacterium | reverse complement strand
CGCGAGCACGCCTTGGCGTGGAAGATGGCCAGTTCGACGCTGTGCGATCGCCTGTGGGCCGCACCGGGCAATCCGGGCATTGCTCAGCACGCCGAGTGCGTGGACGTCAAGGCCACGGACATTTCCGCCGTCGTCGCCTTCGCCAAGGACAACGACGTGGACCTCGTCGTGGTCGGGCCGGAAGATCCCCTGGCCGCCGGATTGGCCGACGCCGTGCGGCAGGGCGGAATGCTCTGCTTCGGCCCCGGCGCCGCCGGCGCCCGCATCGAGGCTGACAAGGCCTACGCCAAGAACCTCATGCGGTCCGCCAGCGTGCCCACGGCCGAGGCGAGAATCTTCACCGATTTGCAAATGGCCAGGGAATACGTTTTGTCGCGCGATCACGGCGTCGCCGTCAAGGCTTCCGGACTGGCGGCCGGCAAGGGCGTGGTCGTCTGCCCCGAGCCTTACCAGGCCGTCAAGCCGCTGGAAGACATGATGGCCAAAAAAGTCTTCGGCGAGGCCGGCGCGACCGTCGTGATCGAAGACATGCTCACCGGTCCAGAGGCCACGGTGCTGGCCCTGTGCGACGGCAGGAACATCTATCCGTTGGTGCCGATCCAGGACCACAAGCCCGTCGGCGACGGCGACACCGGCCCCAACACCGGCGGCATGGGCACTTACAGCCCCGTGCCCTTCATCGACGACAAAGTGATGGAACGCATCGAGCGGGAAATTCTCGTGCCCATCGTCGACGCGATGCGCCGCGACTTCGGCCGCTACGAGGGCGTGCTGTACGCCGGGCTGATGTTCACGCCGGCCGGGCCAAAGGTGATCGAGTTCAACTGTCGCTTCGGCGATCCGGAGTGCCAGCCGCTGATGATGCGATGGACCAGCGACCTGGTGGAGGCGCTGCTGGCGACGGCGGAACATCGGCTGGACAAGGTGACTATCGAGTTCGACCCGCGCCCGGCCGTGTGCGTGGTGATGGCCTCGGGGGGGTATCCAGGTTCCTACGACAAGGGCTTCCAGATTACCGGCATCGAGCAGGCCGAGGCGATGGGGGACGTGAAGGTCTTCCACGCCGGCACGGCCATGCAGGACGGCAAGCTGGTCAACGCCGGCGGGCGGGTGCTGGGCGTCACAGCCCTGGGCGCCACGATCGCCGAGGCCCAGCAACGCGCGTATCGCGCCGTGGAAAAAATCCGCTGGCAGGGATGCTACTACCGCCACGACATCGCCGCCAAGGCCATCGGTCGCCCGGCCGCGGCGGCTACACCTCCAGGGCCAGCGCCAGCGGGCGAGTGAATTCCAGCCCCACGACGGCTACGGCGCCGTCGTCCACATCTTCCCACCGTACCACCCGTGCCACGCTGGTGAACTCCTCGAGCATGTACGTGTTGGCCGTGGAGCGGGGCACACGAAGGTGAATGTCCATCAGGCCGCCGTGGGCGGGGACCAGCCGCTGCGGCAGCCGTATCAGTATACCGCCGTCGGAGATGTTGATCGTCTTGCCGGCGGTCTGGCCGTCCCCAATCGACAGCTTCGCCGGGCACGGCACGGCGTAACGCTTGTGCCGCCTTCGCTCGACGCCGCGATAAGACATGACCGTCTCCCTTCCATCATCCCGACATCCCGACGCTTCACCCTTCGACACTACTATCCTAATCGCTACCCGCCGATGTGACAAGGGGGCGGCGGTTCAGGGGACCGGATCGAAGCCGCCGCGGCTGAACGGATGGCACCGCAGCAGGCGGCGCAGCCCCAGCCATCCGCCGGCCAGCGCGCCGTGCCTTTCCACGGCCTCGATGAAGTAATTGCTGCACGTCGGTGCAAACCGGCAGTGCCGGCCGAGCAAGGGGGACAGCGTGACTTGGTACAGCCGCGCCAGCAGGACCAACCCGGCGGCCGGCATGCGAACCAGGGCGTGAAGGACCCGGCCGGCGGTCATAGTGGGCTGCCCTCCGCCGGCGGCAAGGCCGCCAATCGGGCGGCCAGGGTGGTCACGGATTGCCGCAAGGCCGCCAGCGTCACTGTCGCACCCCGGCGGGGCACGACCATGAAGTCCCATCCGGCCGGAAGCTCCGGCCGGGCCAGCCGCAGCGCCTCGCGGCAGAGCCGCTTGAGGCGGTTGCGCCGCACCGCGCCGCCGTGAGTCGACGACACCGCCACGCCCGTGCGCACGGCGCCCAGCCCATTGGGCCGGCCCAGCAGCGTGATCAGGCCGTCGCCCAGCCGCCGGCCCAGGCGGAACACGCCGTCGATGTCCGTCCGCCGCCGAAGGCGAAGATTTTTGCCCGCTCTGCGGTTCATGCGCCGTTCCTGCCTCACCTGCGGCCATTCTAACACGCCGGTGCGGCCAAGGCATTCCATCGCCGCAAGCTTGGCGGACTAGTGGGGCCGGCCGCGTTGACAACGCCGCCTTGAGCCCCTAGGATTTCCTGAGAACCTTTTTTCTTTGCTTTGCTTTTTGCCCCAAAGGAGTGGCCCATGAGTTCAGAGCACGTGATGGAGCTGACGGACCAGAATTTCGAGGACGAGGTCATCAACGCCAAGGGTGTGGCGATGGTGGATTTCTGGGCCGAGTGGTGCATGCCCTGCAAGATGCTCGCGCCGACCATCGAGGATCTGGCCCAGGAGTACGCCGGCCGGGTGAAGGTGGGCAAGGTGGACACCGACGCCTCCCGCGACACGGCGATGAAGTTCGGCATCAGCGCCATCCCGACGGTGATCCTGTTCAAAGACGGCAAGGTGGCCAAGAAGCTCATCGGCCTTCAGCCCAAAAAGGCCTTCAAAGAGGCGCTGGACGAACTGCTGGCAGGTTGAGTGCCGGTAAGCCCGCGCCCCACGCAGGAGGACGCCATGCGGCCGCTCAGCCGCCAGGAGGTCCGGCAGATCGATCAGTACGCCATCGGGACGCTGGGCGTATCCGGCCTGGTGCTGATGGAGAACGCTGGGCGAGGCGCCGCGGATGCGATCCAGGATTTTCTGGGCGGTTCCGTCGCCGCCAAGGCCGTTGCCGTTGTCGCCGGCAGCGGCAATAACGGCGGCGATGGATTCGTCGTCGCCCGCCACCTGGTCATACGGGGCGCCAAGGTCGCCACGTTCCAGGTCTGTTCCCCCGATAAGCTCACGGCCGATGCGGCCGCCAATCTGGCCATTCTCCAAAAGCTGGGCCACGACGTCCGGCAGGTCGGCGCCGAAGAGCTTGGCGGCCTGGCCCAGCAGTTGCGGCAGTTCGACGTGGTGGTGGACGCCATCGGCGGCACGGGCGTCCGCGGGGCGCTGCGAGGTGAAATGGCCGCCGCCGTCCAGGCCCTCAATGCCGCCGGCAGGCCCGTGGCGGCCATCGACATTCCCACCGGCCTGGACTGCGACACGGGCGCGGCCGAGGGACCGGCCGTGCGAGCGGCCCTGACCGTCACGTTCGTCGCCCGCAAGAAGGGCTTCAACGTCCCCGGCGCCGAGGCGTACACCGGCAAGGTCGTCGTGGCCGACATCGGCATCCCGGCCGAGGTCGTCGAACGTATGGCCGAGCCGCAGTAGGGGGGCTTTGTCACGGGGCCGGAAAAATCTTTTGTCGGCCGGGCGGAAGCACTATAATTCGTCGCGATTTAAGTAACCCACAAGTTTGGCAATCCAACCAGTGAGGTAAATCATGCCCCTCGTACCGATGCGCATCCTGCTGGACCACGCGGCCGAGAACAACTACGGCCTGGCCGCCTTCAACGTCAACAACATGGAGCAGATTCAGGCGATCATGGAAGCCGCCCAGGAGACCGATTCCCCCGTCATCGTCCAGGCCTCGCGCGGCGCCCGGTCCTACACCAATGACGCCTACCTGCGCCACCTGATGCTGGCGGCTGCGGAACTGAATCCCAAATTGCCCATCGCCATGCACCAGGACCACGGCAACAGTCCCGAGACCTGCGCCAGCGCCATCGCCCAGGACTTCACCTCGGTGATGATGGACGGCTCGCTGTCGCCCGACGGCAAGACGCCCAGCACCTACGACTACAACGTCGCCGTCACGCGGAAGGTCGTGAAGCTTGCGCACGCCAAGGGCGTCACCGTGGAAGGCGAGATCGGCACGCTGGGCGGCATCGAGGACGGCCACGGGGCGGGGCTGACCGGCGATGAGGCCCTCAAGCACCTGACCGACCCGGCCCAGGCCCAGCGGTTCGTGGCCGACACGGGCGTGGACGCCCTGGCCGTGGCCATCGGCACCAGCCACGGGGCCTACAAGTTCAGCCGCAAGCCCACCGGCGACGTGCTGGTGATGAGCGTCATCGAGGAAATCCACCGCCGCCTGCCCAACTGCCACCTGGTGATGCACGGCTCCAGCTCCGTGCCGCAGGAATTGCTGGAGATCATCCGGCGCTTCGGCGGGCGGATGAAGGAGACCTACGGCGTGCCGGTGGAGGAAATCCAGCGAGGCATCCGCCACGGCGTGCGGAAGGTCAACGTGGACACCGACTGCCGCCTGGCCATCACCGGGGCGATCCGCCAGGTCTTCGCCGAGCATCCCGAGGAGTTCGACCCGCGCAAATATCTTGGCCCGGCGCGGGACGCCATGAAGAAGGTCTGCGTCGCGCGGATGACGGCCTTCGGCCAGGCGGGCAACGCCGGCAAGATCAAGATCAAGACGTGCAAGCAGATGATCGCCTTCTACAATCCCAAGCCGGCCAAGAAGGCCGCTAAGGGCCGCAAGGCCGCCAAGGGCAAGAAGTCCAGGCGATAGCCTTCCCCATTTGAGCCGCTAACTTTTGCACGATTTCCGCAGCCCGCCGGTTCCCTCCGGCGGGCTGTGGCATTTTGGGGGACAATCTGCTTTTCTTAGACAAAAGCCGCGCCCAAGGGTTCTATTAGGGTAGGCGGCCTTGCGGGCTGACATGGGCGAAGCGGAACAGGACAAGTCTCGACGAGAGCTGGAAGGCTTTTTTGCCCGCCATCGGCTGAGGCTGGTCCGCATGGCCCAGCGAATCGTGCGTGACGAGCACGAGGCCGAGGACATCGTTCAGGAAACGATGGCCGCCATATTGAGACGGCTCGATGCGGACCCGCTGAAGCACTTGGCGGCCTATGTATCCCGCGCCGTGGAGCACAACGCCCTCAAGGCCCTGGCCCGGCGGCGGGTGAGCGCGAGCCTGGATGAGGCAAATCCGCCCGCTTCGATGGAGCCGTCGCCGGACGAGGCGGACGAACTGGAAATCGACCCGGTCACCGTGGAGCAGGCCTTGATGCAGCTTCCGACGGCGCAACAGGTGGTGATTCGCATGAAGTACTACATGGGATACTCGTTCCGTCAGATAGGCGACGTGCTGGCGATCTCCATCAACACGGCCGCCAGCCGGTGCCGGTACGCCCTGGCGGCCCTGCGGGCACGGCTTGCCCAGCGGCCAAAGGGACCGTCCGGCGAACAAGACAAGGAGTGAAACGATGGGAAACGATCAGGCAGGTCACAAATGGAAGTTCGGCGACATGCCACGCAGTGGCGGCCACGTTCAATTCGGGGGAAAGCCTGCGGCGCTCATCGGCGTCTTAGGCGGGACAGCCATCGCCGTGGGACTGTCGGCGCTGACCTTGCTTTACGGGCAACACCTGGGCGCGGTCTCCGAGGTGATCATTATCATCCTGGCCGTGCTGTTCGGCGCGGGTCTGGCGATAGTCTCAGCCGTACTGGGCATCGTCATCCCCACGACTGCTGGAGGCGGCGACTACATGCCGAAGATCAAAAAGCTCAATGTGGAGAAGAACAAAGACGGAACCAAGAGGGTCCACCTGGAAACGGGTGGCGGCGACACCGAGACGGCCGCCTCTTCATCCGACAACGAGACGGGCTGACCGCGAGCTTTAATCCTTGCCGACCCGAATCCGCCCGAAGCGGCGCTTGCCGACGTGGAAGACCGCCCTGCTACTGCTTTTTGCGTTTTATGCGGGCGAATCGCCGTTTGCCGACTTTGAGTATCGCCCCGTCCTTCTCGGAGACATCGGCGTCGAAGGACACGATCTTCTTCCCGTCAAGGGTGACACCCGCTCCTGTAACGTAGCGCCGTGCCTCGCTGGTCGAACGGGCAAAGCCGGCCAGGCAAATCGCCTGGATGACAGTCGTACGGGGTTCAACAGGGAGCTGAATCATCTCGCTCGGTGTGCCTTTTTCGGCGAAGACGCGGTCGAATTCCGCGGCGGCCTCTTCCGCGGCGGAGCGGCCGTGGTATTGCTCGACGATGCGCTTGCCCAGTTCCGCCTTGGCCGCGCGGGGATGGGTTTTCTTGGCGTCCAGCAGGGCGTCGATTTTTTCGGCCGGCAGGTCGGTCAGCAGCGTGAAGTAATTCCGCATGAGGCCGTCGGGGATCGACATGACCTTACCGAACATCTCGCGGGGATGGTCGGTGATGCCGATGGTGTTGCCCTTGGACTTGCTCATCTTGTCCGCCCCGTCCAGCCCCACCAGCAGCGGCATGATGAGCACGATCTGCGGCCGCTGGCCGGCGTTTTCCTGAAGCTGGCGGCCGACGAGGTTGTTGAACGTCTGGTCCGTGCCGCCCAGCTCCACGTCGGCCTGGATGCACACGCTGTCGTAGCCCTGCATCAGCGGGTAGAGGAACTCGTGCACGCCGATGGGCACGCCGTCGCGAAACCGCAGCTCAAACGTGTCGCGCTCCATCATCCGCGCGACGGTCATCTGGGCGGCCAGCTTCAGCACGTCGGCGAAGGTCAGCTTCTCCAGCCACTCGCCGTTGTGGCGGAGCTCCAGCTTCTCCGGCGAGGTGTCCAGCACCTTGCCGGCCTGGGCGACGTAGGTGGCCGCGTTGGCCTCGATCTCACGCGGCGTGAGCATGGGGCGGGTCTTATTGACGCCGCTGGGGTCGCCGACGCGGGCGGTGTAGTCGCCGATGATCAGCACGAACTTGTGGCCCAGGTCCTGGAACCGCCGGGCGGCCTTGAGCACCACCGTGTGGCCCAGGTGGATGTCCGGGGCGGTGGGGTCCAGCCCGAGCTTCACGCGCAGCGGCCGGTCGGCCTTGGCGGCCTCCGCCAAACGCTGGCCGAGCTCCGCGGCCGTGTACACGGCCTCGCTGCCGCGCGTCAGCAGCGCTACCTGATCCTGCAACTGTTTTTCGCTCAATTTGCTCATGCGACAACGACTTTATTCCCATCCTGTCGTGAAAGCAACAGAGCCGGCAGCTAACACCAAATTCGAATATCGACGGATTTACATCTTTTTGGCTTTTTGGATTTTTTCCGTCAGTATCGGCACGACGGCGAACAGGTCGCCGACGATGCCGAAGTCGGCCACGCGGAAAATTTGGGCCGCCGGATCGCTGTTGATGGCCACGATGGTCTCGGCCGTCTGCATGCCGGCCAGGTGCTGGATGCTTCCGGAGACGCCCACGGCGACGTAGAGCTTGGGCGTGACGGTCTTGCCCGACAGGCCCACCTGGTGCGGATAGCTCAGCCAGCCGCGGTCCACCGCGTCGCGCGTGGCGCCCAGCGAGGCGTCCAGGGCCTCGGCCAGCGGGCGGACGAGCTTGACGTTCTCGGCCTTCTTGATTCCGCGGCCGACGGTTACGACCACGTCGGCGTCCTGGATGCCGTGTTTGTCCTCCCCGGGCACGAAGCCCACGCGGCGGATTCGGCTGGCCAGCAATTCCGCCGGCGCCGTCAGGCGGGTGATTTTTCCCTGCCGGCCGGGCCGGCGCGGCGCCGGTTGGGTCGAGCGAGGCCGGACGGTCGCCATCTGCGGGCGGTGGCGGGGCGTCTTGATGGTGGCCAGGATGTTGCCGCCGATGGCCGGGCGGGTCTGGAGCAGGTGGCCCGTTTCCGGTTCGATGTCCAGCACGGTGCAGTCGGCCGTCAGGCCCGCGTCGGCCCGGGTGGCCACGTAGGGCATCAGC
>JBEKZI010000093.1:0-7974 GCA_049510055.1 Phycisphaerae bacterium | reverse complement strand
TTCCTTATGGTCAGAAGGGAACGATGAGCCTATTGATCCTGTTGCCGGCGGCCGGCGCCAACCTATCCAATCTGGTGGGCGGCCTCACGGCCGACAGCATCGATTCCTTGATCGCCGAACTGCAGATCACGACGTTGAGCGTGGGTCTGCCCAAGTTCACGACAACCTGGCACGACACGTTGATCGCGCCGCTCTCCACACTGGGCATGGGCGTAGCGTTCAGTCGGTCCGCAGCCGATTTCTCCGGCATTTCAGCGACGCAGCAGCTCTACATTTCCGACGTCGAGCATGAGACTGTCGTCGAGGTCGATGAAGCCGGTACGACTGCGGCCGCCGCGACGACCGTCACGGTCACGCCGACCATTGTAATGGCGCCGACCGCTACGATGATCATGAATCGTCCGTTCTTTTATGCGATTCGCGATGACGCGACTCACGCACTACTGTTCATTGGTATGCTGGTCAATCCGAACTAGCGCTGCGCGCAGTGCGCTACGCGATTCTCTCGAGCGCGGCGCAAATCCTCTGGCTGGCCAGCGTGATGGTCAAAAATTGATCAGGAAGGCGTTACGTGGCTACACCGATGGTCCTTGATGAGTACAAACAGGCAATTGCAAAACACTTTGACGCTCGCACCGACTATACCCGCAGCAAGACTCATGCTCGGCTGGCCAACAGACTTGTTCGGCTCGCGGCTCCTCAGCCCGACGAGCGGGTGTTAGACATCGCCACAGGGACAGGTTTCGTGGCGATCCCTGCCGCCCAGTTAGTCGGGAAGCGGGGTACGGTGGTCGGCGTGGACATCTCGTCGGGCATGGTCGCCCAGGCCAGGAAGAACGTCGCGCAGGCCAGCGGATCGGCGGCTATCGAGATCATCGAGGCCGCGGCGGCGAGCCTGCCGTTTCCGGACGACAGTTTCGAGGCGGTGGTGTCCACGGGCGTCATGCATCACTGGAAGGACCCGGCCGCCGACTTGAACGAGATCCATCGCGTGCTCAAGCCGGGCGGCTACGCGCTGCTGTACGACCTGGTGCGGAAACTCCCGCCGGACGTCGCCCAGCAGGCCAGGCGCGACTTCGGCCGCGTGCGATTCACGCTGCTGTGGCTGCACTCGTTCGAGGAACCGTTCTACGAGGTTGATGAGCTGCGATCCCTACCGGCCGGGAGCAAATTCTCCGCCGGCGACGTTCGCTTCGTCGGCGTCCTGTGCTGTCTGGTCTTGAAGAAGGACTAACCGCTAGCCGGCTCAGGAAAGCCGGCGAAGTGGAGATTTTGGTTTGACGATGGGCTGGGGTCCGAGTAGAAGAAGTTCGTTATGAAGAACGCGGCAAGTTCCATTTCCATTGCGATTGCGCGGCCGGTGGCCCTGGGCATTTGGATTTGCCTGTGGGGCATTAGGCATGCGCCTGGCGCGAGGAACGGGCCGCGATAGCGCATCACAAAATTTGGCAACGCACCAAGCCCGTTCCTGTGAACGGGCTTTTTGTTTAGGCCTCTACGCTATAAAAAGCAGAAAGGAGTTACAGAGATGAACCGGACAAAGCCACGCGAATGGTTCCACGGCTTCTTCGGCGGCCTGTATGGGCGCGTGCTGGGCGGGCGGATCCACGAGAAGCACGCCCCGCGCGAAGCGGCTTTGATTAAGCGGCTGCTGCGCCTGCGGAAGGGCCAGCGCGTGTTGGATTGTCCCTGCGGGCTGGGGCGGATCGCGCGGGGCCTGGCCGCTTTAGGCTTGGACGTTACCGGCGTGGACGTGGTGGCTTCGTACATCCCCCGCGCGCGGCGGCGGACGGCGCGGCGGGGGCTGGCCGTGCGGTTCCTTCAGGGCGACATGCGCGACCTGCCGTTCGAAGGCGAGTTCCACGCCGTAGTCAACTGGTTCACTAGCTTCGGTTACTTTGACGTCGCTGGCAACCTCGCCACGGCCAGGGCGGCCTGGCGGGCCCTTCGGCCGGGGGGAAAGTTTCTTGTCGAGATTATGAACAAGTCCTGGCTGGTTCCTCGCTTTACGCCCCGCGGCGAGGAAGTGGTCAATGGCGTGCGGATCGTCCGCCGCTCGCGATGGGACCGACAGGGCCGGCGTATCCTCAATACCTGGACCTTTTCCAAGGGCCGGCGAAGGGAGACGCACCGCTTCGCGCACTACCTGTACACGGCCCCGCAGTTGCGGGCGGTGCTTCGGGCGGCGGGTTTTCGGGGCATTCGCTTCCTGGGCCTGCCGGGGCCGAATCGCCTCACGCGCCTCAGCCATCGGATGATCGCCATCGCCCACCGGCCAGGCTGACCGGCGAGAACCGGCTGGGCAAATCCACCAATGTCGCCAAGGAGAAAAGGGCATGAGCGTCGAAATCGTTGAGATGACCGTCGCCGACTATGACGAGGTATGGGCCTTGTGGTCCGCCGCCGAGGGGATAGGCCTGCATCCCCAGGACGTCGATTCGCGGCAGGGTATTTCCGCGTATCTGGAGCGCAATCCGGGGATGTCCTTCGTAGCCCGGGACGCAGAGAAGCTGGTGGGCGTTGTCCTGTGCGGGACGGACGGGCGGCGAGGGTATCTCAGCCACCTGGTCGTCGCGGCCAGCCATCGCCGGCGGAGCCTGGGCAAGCGGCTGGTCCAGCACTGCCTGGCCAAGCTGAAGGAAATGGGCATTACACGGTGCAACTTGTTCGTCTTTGACCGCAATACATCCGCCCAGGCCTTTTGGAAAAAGATGGGCTGGAAGTTTTACGATGAGTTCGGCGTCAAGGCCATGAGCCGGGATGTCGAGTGAAACAGGCTAAAAAAACGCGACGGGGAAGGTGCCCCGCCGCGCAATGTGTGTACCTATCACCGTGCCCGCGACGTTACTGGGGCATGGTCGTGGCTGCCGGCATGGTCGCAGGCCCGGCGGGCCGGCCGGCTGCCGGCTGGGTGGCCGGACCTGAGGCGGGCTGGGTGGCGGCGCCCATTCTGATCTTCACCACGCGGCCCTTGGTCATTCGCTTGACCGACAATCGCAGTTCGCCCTGGCCGGCAATGAGCTTTTCAAAGTCCTTCACGTTGCCGACGGGCTGATCGTTGACGTGCGTGATGATCTCGTAGGGCTTGATGCCGCTGACGGCGGCCTTGCTGCCCGGCTCGATCTTGGAGACGATCACGCCGCCTTCGCCCGGGGCCTTCTGGAAGTAGCGGCGGACCTCGTACGTTAGATTGCGCACGGTCAGGCCCAGCGCGTCGGACTTATACCGCTCCGCCGAATCGTAGTGGGGCGGGCCCTGGACGACCTGGAAGTCCTTGGTGATCACCTTACCGTCCGCGAAGAACTCGGCCCGGAACTTCTTGCCGAAGCCGATCTCGGTGAGCTGCGTGTTCAGGTTGTTTTCCGCCGGCGGCCAGGGCGTCGGAATCTCGTCGTAGAACTGTTCCGGCACCTCGTCCAGCCGGTCCCACGGAAAGGCCACCCCTCCGAAGCCGTAATCCTCGACGTGCACCTCCAGCGGTTTGGGCTCTCCCTCCACGTGCAGCCGCAGCAGGATGTACCCGGGCTTGATGCCCGCCTGGGCGGCGGGGGAGTTTTCGTAAACGTAGGAGACCAGGGCGCCGATCCGGCCGTCGCGAGTCAACTCGGAAACGTTGTTGATGCGGGCCAGTTCCTTGTCTAGGGCCTGGAGCTCTACTCCCAGCCAGGCCAGGCGGTTTTCCTCCTCTTCCGACAGGGGGACGTTGCTCACGTCGAAGTGGCGGTCCGCCTCGGCCAGGAGAGTTTTAACGTATGTCGACGCCGTGGGGATCGGCCATCGGCCTTGCTCGTCTTCTTGCGCGACTTTCACTCTCCGGACCAACGGGAGCACCACCAGCTCGCCGTCGGGCGTGAACAGGAAGGTGCGGTTCGCGGAATTGAGGAGCACCGGATAGACCTGGCGCCGCCAGCCCAGCCTGAACGAGGCGATCCGTGCGTGATTGAAATAGGCGACGCGTTTCTCGCCCTGAAGCGTTACTTCCGCGCTTCCCAGGATGGCGTTGTCGAAGTCCTCCGCGGGCTTGCCGGACAATCGAGCGGCCCCTTCCAGGGGAGCGTCCAACTTGGCGATGAAGGCGCCGTAGTCCTTCAGCGTGCCGGCGAACGTCGCGGGGATGGGCTTGCCGCCGCCCGTCCGATGCACCAGGATTCGCTCCAGCCTGGCCGTGACGGCGGGCTTGAGATCGACCAGGACCAGCACGGTCTTGTCGTCCACCAGCACGCCGGTCACGTTTTGCTCCGTGCTTTCCTCTTCTTCGTCCTCGCGCTGGCGGAACATCTTTCCGGCCGATTTCTTGGGGCTTCGGAAGCTCAAGGCCACCCGAAGCAGCGACTGGTCGGCCCATTTCTTGGTATCCGCCAACATGGCTTTCCTCTGATCGACCGTCAGGACCGGCCACGTCAGCGGAGAACCTTTCCAGGAATCGTCCAACGGCAGCGAACCCCACATGGCCAACCCCGCCGGCTTACCCGTGACGTCTACCAGCACACAGTAAGGTTGCAGGGAATAGAAACTCTTGGACATCTCATTCTTTTTGATGGACGAGGTCAGTGAGCTCACCTGGATCGTCCATTCCGGTTCGGCCAGTTGGTAGGTCACGGTCAGATAGGGAGGCTTGGCGGAGGCGTCGAAGGCCAGGGGCTTGACGTCTTGGAGGGGCTGGGCGAGTGTGAGGAACAGGGCGTTCTGGGCCTTGCTGTAGGCCGACGGATCGGCCCCAATGAGCTGATCGCCGCAGCGCACGGCGATGCTCTTGATGAAACGCGGATGGATGATGGGATCGGGGCAGACGACCAGGGTCGGCGAGAGGACGAATCCGGGCAGCTCCATCGGCCGCTCCTGCGTCACAAAGCTGGCCACGGGGGTGGAGAGATAGGCGCCGTAAAAGACCGTGGACGGCGGCGGCTCCCCCTTGTCGTACTGGAGGGTGTACTCCACGCGCACCAGCGACGGCGCGACGGCCTGGGCGATGGCTTCCCTTTCATTGACCGGCCCCTTTTTTGCAGTCAGTTGCATCGCCTCGCAACCTCCCAGAAGGCCGAGCGCCGCCACCAGGGCCATCGAACGGACCGCTGATCGAGTCATGGGGTATTCCTCGTGAGGGTTAGTCTTTCTCGTAGTCGCGTGAGAAGTCCAGCACCACTTGCCGCATCAGCCCGTTGCGCAGGATCGTGATGACCACGCGGTGCTGGGTGGCCACGTTGGCGACGGCCTTTTCATAAGCCGCCTTGGCCTCCTCCAGCGTGGTGATGTCCTTGCCGTCGATCTGCACGACGATGTCCTTGGTTTCCAGGCCGGCGTTCTGGGCGTTGCCGGGGTACTTGACGCCGAAGACGAACACGCCGACCTTGCGGTGGAAGTACAAGTCGGGATTGTCGAACTGGTTGATGGCCTTGAACGTCATGTTCCATCGCGGGCAGTCCAGTTCTTCGCCCTCGACCTTGCCTTTTTCACGCGGAGTGATTTCGAGGGTCGTCGTCGCGCCGTTGCGGACCAGTTCGAAGGTCGCCGGCTTGTGCTTGGGCAACAGGCCGAGCATCTGCCGGACGGCCGGCAGGTCTTCCTCGCGCTCCGCCGTGATCGGCTGGCCGTTCACGCGAACGATCCGGTCGGTGGGCTGGACGCCCGCTCGGCGGGCCGGGCTTTCGGGGTCCGTCTCGGCCACGATGACGCCTTCGGTCGCGTCGAAGTAGATGTTCTTGTTGAAGTCCTTCAGCGGCTGGAGTTGCAGGCCCATCCAGCTCCAGGAGACCTTGCCGCTTTCCCGCAATTGGGGCAGGATCACGCGGATCGTCTCGGAGGGTATGGCAAATCCCATGTCGCCGCCGAACAAGATGCCCAGGGTGTTTATGCCGACGATCTGGCCGTCGGTGTTGACCAGCGGGCCGCCGGAATTGCCGGGACTGATGGACGCGTCCGTCTGAAGCCACAGGCTGTACTGGCTGCTGTCGGGCAGGAATCGCCGCGTGCAGGAGACGATGCCGATGGACACCGAGCGGTTCAGCCCCCAGGGCGCGCCCATGGCCATCACGAAGTCCCCCTCCTTGAGCTTGGTGGAGTCTCCCAGCTCCGCGTGGGGCAGGGGGGGCGAGCCAGCCGGCACCTTCAGCTGGATCAGGGCCAGGTCGCTGTCCTTGTCCGAGCCGACCACCTGGGCGTCCATCGCCCGGCCGTCGTACAGAAGGCATCGGGCCTCGACGACCTTATCCATCACGTGCCAGTTGGTCAGCACTTCGCCGCCGGCGGAGATGATCACACCGCTGCCGGCGATTTCTTCGGTGACCTTCTTGCCGGACTCGTAGCTTTCCTTGAGGCACTTGATGAACACCACGGCCGGGAAGACCTTGTCCTTGGCCGAGGTGACCACCTGGCGAAAATCCAGCGTGGCCAGCCCCGCCTCGCGCGTCGTGGGCGAACCGGCCTGGCCGGCCGGGGAGTTGTCCGCCTTTACGCTTCCGCACAAAAAAAGGGCTACGAAGCACAGGATCGCCAACGCAGATTTTTTCATGGAGAACCCTCTGGCTTCTACCGTCGGCGGCAGGAGGCCGTGACGGTCGACCTGACGGCAACCTGAGTGGGTATTGTGGCCGTCGTGCCCAGGTTCGTCAATGTTATCCGCCTTGCCAAGTTCTTTCGTCTCCCCTCGGGCGGTGGGGTGCTGGGGAGGAAAAAATCCCGCTGGCTTCCAAGAGGGGTGCCAAATCGCTTCTATCCGCCCACGGGCAACGGCACCGAAGGCGCGGACGCGGCCGCGGGTTCCGCGGCCGGCTGGGTGGCGGGCCGGGGAGGCCACTTTTTGATCTTGGACAATTGATCCAGCAGAATCACCGTATTCGGATCCGGCACGACCGTTTCATCCAGGCTGATCAGGCTCGGCGTGACGTGAATCACGCTCCATCCTTCCCCGCCCGGACGGGGAGCCAGCTCCATGTCCACTCGACCGAGGTAGCGGTAGTGGTCGCCGGCCTGGCAGATGAACACTGCGCGTCCGTCGGGGCCTTTGGCGCGGAAACCGTTCTTCAGGACCGTGTGGCTGTGGCCGCCGAGGATGAGGTCGATTCCCTCCACGGTGGACGCCAGCCGAAGGTCCTCCGGCAGGCCCAGGTGCGTGACGGCTATGACCACGTCGGCCTCCTGGCGGAGGCGAGGGACCAGACTCCTGGCCGTCTCGACGGGATCGGCGGCCTTGACGGCCACTGCCTTGTCGCCCACCGCACGCACGGTGCACAATCCGAAAAAGGCGATGCGGACCGGCCCGGCCTTCTCGATGACATACGGCTGGCCGAGGCTGCGGCCTGCCTCCAGCGACACGTTGGCCGCCAGGGTGGGAAACTTGGCCTCGGCGATGCGATGCTGCAGCACGTCGACGCCGTTGTAGAACTCCCCGTTGCCCGGCACCCACAGGTCGTAGCCCAACTGGTTCATGAGAACGATGTTGGCGGCCCCGCAGGACTGCTGGGTCAGGGCGTCGCCGCGGCTGAACTCGTCGCCGCAATGGATGAGGAAGACGCGCTCGGCTGAAGAAGTCTGGCGGACCTGCCGGACCGCCGTGGCCAATCGGGCCACGCCGCCTATCTTCTTGCCGCCTGCGTCTAGGCCCAGGAGCTGGCCGTGGCTGTCGTTGGCGTGCAGGAGGATGACCTTCAGGCTGCCCTGCGGCGCCGGGGACGCCACCGGTGCCGAGGAAGGGGTGCGGACGGCCAATCCCCACCCTGTCGCCGCCGCCGCAAGCGCCGTGGCGACGATAACCCAGTAACGGATCCTTTGCTTTAACATAGGTTCACTGTTATCGGCACTTTTTTAGACCCAGGACCAGCGCCGTCCCGTCGGCCGCGGCCGGGGACGCTTGCAGCCCCCTGGCGTTAGACCTTAAAAGACTGAGAGAGGGCCTTGTGAGCCCTCTCCCAAGTCTGTTGCATTCCCGCAGACGTATCAGGTTCTGCGATGAATTATCAACTCAGGCATGGCGCCTGC
>JBEKZI010000092.1:0-8016 GCA_049510055.1 Phycisphaerae bacterium | reverse complement strand
TGGCGGCTGAAGAGCCAATCGCGAATCTTGTAGTTCACCGCGCCGCGGCCCAGGCCGGCGGCGGCCAGGTCCTCGGTGATCTTCTTTTTGAATTCCTCCGTCGTCAGGCCGTCGTAGCGGCCGGAATTGACGGCCACGCCGTCGTCCACGTACCCGTGCCAATCCACACCGGCCGGCGGCTGGACCACCTGGACGATTGGTAAGTTGAACTTCGTGGCGAACTCCAGATCGCGCGTGTCGTGCGCCGGCACGGCCATGATGGCGCCGGTGCCGTAGCCCATCATCACGTAGTCGGCTGCCCAGATCGGAATCCGCTGGCGGTTGACGGGGTTGATCGCGTAGGCGCCGGTAAAGACGCCGGTCTTGTCCTTGGTCTCGGCCGTGCGCTCCAGTTCGCTCTTGTGGGCGGCCTGGCGGACGTACGCCTCCACGGCCGCTCGCTGCTCGGCGGTGGTGACCTGCGCCACCAGCGGGTGCTCCGGGGCCAGGACCATGTACGTCGCCCCGAACAGCGTGTCCGGCCGCGTGGTGTACACGCGGATGACGTCATCGCCCACTTCCACGGGGAAATCGCCTTCCTTGCGGTCCTGGAAGAATTCCTCATCTCCAAGGCTCTCCAGCGGAAAGTCCACCTCGGCGCCGCTGCTTTTGCCGATCCAGTTCCGCTGCATAATCTTGATGGACTCCGGCCAGTCCAGGGCCTCCAGGTCGGCCAGCAGCCGCTCGGCGTAGGAGGTGATGCGGAGCATCCACTGCTTCAGCGCCCGCCGATAGACGGGATGGTCGCCGCGGTCGGACCGTCCCTCGTTGGTGACCTCCTCGTTGGCCAGCACCGTCCCCAGCGCGGGGCACCAGTTCACCGGCACCTCGGCCATGTAGGCCAGGCGATACTCGTCAATGAGCCGGCGCCGCTGGTCGGGTTCCAGCTCGGCGAACTTGTATTGGCCCGGCCGGACGCCGTACAGGTCGATGTCGGGAATGCGGCGGGCGGCGACGGCCGGGACGACGTTGCCGTCGAAGTCCACCACGAGCTGGCCGGACAGCAGCCTTCGCTCCAGCTCCTCGATGGGCCGGGCGGCGTTGGCGTCCGGGTCGTACCAGCTGTTGTACAGCTTCAGGAAGATCCACTGCGTCCAGCGGTAATACTGCGGATCGGTGGTCGCCAAGCGGCGTGACCAGTCGTAGGAGAAGCCGAACATTCGAATCTGCCGCTCGATGTTGGCGATGTTGGCCGCCGTCGTGACGCGCGGATGCACGCCGTGCTCGACCGCGTATTGTTCCGCCGGCAGGCCGAAGGCGTCATAGCCCATCGGGTGCAGCACGTTGTAGCCCCGCATCCGCGCGTAGCGGGCGATGATGTCCGTGGCCGTGTAGCCTTCCGGGTGTCCCACGTGCAGCCCGGCTCCGCTGGGGTAGGGGAACATGTCCAGCACGTAGAGCTTGGGACGGTCCTTGGCGAAACTTTTCCCCTTCTCGTGCGGATTGGGCTGGCGGAAGGTTTCGTGATCTTGCCAATACTGCTGCCACTTTTTCTCGATCGCCGTAAAGTCGTAACCGGCCATATAACGTCTCCTGGGGACAAAAGATTCATAATACTCTGCCAACGCCAAGGCCCGGCGGCCAGCGAAAACAGTAATAAAAAAGCTCCGCGACCCTTTCCTTTTTGGGGATCGCGGGGCGTATAAACGTTTATACATGCCCGCGATCCATCAGCGCAACAGCGGCGAAAATCAAGTATCATCCCCCATTCACCCGCGGGCAGCCAGTGCCGCCGGGTGCGGGAGTAAACATGCTTTGGCCGAAATTTCATGAGCAGTTGATGGCGGCGTTGTTCTTCACCCTGATCATCGCGGCGGTCTTTGCCGCCGGAGTGTGGGTGATGGCGGCGGCTTTGTATCGCAAGCTGGCGCACAAGCCCGCGCCGAAGCACTTTCGTTGGACCCGCCGCATCATCGTCGTTCTGGCGGTGGCGGGGCTGCTGTGCGTGGCGTACGGCTATTTCATCGAGCCGTACTGGCTGGAGGTCACGTACGTTCGCCTCGAGACGGATAAGCTTCCTCCCGGCTCCCGGCCCATCCGCATCGTCCAGGTTTCCGACCTGCACTGCGAGGCCAAGGAGCGCCTGGAGGGCGATCTGCCCTACGTCATCGCCGCCCGCCGGCCCGACCTGATCGCCTTCACCGGCGACGCGATTAACTCCAAGGCCGGGATCGCCCGGTTCCGTCGTTGCCTGGAGGACTTCTCGGCCATCGCCCCGACCTTCGTCGTCCAGGGCAACAGCGACTTGTGGTACGGTCTGGACGATTGCATCAAGGGCACCGGCGCCACGGAGTTGACCGGCCAGGCGGTCAAGATGGTGTCGGGGGACACGGAGTTTTACGTGGTCGGCGCGACGGTGGGGGACTGGAATAAGGCGGCGCTCACGCTATTGGCGCTGCCGCCGGGCGCGCTGAAGATCGTGCTGTACCACTATCCCGACGAGATTCCCTCCGCGGCCCGGCTGGGTGCGGACCTGATGCTCGCCGGCCACACCCATGGCGGGCAGGTGGCCATGCCGTTCTACGGGGCGATCGTCACCTTGGCGGCGCACGGCAAGCGGTACGAGTCGGGGCTGTACCATGTCGGGCGAATGTACGCCTACGTCAACCGCGGGATCGGCATGGAGGGCGGCATCGTGCCGCGCGTGCGGTTCCTGGCCCGGCCGGAGGTGACGGTCATCGACCTGGTGCCGCCGTCACGATGAATAGGGACACCGCCCGGCCGCGCAGGACGCCCCGTCAGCCGTGGCGCTGGGGCATTGACCTGAAGAGCAGGGCAGCGAGGCCGACGCGCCGCGGGCTGCGAACGTCGAGAAGCGGCGGGTGAGTTTCCTGGAACCGCAGTGGGGACAGGCCGGGCGGGCCTTGGAAATCACCAGCAGCTCAAAATCTTTTTTGCAGCCGCCGCAGGTGTATTCGTATATGGGCATGGGCCGTTTGGCTTTCGTTCCATCCCCCGTTCCCGTCGCCACTTCCAAACTCGCAGTATAGCGGCCGCCGAAGGCGGCATCAAGGCCGCCGCCGGTGCGGCCGGGGGGTTTTTATGAAATCTTAGCGGCCAAGGAGGTTGCTGGGCCTCGCGCGGGGCGCCTAAAATAAAACAAGTTGAACATGCCCGTCGTAACAAGTCCTGAGGGAGGGATACGCAGGACCGTGGGCTGCATGGGTTAAAAGTACCTGCGAAGCCAGAAAAGCTGCGAGGCAGCAAGGACGGGATCATGAAACTGGCCGTGCGGGTCGTAGTCAGCGCAAGAGGGGGCTACATGGCGACGTGCCCGTCGCTTCCTGGTTGCACCGCCTGGGGCAGCACGCACGAGGAGGCCAGGAAGAAACTGGAAGAAGCAATCCGGGGCTACATCGCCGCCATGAGCAACCGTGTTCTGGACGACGTGACCAGTCAGGTGGTCGAGGTCTAGCATTCTGCCTTTTTTCGTTCAAAGGGCCTCCCAGAACTCGGGACGCTCGGCGTGCGCGCAGAAGTGTTCCCCATGATTAAGTTTCGGCAGAGTGGGGCTTGCCCTTTTTATCCGCGGGGATGGAACTGCTTGTGGATAGCCTTGAGGCGTGCGGCGTCCACGTGGGTGTAGATCTGCGTGGTGGCGATGTCCGCGTGGCCGAGCATCTCCTGGACTGAGCGGAGGTCGGCCCCGTGGCCCAGCAGTTGCGTGGCGAAGCAGTGGCGGAGCGTGTGCGGCGACACCCGCCCGCGCACGGCCGAGCGGCGAACGTATTTGCGAACGATGCGGAAGACGTCCTCCCGCGCCAGCCCCCGGCCGCTGCGCGACAGGAACAGCCGGTCGCTGCCGCGGTCCGTGACCATCGCCGGACGGTGCTGGCCGAGGTAGTCCTGCACAGCCGCCAGGGCCGCCTGCGCCACCGGCACGATGCGCTCCTTGCCGCCCTTGCCCAGCACGCGGACGATGCCCAGGTTGGCGTTGACGTCGCGGATGGCCAGGCCCGCCAGCTCCGCCGCGCGCATGCCCGTGGCGTACAGCAGGGCCAGGATCGCCCGGTCGCGCACGGCGTGGGCGTCGCGGTCGGCGTGGGGGGCGGCGATCAGCGCCTGGGCCGTGGCGTCGTCCAGGACCGTCGGCAGGCGGTTCCACTTTTTGGGGGCTTCCAGGCTGGCGGAGATATCCCGCGGCAGGACGTTCTGGATGACCAGGTAGCGGCAGAACATTCTCACGGCCGCCAGGGCCCGGGCGATGGAAGCCACGCTCAAGCCGCCGGCCCTGTCCTGCCGGAGAAAATCTTCGATGTCGCGCGGGCCCAGGTGCTCCAGCTTGCCCGCCGCAGGGGCAGGCAGGCCGCGGCGACGGGCGATGAAGTTCAGGAACCGCCGCAAGTCGCGGCCATAGGCGGCCCGCGTGTTGGCGCTCAAGCCGCACTCGGCCTGGAGGTAGTCCAGAAAGCCCCCCAGGGCGCGGGCAGCCTCAGGACGCAGCGCGGGTCCCGACGGGACCTTGAGGCTGGTCCATCTTCCGGTCATGGGCGAGGGCGTCCTGGTAGATGGGGCAGGCGGCATATCGGTTGGCGCAATAAGCGATGGCCTGGGGGAGGTTTCGCAACGTCCATCGATCGCCGCAACGGGCGTCGGTCTTGTTCAGTAACGGGCACACCGGTTTTACTCCTGCCTGGATAATGGTTGCTCTAGAAATCTGCCCATGTTCTATCGACAATCGCCGCCGGTAGAGATTAGCGATTCATAGCCGCACGCCGCCCCGGCAAGGCCCCGGCGCGCCGGGGTTGCACCGCCGGGCCGGGGAGGTTACGATTGTCCCCCCGGCGGCCAGGTGGCCGTGCATTGATTCTTTGAACCACGCTTCCAAGGAACCGCTTATGGCAGACTATACCTACGATCAGCTCAAGGACATGACGGTCGCGGACCTGCGCAAGATCGCCGACGGCATCAAGCATGACGCCCTGGAAGGCCACAGCACCATGCACAAGGACCACCTGCTGCCGGCGCTGTGCACGGCGCTGGGAATCCAGGTGCATCACGTGGCCACCGGGGCGCACAAGACGCAGATCAAGGCCCTGATCCGCCGGCTCAAGGCCGACCGCGACGCGGCTATAAAGGCCAAGGATAGCGCCAAGCTGGCCGGCGTCCGCCGGCAGATCCACACCCTCAAGCATCGCCTGCGCCGCATGGTGGCCCACCCCGCCTGAGACGCCGGGAAAAAGAGAAACCGCGCAACCGGAGCCAAGTCGCGCGGTTCCGTGATAGTGAGGACGGCCACTGGCGAGGGCCGCCCTCCATTCGCTGTTCGCTAAAGGCGGTTAGGGGCCGTAGTTCTCCTGTTGCGGCTGGTCGCCGTTCGTCTGGTCGGCCGCGGCTACCGCGGTCGGATCGCAGCGCGCGGCGTTCTGCTTGTCGATCTCGCTGCGAATCCACCGCGAAGCGTAATGGTACGCCACGGAAGCTTCGGCATAACCCTTTTCGATATAGGGCATCAGGTCGGGGGCGCCAGGCATTCGGCCCGTGTAGTAGCCAGAGAAAAACGCTCCGCCCAGCAAAATGAGTATAAACAGCTTCTTCATCGCACCAATGCCTCCCTCTTTTGCAAAACGCCTCGGCCAGGCGGGCCCCTCCAACCCGCCTTGGCCTCCGCGTAGAAGAAGCATACGATTCACATCGGCGCCGGGCAAATGCCCCGGCAAGCTAACGCGGGAAAGTGTGAGTTTTCCGTTGGTAGCGATTAAGCGGTCTGGGAGGCCTGCGGGACAGTAAGAGGGAGTGTAACTGAGTTAGCTAGAATTGAGAACCTAACGCCTTACAAAGAATGATTTTAGGTTCATTACAAGGGGCCGGGTCGCGAGCCTGCCTACGGCTCGACTGAGGAGTTCGACTGAGGCTCACTCGAAGTCCTCGCCGAAGTCCGGCAGGCAAGGAATCACTTGCAGCGGCGGAGGGCGGTGTCTTTTTGTTTGACAGAGACCGCCTGGGCCTGTTTGAACTTCCGCAGCATCTCCGCCAGGACCGAATCGTCCAGGGCCAGGATTTCCGCCGCCAGGATGGCCGCGTTGATCGCCCCGGCCGGACCGATGCTCATGCAGGCCACCGGCACGCCGGGCGGCATCTGGAGCGAGCTGACGGCCGCATCCACGCCCTTCAGCGGGCCGGAGCAGATCGGCACGCCGATCACCGGCAGCGTCGTCTCCGCCGCGATCGCCCCGGCCAGGGCGGCGCTCATGCCGGCGCCGGCGATGATTGCCTTTAGTCCGCGCCGCTGGGCTGAGGCGGCGTACGCATGCGCGGCCGCCGGCGTGCGGTGGGCGGAAAGAATCCGCATCTCGTGCGCGATGCCGAAGGCCGCCAGTTGGTCGGCGCATCGCTGCATCGTCTCGGCGTCACTGGGACTGCCCATCACCACGCCGACGAGCGGTTTGGACCTTTTTGGCCTTCTTGTTTTCTTTGACTTCGCCATGGGCGTTCCCTTCCCGCAGCTTGCGGCGCCTCAAGCGCCGGGTCTTGTCCGGAAATCTATCGCCACTTTGATTGCCTCGTGGGCGGCCTTGTTCATGGCCACGTCCAGCGCCACGCGGTAATCCTCCAGCGCAAAGGTGTGCGTCAGCAGGGGGGCGAGGTTCAATTTGCCGGCCCGCATCAGCTCGTGGACCAGGCGATACGTCTCGACCTTTCGGCCGGTGTAGTTTTCCTCGGCCCGGCCGTAGGCGCCGAAGATTTTAAGTTCCTTGAACCACACGCCGGTCAGGTCGATGTCGCCGCCGTGGCCGGTGCCGACGAGGATCACCTGTCCGCCGCCGGCGGTCCACTTGAGGCTGTCGTTGAACGAGCCGGCGCTGCCGACGCAATCGAAGGTGGCGTCGTAGCCGTTGGACAGTATCCGGTTGCCGAACCGCGAGCAGATGACGCGGCAGCCCGTGGCCTTGGCGACGGCCTCGAAGCGCCCCGGCGCGTCGGGCGGCAGCGACAGGAAGGAATCCGCCCCCAGCTTCCGGGCTGGGTGTTCCAGGTAGCTGGCCGGCTCGATGGCCTCGATGCGTCCGGTGTAGCCGGTCGCCCGCAGGCAGGCGATGGTGGCCAGGCCCATCACGCCGGTGCCGATGACGGCGACCTGGCGGGCGTCGGACAGGTCCGCCCGCAGCACGGCGTGCAGGGCGCAGGCGGCCGGGTCGGTCAGCGCCGCGGTTTCGTCGGAAAGCTCCTCCGGCACGGCGACCAGTTGGCTGCTGTGGGCGACGAAGTATTCGCCCCACGATCCGCCCGTGCGGCTGTTGTAGCCGATGCTCGTTCCCGGTGGCAGGGTCGCCAGGCCCAGGCCGTCGGCGTCGAAGTTCTCGCACGTGCCGAACCGTCCCACGCGGCACTGCCGGCAGGGCGGCTCGATGCCGCGAACGCGGCAGCACAGCGTCGGTTCCACGCACACGCGGCAGCCGACCCAGTCGGCGTCCACGTCCGGGCCGACTTCTTCCACGACGGCCAGGTTTTCGTGGCCCAGGAGCATCGGCATCGAGCTGAAGGCTTGGAGGATGGCATTGGGCGGCTGCTGCTGGCCTAGAATGGCCAAGTCCGTGCCGCAGATGCCGCCCATCCGCGTCCGCAGGCGGACCCAGTCGTCGGTCGGCAGGGGGGGCTGAGGGATGTCCCGCAGCGCCAGGCCCGCCAGACGTGAGGTTCGGCATCGCGGCCACAAACGCCCTAAAGCCTTGCAGGCCAGCCAACCGAACGGCTTTGCGTGGTAGACTATCGCTTTCATCGGGACCCATAGAGATAATCCGCAACGATGCGAAAAGAAAGACTCAACTGGCGCCGGACAACCTGTGGCCTGCTCTTGTGCGCGGCGGCCGTCCTCGCTAACGTCTGCGGCTGCCAGAAGCCCATGCACTTTCCCGAACATTCTTTGGACGCCGCCGCCGGGGCCGCCGGCGCCGCAGCCGCCTACGACGTCAACGGCGACGGCCGGGCGGACTTCTTCGTCTTCGCCGACTCCACCGGCCGAATCACGCGCCTGGG
>JBEKZI010000091.1:0-8160 GCA_049510055.1 Phycisphaerae bacterium | reverse complement strand
TCGGCGGCGACCTTCTCGGCGGCCAGGGCTTCCATCAAGCCGATCATGCGGCGGTCGTTGGCGGCGGTCCATTTTTCGCCCGTCGCCCCGCGGCCTCCGGGGGCGGGAAAGTGCCCGCCGTGGTGCGTCAGATCGCTACTGCCGACCACGCGGACGCCGCTGCGGCCACTCAAGGCGCGGCCCACCGCCCGGCCGATCTCCACCGCCAGGTCCGTCGGCGGGACGGCAATGGGCACGATGCGGGCCTGCGGGCATAGCGCCTGGATCAGCGGCAACTGCACCTCCAGGGAGTGCTCCTGCTGGTGGGCCTGGGGGTTGGCCCGCAGAGCCGGACTGGCGGCGAGGATGGCCGCGGCCAGTGGTTCGTCGACGGCCAGATCGCCCAGCGGCGTCTGCCAGGCCCCGCGGTCGTACACCTCGCCCTGGCCGACCACGCCGACGTGATCGGCCCCGAATAGCACGAACGTTTCCACCGGCCCGGCAGCCGCCAGGGCCTTGAACGTCGTCGCGGCCACCCGGCCGGAGTACGCCCATCCGGCGTGCGGCACGATGCCGCCGTAGAGCACGGCCGGCAAATCCGCCGGCAGCTCGGCCCCGGCGAGCAGCGCCGCCACGTGGCGCCGACAGCCCGCCGGCGAACCGTCGTAGAAGCTCCCGGCATACAGGGGACTGCGAACGGTCATGGATTACCCTCGACGAATGCCGTTGGTCGCCGCGGCGGCCGGCGGTATCATCAAGCCATTATAACCCCAAGGAAACCCCGGGAAAGCCCATGAACATCAACGTGTACAAGCCCTGGAAGAGCCTGAACTGGCCCAACCGCATCAGCATCATCCGCCTGCTGCTGGTGGCCCCGTTCGTGATTCTGCTGGAAGACCAGGACACCTGGCCGCAGGCGCGGTACCTGGCCATGGGCATCTTCGTCCTGATGGCCCTGTCGGACTTCGTCGACGGCATCCTGGCCCGGCGGCTCCACGCCCGCACGCGCCTGGGCGCCATCCTGGACCCCCTGGCCGACAAGGTGCTGATTATCTGCTCGGCCGTGCTGCTGTCGCTGCCGCAATACTGCCCGCCGGGCGTGCGCCTCTCCAACTGGGTCGTGGTCTTCATCATCGGCAAGGACCTGTGGCTCATCCTGGGGTTCCTGGTGATATACTTGGTGACGGACAAGTTCCGCGTCCATCCGGCCAAGGCGGGCAAGGCCTGCACGGTGGGGCAGGTGGTGATGGTGATGTTCTTCCTGGCCGGTCCCGACATCAACCGCCTGGCCGCGGGGCTGGGCAGCCGGATTGCGATGGTTTCAAGCTGGATCGTGGCCGGCCTGTGCGTGCTGGCTGTGATCGTCTATACCCGCACGGGCCTGGCCTTCATCCTCCAAGAGGGAAAACCCCTGGAGCCGGGCGAAACGAAAAAACCCTGAATAAACGATGCACGCGATTGACGAAATCCTGGCCGAGTTGCGAAGCGGGCGGATGATCGTCCTGGTGGACGACGAGAACCGCGAGAACGAGGGCGACCTGGTCTGTGCGGCCGAGAAGGTCACTCCCGAGATCGTCAACTTCATGCTCCGCCAGGCCCGCGGCGTGCTGTGCGTGCCGATGACCCACCAGCGCGCCGACCGGCTCGCCCTGTATCCCCAGGCCTCCGATAACACCGCCCTGCACGGCACGGCCTTCACCATCACCGTCGACGCGGCCGCCGGCGTGACCACCGGCGTGTCCGCGGCCGACCGGGCACATACCATCGAGGTCCTGGTCCGCGACGACAGCCGGCCCGCCGACCTGGCCCGGCCGGGGCACATCAACCCGCTCCGCGCCCGCGACGGCGGCGTGCTGCTCCGCACCGGCCAGACCGAGGGCGCGGTGGACCTGTGCCGCATGGCGAATCTGAAGCCCGTGGCCGTCATCTGCGAGATCATGAACGAGGACGGCACGATGGCCCGCCGGCCGGACTTGGAAAAATTCTGCGCCCGCCACAAGCTGAAGATGTGCTCCGTGGCCGACGTCGTTCGCCACCGCCTCCGCAGCGAGCGGCTGATCGAGCGGGTGGTGGAGATCGACCTGCCGCTGGAGGCCGGGGCGTTCCACCTGATCGCGTACAAGTCCCTGGTGGACCCCGAGCCGCACCTGGCCCTGTGCACCGGCGGCGTGGGCAGCCTGGACAAAGACGGCAAGCCCGTCATGCACTCCGAGCCGGTGCTGGTCCGCGTGCACAGCGAGTGCCTCACCGGCGACGTGTTCGGCTCGCTGCGGTGCGATTGCGGCCCCCAGCTCAGCAGCGCCCTGCGCCAGGTGGCGGCGGCCGGCAAGGGCGCGGTGGTCTACATCCGCCAGGAAGGCCGCGGCATCGGCCTGGTCAACAAGCTCCAGGCCTACAAGCTCCAGGCCGAAAAAGGCATGGACACCGTCGAGGCCAACATCCACCTGGGCTTCGCGGCCGACACGCGCGACTACGGCATCGGCAACCAGATCCTCCGCGACCTGGGGCTGACCAAGCTGCGAATCCTGACCAACAACCCCCGCAAAATCCTCGGCCTGGAAGGCTTCGGCCTGACCATCGTCGAACGCGTCCCCCTGCTCATCCCCCCCGGCGAACACAGCCGCGATTACCTCAAAACGAAAAAAGACAAACTCGGGCACTTGCTGGAAGGGTTGTAGTGCGGCTTGTGGTGAGCGAAGTCGAACCAAAGGTCGTAGTTCGTAGGTCGAAGTTCGAAGGGGGCGAAAGAGGGACCGGGGACCAGCAGAGGGCATTGGGCAGAAGAACAAAATAGACGGGAAACATGAATCCAGAAATGATCTCGGAATTCCTTAGGACGGTGGCAGAAGCCACCGAACGCATTGCACTGGATTACTTCCAAGTCGCGAGGGCCGGCATTAAGGATCGCGCGTACTTGGAGCGAGTCTACTGTTATGAATTCTATCATCAGTTCAGAGCCAAGCAGATAGAGCGGGCGGAACAGGCAGGGCGGACACAGCAGAAAGACATTCTCTCCGGCCTCATCTTGAATGGCGAACCTGATAAGAGTGCATATCCGCTGATTACCGGAAAACCGAAACCGGACTTCATCATGCACCTCCCCCGCACAATGGAACATAATTTCGCCGTAATGGAGGTGAAGCGGCGGTATGGCCTGCGAATGGATGTCTTCCGAGGAGATTTAAAGAAACTGTCGGACTTTATTAGCCCTCCCGCGAACTACTATCTTGGTGTTTACCTCATTTTTGGAGAAGGGAAACTCAACGGTTGGAGAAACAAAGCCAAAAAGATCGCTGCTACCGATTCCGGGATCAAACTGGACCAAATCACGCTCCTGCATCACACCGAATGCGGCAAACCAGCGGAGAAGGTTGAATGGTAATTTGCTCAGGGCCCCGGCTGCGATGTATGCAGTCTTGTAGAAGGGAAACTTGTTTCCCGCAGGTAGCGAGCTACCCCGCCCTAAGGATTACGTCGTGCCCTTTGCACTGATAATTCTAAATGACCACGTTTGCCCAGGATTCAGTTTGAAGCCAAGGTCGGCAATGAACTCACCGCTGTTGAAGGGATAGAGAGCATTGCCAGAAAGGTTGTAGCGCCGCTGTAAGACAACAGTATCATTTTCGCGGACAGTTACTTCGACCTGTATTTCCTCTACCCTCCATTCAGAGCCGTTATAGGGATGGAAGTGGATCCATCCATACAGGGTAATCTCCGCGTTACCCGTTATCTTCGCCAACTCTGAGGCCGGAAGGTCTTTTCGCCCGGTTTCGCCCGTACCCGCAACCCTCCATCCCGTCGGGTAAAGAACCTCAGTCTTGCCGGTCAAGCGGTTGATTTTTACCGGCAAAACAGTTCCCCCCAGATTCATGTGGTCATAGCGGTATACCGTTGGCCAAATGAAAAGAAGAGAGAACGATACGAGCACCAATATAAGAATGACCACGAATGCGATTGCGACTTTTTTATGTAACCCGTCCATTCTTGCCCCTTTCATGTCCTGACAGTTATGACAGACCCCGCTTATTCCGCTCATTGCCAAGCGGGGGGTTCAACTTGGGTATGTTATCCGATTGCCTGAGACTTTAGCCATAGCGGACAGGGCATGGCGGCGGGCTGCGGTGCGGCTGGTGATGTGGCGGACCTCAAGGCCGTGAACGGTCAGCGCGTCGGCGATGAGGGAGCGGTGGCATCGCCACGGCACGGCCTCGGCGCACATGATGGCCGTAGGCTTCTGGCGGGCGAGCGTGATGAGGGTTTCCAGGGCGAGGCGGAACGGGGCGGTCTGCATGTAGTCGGCAAAGCCGCGGAATGAGGCATTCCGCCAGCCGGCGTTGGGGGAATCCTTGCGAGCGTGTCGCAGGCCGCCGAGGGCCTTGAAGTGCCGGTAGCCGATCCGCCGATTGCGAAGGAACCGGGCCAGAACGTCGCGGTTGAACTGCGGATTGTGCCGCGACCGCGGGATGGTTCGCACGTCGATGATGCGCTTCACGCCGTGGCCGCGGAGCATGGCCACCAATTCATCGGCCGAGCGATTCGAGTGGCCGACGGTGTAGATAACCAGTGGAGCTTTGCGAGTCTTGCTCATGATTTGGTGCCACGGCTGCGTTGTGAGCAGCCGTGTAGGCAAGTGGATATTTGCACGGCAGCAAAAAGCGCTGCCGTGGCACCCGATTTTTCCGCTGGTCCCTGGTCCCTAATCCCGGGACCCCGGTTTTATTCCGCCTTTTGCCACGCCGGGGGATTTTTGAGTTTGTAGAGCCGTTCGCCGGCGTTGGGGACGTAGAGTCGGCCGGCGGCCTCGTGGCCTTGCCAATCGGCGACGTTGATGTCGGCCGGGTCGCGGTAGCCCAAGTTGATCTTGCGGCAGAGGGCCTTGGAGATTCCCGTGGCCAGCGTGACCTTGATGCGGCAGTTCTCGACGCCCTTTTCATACGTCCCGATGCCGCGGACGTGCGTCGAGTGCGCCAGCACGCCCCAGGGGTAGTGCTTGAACTTGTCCCACTGGGCCAGGAAGTAATCCCGCGTGTGGTAGCCGATTTTCTCGATGAGCTTTCCGTGGGCGGCGGAGATGTGCGTGATGTGCGGGGCGTAGATAATCAGCTCGCCGCCGTCGGCCACGACGGGCTCCAGCTTGTACATGCACTTGCCGCCGGTCCACAGTTCGTCGTACATCTCCGGCGCGGCCGACAGCACCGAGGCGAACGGTTTGTCCTCGTACGCGATGTGCAGCGTGTCGGACAGGTCCGCCGCGTGCGACCAGCTCTCGCGCACTTCCCCAAAGAACATGCCCGCAAGCTCGTGCTCGGCGACCACCATGCTCAGGGCGAACTTTTCGAACTTCAGCATGCGGGCGGCCGCCTCCAGCGTGGCGCGGACGGGCGTGTGCTTGTGGCCGATGATCTTGGGATTGGTGATGACCGCCCCCAGCCAGTGGAAGAAGTTCAGCAGCTCCCCGCCGCAGATGCCGGGGAAGAAGTACTTGCTGCCGCCGGAAAAGCCCACCACCTCGTGCGGGAAGACCGGCCCGGCGATCAGCACGACGTCGTAGTCGAACACCAGCTTGTTGATGGTGACGGGCACGTCCATCTCGAACAGGCCGCCGGTGATCTTGTGAATCTCCGCCGCCGGCAGCGTGCCGAGGGTGGTCAGCGCGGCCGGATCGTTCCAGCAATGGTTGAAGAATTGGCTGTTATGAAAAACTTTCTTCCGCTCGCCGGCCTTGGCGCCGACGAGGCGGTCGATCTGCTGCTCGCTCATCGGCGGGTGCGTGCCCAGGGCGATCAGGAAGTCCAGCTTGGCGGCCGTCGGGGCGATGGCCGCGTGAAGCTGCCGCGTGAGCATCGGCAGCGGGCAGGTGCGCGTGTAGTCGGGTAGGAGGACTAAGACCCTCTTGCCGCGCAGGCCCATCGCGGCCGCGGCGGCGGAGACGATCCGCTGCGAATCGGCCTCGGAAAGGTGCTGTCCCGCCGGTGCGATTTTGGAAATAAGGCTCATCGAAAGACTCTCTTTCTTCATTCTATCGTCGTGGCCGCGGCCGCCCAAGGCGATCGATGGTGGCCACGATATCGGCTGCAAAGAGAGCTTTCAACGCCCTGGCTGCGGAGGGACTGTTGCCGGGTCCATAAAAACGCGGGCGGCGCCGGAGGAGAGGCGCTCGCCCGCGTTGTCTTGCAGCGGCCCGTGAGGCTTGCGGCGCGGCGGTTCAGCGTCGTCTGCGCCGCAGGACCGCCAGGAGGCTGCCTGCGCCCAGCAGCGACAGCGTCGCCGGCTCGGGCACGTTGACGGACACGTAGCCCGTCCAGGGCGCGACGTTCTGCTGCTGGCCCACGTCGTCACCGAGCCAGATCATGTCGACTCCCATCCTCGTGAGGGTCTCGGCCGCGGCAAGGCGTATAATTGCAAGCGCGTCGAGAAAGCCGATCGAATAGCAAAAATCTTCGCTCATTCATTGAGTTGCGATGTCACCCATTAGTTCAGCCGGTCGTTCCTTACTTCGGATCGCTGAGTTGCGTGTGGATCCGACGCTGGACGAGATTTGCAAAGAAGGTCACACGATCAAGCTCGAACCCAAGTCGATGCAGCTGCTGATTTGCCTCGCAGAGCGGGCAGGTGAGGTACTTAGCGTCGACGAACTGCTGGATCTGGTCTGGAAAAACGTGGTCGTCAGCCCCGACTCCGTGTACGCCGCCGTGGCTGCCCTTCGGCGCACCCTTGGCGATGATCCAAAAAACCCTAGATACATCGCCAATGTCGCACGTCGAGGCTATCGACTCATTGCGCCTGTGTCGCCGTGGGTGGACCCGCCGACCGACTCAACTTCCAATGCGAGCGTGGCCCCGGCACTAAGCGACAAACCGTCGATCGCAGTCATCCCGTTCCTCAATTTGAGTGGCGATCCGGGACAGGAGTACTTCAGCGACGGTGTCACCGAGGACATCATTACCGAGCTCTCGCGCTGGCGGCGTATTTCAGTGCGTTCCCGCTCGGCCTCGTTTCGCTATCGCGGTGCCGCAGTCGATATGAAGCAGGTCGCTCGCGAATTGGACGTTCGTTTTGTGGTTGAAGGTAGTGTCCGGCGCATAGGCGAACGTATCCGTATCAGCGCCCAGTTGATCGACGCTGCCACCGGCAGCCATATCTGGGGCGAAAAATTCGACCGGGGGCTGGACGAGATCTTCTTCGTCCAGGATCGGGTGGTACAAACGATCGTCAGCACGCTCGTCGGTCGCGTAGAAGCCTCTGATACCGAGCGAGTGCGCCGCAAGCCGCCGCTGAGTCTGGCTGCGTACGAGTGTGTATTGAAGGCCAATTCATTGTCCTGGGACGATCCAGAGGGCGGAACGGAGGCCACGCGACTGGTCGAAAAAGCGATCGAGCTTGACCCCGGCTATGCACTCGCACACGCGGTACTGGCGGCGCTGTCCTATTCACAATGGGACGACGGCCCGAGAAGCTCGGCTGCCGCATTGGAAAGGGCATACGTCCTCGCCATGCGGGCTGTCGAACTCGACGCCGGTGAGAGCACCTGCCATGCGATCCTCGGCCACGTCTGTGTGCATCGACGTTTTTTCGAGCTGGCCGTGCAATACAGCCGGCGGGCTGTCGAGATCAATCCAAACAGCCAATGGAACGCAGCCGATCTGGGATCCATTCTGGTTTATGCTGGTGAGCCGGAAGAGGCCCTGACTTGGTTCGCAAGGTCTCGAGAGATCGACCCATACTTCGATCAGGCGTGGTGCTGGCGCTCCGCTGGCCTGGCATGCATGAGCCTGGGTCGATACGCGGATGCCCTGTCGACGCTCAGCCGCGCGCGGCTTCGCACCTATTTCTATGCAGCGCTGATCGCCGGATGTCATGCCAAGCTGGGCGACGTGCATCGTGCCAAAACCAGCGCTATAGAATGTCTATCCATGAAACCAGACTTCTCGATTACGCACTTCATGAGTAAGTTGCCGTTCAAGAATCCGGCAGATGCCGAGCAACTTGGCTCATCCCTGCGTCTGGCCCGTCTGACGGAATAATGTCCGTCACGCATTCGGCCAGCAATGTTATCGAGCCAGCCTGGGTAGGCGAGATTCTGCATTTCTGGTTTGATGAGCTGGAAGCAGCTCAATGGTTCGCGAAGAGCGATGCTATCGATGCGCAGATCCGCGGTCGCTTCCTGGCGCTGCACCGACG
>JBEKZI010000090.1:0-8368 GCA_049510055.1 Phycisphaerae bacterium | reverse complement strand
AGTTTGTTGTCTCCTGTCACGACGTCGACAGCAGAACCGGCCAGCGGGCTCGGCGCCGCGGCCACCGAGAGCGCCTCTGCTTTCTCCTCCCCCCCGCCGGTAGGCGACGGCGCACCGGTCTGCGATAAACTGCCGCTGACGGCGCCTAAAGAGCGAAGCGACTTGGCCTCCTGCGGGGCCAATGCGACAGGGGTAGCGGCGACTTCTTTTGTCGCGGCGCTTCCGGAAGGCGTCGTGGCGGCTGGCTCGTTGGAGACTTGCTTGCGGGCGACCTTCTCCGTCCAGCTTGGAGTCAGCGTCAGCCGCAACGTCACCACCACGCCGATGCCCACCGTGATCAGCACGATCGCGGCCGTGGCCAGCGACACCCAGTTAATCGACCACCTGCCCGCCGCAACCGGGGCCGGCGCCACCAGCCGCAACCGCTCCGCCCGCTCCAGCACCGCGGCGGTGAAATCTTCCGGGGCCTTGTGCGGGGGAAGCGAATGCACCAGCTCCCGCGCCGCCTTGAGGGCCTCCAACTCTCTGGCCAGCGACGGATCGTCCTTCAGGGCCTTGCGGACGCGGCGGGCCTGCTCGTCGCTCAGCTCGCCGTCCAGATAGGCGGACAACTGCTCGGCTATGTTCTTTCGGTCTCGCATTCGACTATACCAGGCCCGTGAGTTTTTCCTTCAGCAGGGTCCGGGCCCTGTGCAGCCTGCTCTTGACCGTCCCGATGGGCACCTCCAGGACGGCGGCAATCGCGGCGTAGTCCATGTCCTCCACGTCGCGGAGGACCACGATCAATCGGTGCTCTTCGTCCAGCCCGTCCAGCGCCTCGGTCACGCGGGCAGCCGTCTCGGCGGACATCGCAGCCGCCTGGGGGTCCGCGGCCGGCTGCGCCATCGAGCGGTGCCGGGCGGCCTGGCCGGCGGCGCCGTCTTCCCGGTCGCCCAGGGGCGCAAAGCGTATCTGGCCGTTCCGCCGGCAGTGAGAAATCGCCAGGTTCGAGGCGATGCGGAACAGCCAGGTGTAAAACTGGCTCTGCCCGCGGAACTGATCCAATTTTTCCAGCGCCCGCAGAAAAGCCTCCTGGGCCAATTCTTCGGCGTCCGCCTGCCGCGGGCACATCCGCCGGACCAGGTTGAAGATCCGGTCCTGGTACTTGGCCACCAGGAGGCCAAAGGCCTGCATCTCGCCCTGGCGGCAACGCTCGATCAGGCCCTGGTCCTCGAAGGCAATCGTCTGGCCGGCGGGCTGGACGGCCGGTGAGTCCGCTAATGGTTTTGACGCACGCTCCGTCACTGTGTTCCTTTAATTCCTCCGCATCGAAGCCCAAAATCGCGGAGCGATACTTTATCGCGCCGCCCTTTTGTCTGCACCAACTATCCCCCGCCGCGCGGCCATATCATTGCCGGCGACGTTCTCGGCAGAGGCGAAAAACAGCGACGCCCCAGCGGTGTTCCGCCGGGGCGTCTTGTCGTCAAAAATTATGTCTGCCGCTGACTTTCACCGCCCGGCCGCAGGCTACCGGGGGGTGCGGTCGGCCGTCACGTGCCCTCGTGCACTTCCTGGAGCTTGCCGCCGGGCGCGGCCTTCTGGCCGGTGGGCGTGAAGCGCAGATGCGGCTCGGTGCCCTCGGCCGCCGTCGCCAGCGAGACGACGATCTTGGCGGCATTCTTGTAGGCGCCGCGCAGGACCTCCTCGCTGATGGGGTCCTCGACGTACTGCTCGATCGCCCGCCGCAGCGGCCGGGCGCCGAAGTCGGGATTGTAGCCCCGCTCGATCAGGAACTGCCGGGCGTCCTCGGTCAGATCGATCTCCAGGTGATGCTCGTCGGCCAAGCGCTGGCGGACCTTGCGGAGCTCGTAGTCCACGATCGTGACCAGGTCGTCGCGGCTGAGGGCCTTGAACACGATCACGTCGTCCAGGCGGTTGAGGAATTCCGGCCGGAAGTGCCGCTCCACCTCTTTGTGCAGCAGGTCTTTCATCTTCTCGTAGGTGGATTCCTCGTCCCGCTTGCTGAAGCCGAAACCGCCGCCGCTCTTGATCAGCTCGGCGCCGATGTTCGTCGTCAGGATCACGATGGTGTTGCGGAAGTCGACCCGCCGGCCGAAGGAATCGGTCAGATGGCCTTCTTCCATGATCTGGAGCAGCGTGTTGAACACATCGGGGTGGGCCTTTTCGATCTCGTCCAGCAGCACGACGGCGTACGGCCGGCGGCGGATGCGCTCGGTGAGCTGGCCGCCTTCCTCGTAGCCGACGTAGCCGGGCGGGGCGCCGATCAGCCGGGAGACGTTGTGCTTCTCCATGTACTCCGACATGTCGATCTGGATCAGGGCTTCCTCGTCGCCGAACATGAACTCGGCCAGCGCCTTAGAGAGCAGCGTTTTGCCGACGCCGCTGGGCCCGGCGAAGATGAAGCTGCCCATGGGCCGGCGCGGGTCCTTCAGGCCGGCGCGGGCGCGACGGATGCTCTTGGCCACCGCCTTGATCGCCTCGTCCTGGCTGACGACGCGCTTGTGCAACTCGTTTTCCAGTTCCAGCAGCCGCTGGGCCTCTTCCTTCTCCAGGCGGGTCAGGGGCACGCCGGTCATCTTGGAGACCACCTCGGCCACCACTTCCTCGTCGACCGTGCCGCCGGCCTTGTCGGCCTGCTCTTTCCAGTCGCGTTGGAGGCGGTCCTTTTCGGCCCGCAGATTCTCGGCCCGATCGCGCAGCTCGGCCGCACGCTCGTAGTCGGCGCTCTTGACGGCCTCGTCCTTCTCAGTCTGAAGGCGCGTGATGTCGGCCTCCAGCTCCGAGAGGTTGGGCGGTTTGGTCATGGTCTTGAGGCGCACGCGGGCGCCGGCCTCGTCGATGACGTCGATGGCCTTGTCCGGCTGGACGCGCCCGGTGACGTAGCGGCTGGACAGCTCCACCGCTTGCTCCAGGGCATGGTCGGTGATGTGCACGCGGTGGTGCGCCTCGTAGCGGTCGCGCAGGCCGCGAAGAATGTTCAGCGTCTGATCGCGGTTGGGCGGGTTGACGATGATGGTCTGGAACCGCCGCTCCAGGGCGCCGTCCTTCTCGATGTACTTGCGGTACTCGTCCATCGTGGTGGCGCCGATGCACTGGATCTCGCCGCGCGACAGCGACGGCTTGAGCACGTTGGCCGCGTCGATGGCGCCCTCGGCCCCGCCGGCGCCCACCAGGGTGTGCAGCTCGTCGATGAACAGGATGACGTTCTTGGCCCGGCGGACCTCGTTCATGACGGCCTTGATGCGCTCCTCGAACTGGCCGCGGTACTTGGTGCCGGCCACCATCATCGCCAGGTCCAGCGCGACGATCCGCCGATCGTGCAGCAGCTCCGGCACGTCATGGCCGACGATCTTCTGCGCCAGGCCCTCGACGATGGCCGTCTTGCCCACGCCGGCCTCGCCCAGCAGCACGGGGTTGTTCTTCGTGCGCCGGCACAGCACCTGCACGACGCGTTCGATTTCGTCTTCCCGGCCGATGACCGGGTCCAACTGCCCTTCGCGGGCCAGTTCCGTCAGGTCGCGGCCGAAGCTGTCCAGGGCCGGGGTCTTGCTCTTGGGCCGCTTGGCCGGGGCCTCGCCCACCGTGGCCTGGGCCTGATCCTCGGCCGCCTGGTCCGGACCGGCGCCGATCAGCTCCAGCACCTCGGCGCGGACGTCTTCCAGCTTCAGCCCCATGTTCATGAGCACCTGGGCGGCCACGCAATCCCGCTCGCGCAGCAGGCCCAGCAGGATGTGCTCGGTGCCGATGTAGTTGTGATTCAGGTTGCGGGCTTCTTCCAGCGCGTACTCCAGCACCTTCTTGGCGCGGGGGGTCTTGGGCAGTGCGCTGATCTGGACCATTTCCGGCCCGGGGCGGACGACCTTCTCCACCTCCAGGCGGACGCGATGCAGGTCCAGCCCCAGGTTCTTCAGCACGTTGGCGCCGACGCCCGTGCCCTCCTTCACCAGCCCCAGGAGGTAATGCTCGGTGCCGACACACTCGTGGTTGAACCGCTGGGCTTCCTGATTGGCAAGCGCCAGGACCTTTTTGGCCCGCTCGGTAAGTCGTTCCAACATAACTTGGTAACTCCATGTCCCCGGCACAGCGGGACTCATTTATACATTCTACAAACGGCCGGGAGGCGTATCAAGCCGCCGGCTCGCCGACGGCCTGTTTGCTGCACGACCGCCTCGCCTCGACGCGGTAGGAAGGTCTTTCCTATTTGTTACTATCGGCCGGACGGGGGGGAAAGTTCACTCCCGGCCGCATCCACTCAGACCAGTACGGGGTCGGCGGCGGTCATGGTCCGGTCCACGAACAGCCGGTTCCAAATCTCAAAGACCAACAGCGTCCATATCCGCCCTGCATGATTGCGCCGGCTGGCGGCGTGCTCCTGGAGCACCTGCCTGACCGTCGATGGCCTGAAATAACCCCGCTGGCAGGCCTGCTTGGAAAGCAGGAACCGCTCCAAGGGAAGGCGCCATTCGTTTTGGAACCAACGTCGGATGGGCACGGCGAACCCTTGTTTTTTGCGATAGATAACCTCTTGTGGAATAAGATGTTGGGCATATCGCTTCAGCAGGGCCTTTTTCTGCCAGCCTGAGACCAGAAGCTCCGAAGGGATGGTCATGGCAAAAGTCAGCAGTTCGGCGTCCAGGAACGGGCACCGCGCTTCCAGCGAGTTGGCCATGGTGGCGACGTCCACCTTGGTCAGGTAGTCGTCGCAGAGCGTGGTCCGCATCAGATATTCCAGGGCGCGGTCCAGGCTCGTCGGCCCCGCCAGCATGTTCAGCAGCGGCCGGCGGGTCTCCAGCGGATGCCACCCGCCCAATCGCGCCATGTAATCGTCGCTGTACAGCTCGCGCCGCCAGGCGTCGAACCAGCACGTGCTATAGGCCAGCGCCTCGCGGCGGCCGCTGAGATAATCGGCCGCAAGCTGGAAATTGTGGGCCAGCGTCGTTCGCCCGGCCATCGCCGCCAGCAACCGCGAGGCTGCCGGAATCAGCCAGCCGGTCACCAGGCCGGGCAGATAGGCGTACCGCTCCGGCAGAGCGGACCGCAGGTGGCGGCTGTAGCCGGCGAAGGCCTCATCGCCGCCGTCTCCGGTCAGCACGACGGTCACGTGCTTGCGGGCCTCGCGGGCGATGAGGAACGTCGGCACCATGGACGAATCCCCATACGGCTCGCCGTGCTGCCAGACCAATTGCGCCAGGATCGGCGCGACGTCCGGATCGACCAGCAGCTCGGCGTGATCCGAACCGATGTGCCGGGCCACGGCCTGGGCGTAGCGGCGCTCGTCCCAATCCGGGGCGTCGGCAAAACCCACCGAGAACGTCCGCGGCGTCACCGACGCCTCCTTGGCCATGACGGCGCAGACGCAACCGCTGTCCACCCCGCCGCTGAGGAAGGCCCCGATGGGCACGTCGGAAATCAGCCGCCGCTTCACGGCCCTGTGGAGGTGCCAGTCGATCCCTTCGAGCCACTGGTCGACCGACTTGGCCGCCTTGGCGGTAAAGTCCGGTTGCCAGTACGACCTCACCGTCCCGCCGGATTCCTGGAACGTGGCGACGTGTCCCGCTGACAGCTTGCGCACGTTGGCGAAGATCGTCCGCGGCTGGGAGATCACCGTGTAGTAGAGGAATTCGTCAATCGCCCGCTCATCGGGGGCCAGCCGCCCGTCGGCTTCCAGGTAAATGCTCTTGATGTCGCTGGCAAAGACGCAACGGCCGGCGGTCTGGCGGTAGAACAGGGGTTTCTTGCCCAAGCGGTCGCGGACCAGATGCAGCTGCCGCCGGCCCCCGTCCCAGATCGCGAAGGCGAACATGCCCTCAATGCGTTTCACCAGCCCGTCAATGCCCCACTGCTCGTAGCCGTGGACCAGGACCTCCGTATCGCTCCGCGACACGAAGCGATGCCCCGCGGCCAGCAGTTCCTTGCGGAGGTCCAGGAAATTGTAGATCTCCCCGTTGTAGACCAGTTGAATCGTCCCGTCCTCGTTGGCCATTGGCTGGCGGGCCGCGGCGGACAAGTCAATAATGCTCAGCCGCCGGTGGCCCAGCCCCACGCCCCGCTCGAGGTACAGCCCGGCATCGTCCGGCCCCCGGGCCGTCATGAGGTCGCGCATGGCGACGAGGCGCGAGGATTCGATTTGCTTTCCCGTCCAATCGACGATGCCGCAAATGCCGCACATGCGTGCCGATTGTACACGTCCGAGCGCACCTTTACCAATCATGCGGCCGCCTGCGCCCGCCGGCCCGTCGCCCTGGCCGTGGACATCCGTACTCCCACGAATTATTATTACTTTTTTCCCACAGACCCCAGAAAGGATAACCCTACGCTCGCGAACACCTATGCCGACGACGTGGCGTTCTTGTCCCGCTACACGCAGGTCCTGGAACTGGCGGCCGGGACCGCCAAGGTGGCCGTGGCCCCGGCCTACCAGGGCCGCGTGATGACCTCCACGCTGGCCGGGTCGGACGGGGCGAGCTTCGGCTGGCTGAACGCGCGATTCATCGTCGCCGGCGCCGAGGACGTCCACTTCAACAATTACGGCGGCGAGGACCGCTTCTGGCTGGGGCCGGAATCCGGGCAGTTCGGCCTGTTCCACGCGGCCGGCGAACCGTTCGACGTGGCCCACTGGAAGACCCCGCCCGCCTTCAACACCGGCGACTTCCAAGTCGCCAAGGCCGCCAAAAACGCCGTCACGATGACCCGCCAGATGGACGTGACCAACTACGCCGGCACGACGTTCCGCTGCGGGGTCCATCGCACCGTCTCGATCATCTCGCCGCCGGCGGCCGGCAAACTGCTTGGGACGCCCATCCCCTCGGCCGTGAAAATGGTGGGCTTTGAGTCCTGCAACACGCTGACCAACACCGGCCAGAAGCCCTGGACCAAGGCCGGCGGTCTGGTCAGCATCTGGATTCTCGGCCAGTTCAAACCCCTGCCCCGCGGCAAGGTGATCGTGCCCTTCAAGGCCGGGCCGGATCGCAAGCTCGGACCCAAGGCGACGACCAACTACTTCGGCCAGCTTCCGCCGGAGCGCTGCCGCGTGGCGGAAGATCACCTGCTACTGACGTGCGACGGCCGATACCGCAGCAAGATCGGCGTCTCGCCGCACCGGGCCAAGAATTTACTAGGCAGCTTTGATCCCGACAGCGGCGTGCTGACGGTCGTGCAATTCAGCCTGCCGAGGAACGCCGGCAAGCGGCCGTACGTCAACAGCCTGTGGGAAATGCAGAAAAAGCCCTTCACCGGCGACGCCGTGAACAGCTATAACGACGGCGAGGCCGCACCCGGCGCCGGCCAGCTTGGGCCGTTCTACGAACTGGAGACCTCCAGCCCGGCGGCCGAGCTGACCAAAGGAAGGGCCATCACGCACAGCCATCGAACGTTCCACTTTTCCGGACCCGCCGAGGCCATCGACGCCCTGGCGCAAAAACTGCTGGGCGTGGCCCTGACCGAAATCGGAGAACCACTGCCCGAATTAGATAGGAGCGAAATGTGAGTAGCGTCTTCAACGTGGCGGATTACGGCGCCGTCGGTGACGGCAAGACCAAGAACACCCAGGCCATCGCCGAGGCCATCAAGGCGGCCGCGGCGGCACGCGGCGGGACGGTTCTGTTCCCGCCGGGGACGTACCTGACCGGCCCCATCGGCCTGCAGAGCTACGTGGAGCTGCACGTCGAGGCCGGGGCGACCATCCTGTTCAGCCGCGAGTACGGCGACTATCCCCTGGTGCAGACACACTACGAGGGCGAGCAGCGGGTCCGCTGCACGGCGCCCATCCACGGGCGCGACCTGTGCCACGTCGCTATCACCGGCCAGGGCGTCTTCGACGGCCAGGGCCAGGCCTGGCGGCCGGTCAAAAAGTCCAAGATGACCGCCCAGCAATGGGCGGACCTGCTGGCCAGCGGCGGGGCGACCGACGAAAGCGGCAAAATCTGGTGGCCGACGGCCCGGGCGCGGGACGCCCGGGCGTACCTGGGCAAGCTGCGCGCCGGCGGCAAAACGCCTCGCCTGGAGGATTACGAGCCGGTGCGGGAATTCCTGCGCCCCTGCCTGCTGGAGCTGACGGAATGCCGCGACGTGCTCCTGGAGGGCCCGACGTTCCAGAACTCCCCCGCCTGGAACCTGCACCCCCTGCTGTGCGACGGCGTGACGATTCGCCGCGTGAAGGTGCTGAACCCCTGGTGGAGCCAGAACGGCGACGGCCTGGACCTGGACAGCTGCCGCAACTGCCTGGTGACCGACAGCCACTTTGACGTGGGCGACGACGCCATCTGCCTCAAGAGCGGGCGCGACGAGGCCGGGCAAAAGCTGGGCCGGCCCACCGAGAACGTGACCATTTCCAACTGCACCGTCGCCCACGGCCACGGCGGCGTGGTCG
>JBEKZI010000009.1:0-38631 GCA_049510055.1 Phycisphaerae bacterium | reverse complement strand
TGCATGGGCAGGGCGTTGAAATCCACGGCCCGCTTCGCCACGCCGAGGCCGGCAAGGAGGGTGGCTTTTTCTTTCCCGGCCACGAGCGTAACAGGACCGCCCAGGGCACCGAGCAGGTGGCCGAAGAGAATCACGTCCCCCATCGCGCCAGGATGAATCGCCAGGATCGATCCGGCCTGTTTCAGCACCGGCCTAGTACCTTCTCCACCAGCAGCCTGCGGCGACGATAGATTTCTCCCTCTCGCCGGCGGCCTTTGAGGAACCGCTCCAGGACCGGTGCGGCGTAGAGCATCTCGTCGAACGCGCTGTGGAGCGTCAGATCGTTGAGGGTCAGCAGGGTGTAGAAGAATGGAAAGCTTCGCCACTTGCCTTCGCCATCGCGGCGGGCCCTCAGCGTCCTCATCCCGGCCTCGAGTTGCTCGGTCTGGTCGGCCAGGCCGCCGACGGCCAGGTGCCGCCAATAGGCGCAAGAGCACTTGACGCAACAGTACATCCCATTCGGCCGCGACGAGGCCGGTCCAAGACGCCGAAGCATGCCGGCCGTCGCCTTGGCCAGGGCGTCGGCGGACTTGGCCGTGGGGCTGCCCAGCAGGATGATCGCCCGGCAAGCCTCCTGGCCGAGGATGTGCGACACTCCCGCCCGCGAGGTAACGCGCTCGCCGGTGAACAGCCTCAGGCCCTGCGTGAAGTCCCGCTTGGTGGGGGCGAACATGCCCGCATAGGACCCGGCCAGCCCCTGGCGGGAGGCGATCCAGTCCGCCGCCTGGTGACTCTGCTCGGCGGACAATCGCCTCTCGAAAAAGAAGGCCTCGTTCACGGTGTCCACCGTCGCGGCCAGGCTGTTGTGATTAACGATGTCCATTATCCTTCTCTGTCATCGTCTAAAAAGAGAGGCGGTAGTCTATCTTTCCTCGCCACGCTCTGCAACATCCGCCACGCCGGCATCAGACAATCCATCCCCCGCCGAGCAGCACGTCGCCGTCATACACGACGGCGGCCTGGCCCGGCGTTACGGCCGAGACGGACCTGGCGAAGTCTACCTCGAAGCTGTCGGGGCCGGTCAGCCGCACGGTTCCCTCGGCGCCGCGGTGGTTGTAGCGAATCTGCACGATCGCGTGAAAACTTTTTTCTATGTTCGCGTCCACCGGCTGCTGCCAATGCGCCGCGGAGGCCTTCAGCCGGCGCGTCAGCAGTTCTTCCCGCGGCCCCAGGGTCACGGTGGCCGAGGCGGCGTCGATGGCCGTGACGTACAGGGGCGATCCGGCGGCCACGCCCAGGCCGCGGCGCTGGCCGATGGTAAATCGCCCGACGCCCTCGTGGCGGCCCAGGATTTTTCCAGCGGCGTTGACGATATCGCCCGGCCGAAGGGCCTCCGGTGCGCGGGCGGCCAGGACGGCGGTGTAATCGTCACCGTCGGCAAAACATATTTCCTGGCTGTCGGGCTTGTCGTGGACGGCCAGGCCAAGCTCGCGGGCGATGCGACGGACGGCCAATTTGTCCTCCACCTCGCCGATCGGCAGCAGGAGCCTGTCCAGCCAAGCCGCCGGCACGGCAAACAGGGCGTAGGACTGGTCCTTGGCCGCCGCCCGCGAGCGTGCGATGGCGCGCCGGCCGGCGACGGTGACCATCCGTGCATGGTGGCCGGTGGCGACGTGGCCGGCGCCCAGCGCGTCGGCCAGGGCGATCAGCCGGGCGAGCTTGATCTCCGCGTTGCAGCGGATGCAGGGGTTGGGCGTTCGGCCGCGGGCGTACTCGGCCGCGAAGTCATCGATGATCCGCTCGAACGCCTCGTCCGCCCTCAGCACGTGCAGGTCGATGCCCAGCGCCTCGGCCACCCTGCGCGCGTCGGCGGCGTCCTGCGGCGAGCAGCAACCGCGCGAGACCGCGTCCGCCGGCACCGCCCGGCCCAGGCACAGGAACACGCCGACGACCTCCCTGCCCTGCTGCTTCAGCAGGGCCGCGGCCACGGAGGAATCCACCCCTCCGCTCATGGCCACAATCACTTTGGAGCGTTCCGAAGGCATGCGATGATCCTAGCAGATGCGAGCCAGCGGCGTGAACGGATTACGCTGCGGATTTGCGGCCGGAAGGTTTGACAGGGCCGGTCCAACTCGCTTTACTGTTCGGACCATGGAAGTGCTACTGACCATCCACGTTCTGGACCTGTTCACCAACCTCAAGGAATTCGTGGGCCAGGTGATTCAGGAATACCATTCCTGGGTCTATCTGATCCTGTTCGTGATTATTTTCTGCGAGACGGGCTTCGTGGTCACGCCGTTCCTGCCGGGCGACTCGCTGCTGTTCGTCGGCGGATGTTTCGCCGCCAGCGGCCAGCTCCACCTGAGCACGCTGATCCCCATCCTGTGTCTGGCCCCCCTTGGCGGCGACTCGACCAATTACTGGATCGGCCGCTTCGTGGGGCCAAAGGTCTTCTCCAAGGAACACGTGCGATTCCTCAACAAGGAGTACCTCAACCGCGCCCATGCCTTCTATGAAAGGCACGGCGGCAAGGCGGTGGCCATCGGCCGGTTCCTGCCGATCATCCGCACCTTCGTGCCGTTCGTGGCCGGCATCGGCAAGATGAACTATCCGCGGTTCCTGGCCTTCAGCGTCATCGGCACGGTGGCCTGGATCGACCTCTGCGTGCTGGCCGGCTACTTCTTCGGCGGACATCCGTTCGTCCAAAAACACTTCGAGCTGGTCGTGGTGGCCATCATCGTGATCTCCCTGCTGCCGGCGATAATCACCTTCCTCCGCCAAAAATTCGGCCGCAAGGCCGGCGCGTAAGCCGACCGGCCAAGCACGGCGCAGATATCGCGGCCGAAAGACACTTTCATCGCGGCTGAGAGGCGCTGGCGGGAGCGGAGGCCGGCGAGGTTTCTACGGAGCGGTGGTAAAGGGCGAAGACTTCTTTTTTCTTTGCCTCTCCGCCAGCCGCCCGAAGCACGGAGGTATATCCCAGGGGAAGCAAAATTGAATCATCTTTCCCGTAGCCGAATATCCACGGCCCTCGGGAAGGGTCTTCAGCCAGCCACGCAATCGCTTCACGATTAGACGTGTCGCTTCCCTCATCGTGCTCCGCCGTATACCACTGGAGCGTGGGAACGTATCGGCCGAAATAGAAGGGGATCTTGGTCTGCGAACCGCCCCAGTTATACACGGGGGCGTCGGGGGGGATTATCCTCGCCGCCGACGTCGCAAATTCTGCCACGGGCCGGTTATAGTCCCACAGTTCCCCCCGCTGATAGTAGGCGACATACACCAGCGTCATCGAGGCCAACAGCAGGGCCAACCCGGCGTGAAAGCGCCGCCGCCACATCAGCCACCCCCCCAGGACCACCGGCAACGACACCACCGCCGCCACAATGCTCATGTGAAGCCATCGGACATCGTGTCTCGTCGTCGAATATTTTATGGCGGCTATCGCCACGGCGACCAGGCCCGTCGCCCCGTAAGCCGCACCGAGCCAACGGGCCAGCGTCGGACCGATCCAGGCGTGCTTGAAGAACACGTCCTCCGCCACAAACCCCATCAGCAGGCAGAAGGCCGGGAGCATCGGCAGAATATAGTGCTCGCGCTTGCCGGCCATCGCCGAGAAAATAGCCACAAACCCCACGCACCACAGCAGCAGATACACCAGGCCGCTGCGGTACTGTTGGAATCGACGCATCAGCGCCACGGCGCAGGCCCCCGGCACCAGGCCCAGCCAGGGCAACAAATAGCACAGCAGGGCCACTCCATATCGGTCCGGCGTGTCCACGGTCCATCCTGCCACGCCCGCACCGCGATCGGTCACCTCGTGAGCGAAAACCTCGTCGGCCAACTGGGGGAACAGTCCGCGAACGTAGATCAGCCACCAGGCGAACATCGCCACAGCCAGCACCAGTCCCGGCACGGCCGTCGGCAGAAGAGCTAGAATCTGCCGCCACGGTCTGCTGACCGCCAGATACCCAAGTACCGGCAGCCCGAAGGCCACGGCGATCATGAGGTAGGAGCCTAGGTCGTCGCTGATCCCCACCCGCCGCCACCATTGCAGGAACGGAACCAGGGAGATGATCACCTGCACCGCCAGGCCGACGGCGGTGGCGATCAGGAAGATTCGAAGCCACCTTAGAGAGGTCCCGTCGCCGCGATTCAGGAAAGACTGCCGCCAGAACAGATAGACGACGATCGGCCAGGCGGCCAGGAACGGCACGAATTGCTTGGCGAGATTGGCCAGCCCCAGGAGCACCCAGAAGATCACCATCCACGCCAGATGCGACGAACGGCTGTTGGCCTCGATGCCGAAATAGAACGCCGCCATCGCGGCCGTCACCAGGAGGCACAGTTCCATCTCCGGCCGGGCGTTGCGCCCCCATTTCTGGAACCCGACGCACGTGACCAACAACAGGGCGCCCAGCAGCGCCGCACGCTGCCCGAACATCCTCCTCCCCAACGCCAGCACGACCAGGGCGCACAGCACCGCTGAAACGGCTGGGGGCAGGCGGACCGTTACGGAATTCACGGCCGGCTTGTCGTCCCCCATCGCCCGCTGCACCTCGGCGACGCAGGCGGCTGCCCAATAAGGCAGCGGCGTCTTGCCCAGGCGGGGCCGGCCGTTCTCCACGGGCACCAGCCAATGGCGGGCCGGCGTGTCGGCCGGAATGTCGCGAACTTTGTCGCTGGGAATCAGCCAAACCGACGGCGTGACCATGGTCCGCACGGCCAGCGCCAGCTTGCACTCGTGGTCGTCGAGGGTGACGGCCCCCAGCCGCCAGAAGACGATCACCCCCGCGACCAGGGCCACCAGCACATAGTCGGCCCACGCCATTCGCGACCGTCCCGGCGATTCTGAATATTCCATGTCCTTTCGCCTCGGCTCCCCGCCTGCTTCGTCATGAAGGTCGAATCTTGGAATAATACCACTCGGCATTCCGTCAGAGTAGCGCTAAGCGGTCCCAGCCAGGCCGGTGGACTACTTCTTGCCCTCGGCGCGCTGGCGGCGGAAAAATTCGCTCAGCAGCCGCCCGCACTCCTCGGCCCGGCAGCCGGAAAAAACCTCCAGGCGGTGGTTGAGGCGCTCGTCCTCGCACAGCCGATAGAGGGTGCGGACCGCCCCGGCCTTGGGGTCGTCGGCGCCGTACACCAGCCGGTCCAGCCGGGCCAGGACGATCGCCCCCGCGCACATGGCGCAGGGCTCCAGCGTCACCACCATCGTGCAGCCGGTCAGGCGCCAGTCGCCGACGGCCGCGGCCGCAGCGCGGATAGCCAGCATCTCGGCGTGGGCGGTGGGATCGGCGTCGAGGATGCGGCGGTTGTGGGCAGCGGCCAGAATTCGGCCGTCGCGAATGATCACGGCGCCGATGGGCACGTCGCCCGCCGCGGCCGCCGCAGCCGCCTGCTCCAGGGCCGCACCCATGAACGCCTCGTAGTTTTTGGCTGAATCGCTCATAGAACGAAATCCACCTGTCGCAAAATCTCCTCGGCCGTTGCCTCCGGCACCGCGTCGGGCGACAGATCGAACCACCGCACGTCCTGCCATCGCCGGTGCCAGGTCCGCTGCTTCTTGGCCAGGTGGCGGGTGTTGATCTTGATCCGCTCGACGGCCTCCTCGCGCGTCATCCGCCCGCCAAGGTGGGCGATGATCTCCGCATAGCCCACCGCGGCCGCCGCCTGCATCGATAGGCCGGCCGGTTCCGCCAGCAGCGCCGCCACCTCGCGCTCCAGGCCGGCCTCGATCATGCGTTTGACGCGGGTATTAATCCGATGGTTCAGGTCCTCCTGGTCTCGCCGCAGGCCGATGAACACGCAATCGTACCGCCGCTGGCCGGAGTCCCACTGCTTCTGCAAATCGCTGATGGCCGATCCGGTGGCCCGATGGACCTCTAGCGCCCGCAGGATTCGCCGCTGGTCGTTGGGATGAATCCTCGCCGCCGCCTCGGCGTCCACGGCCGCCAGCTCGGCGTGCAGGGCGGCCAGGCCTTCGGCGCCGGCTCGGCGCTTCAACTCGTCGCGAAAGGCCGCGTCCGCCGAGGGGCCGGCGAACAGTCCCTCGGCCAGGGCCTTGATGTACAGGCTCGTGCCCCCCACCGCCAGCGGCGCCGCCCCCGCCGCGGTGACGGTCGCGATGGCGGCGTCGGCCGCGGCCACGTATTGGGCGACGGAAAAGCCCTCGGCGGGTTCCACCAGGTCGATGCAATGGTGCGGGATTTCGGCGCGGACCTCCGGCGGCGGCTTGGCCGTGCCGATGTCCATCCGCCGGTACACCTTCATCGAATCGACGCTGACGATCTGCCCGCCGACCCGACGCGCCAGCTCCCGCCCGACGGCGCCCTTGCCGACGGCCGTGCAGCCCAGGATGAAGTAAAGCCTCGTCACGCCCCGATTGTCGCGGGCGGCCGGCGTGCATTCAAGACTGGCGGCGCCTCGCCGGGGCGGCTGTCGCGAGGCGGTTGCCATCCTCGCCGGCCGCTGGTATGACACACGCATGGGTTTGCCTATCGTCGCCATCGTGGGCCGGCCGAACGTCGGCAAGAGCAGCCTGCTGAACTGCCTGGTGGGCCGGCGCATCTCCATCGTGGACCCCACGGCCGGGGTCACGCGGGACCGCGTCTCCTCGCCGCTGCCCGTGGGCGACGGCTACGTGGAGCTGGTGGACACCGGCGGCATCGGCATCGTGGACGCCGACCACCTCGGCGAGCAGGTGGAGCAGCAGATCGACTTCGCCTTCGCCTCGGCCGCGTTGATCCTGTTCGTGGTCGACGCCCGCCAGGGCCGCACGTCGCTGGACGCCGCGGCCGCCCGCCGCCTGCGGAAACAGAACAAACCGGTCCTCCTGGTGGCCAACAAGGTGGACGACGCAGCCGCGGAACCGGCGCTGGAGGAATTCGACACGCTGGGGTTCGGAAAGGCGCTGGCGGTCTCGGCCAAGCACGCTCGCGGCACGCGCGACCTGCTGGACGCCGTGGCCAAGGCGCTGGGACCGGCGCTCACTAAAGGCGCCGCCCCGCCACGGACAGAGATGAAGCTGGCCATCGTCGGCAAGCGCAACGCCGGCAAGAGCACCTTCATCAACGCCCTGGCCGGCGAGCCCCGCATGATCGTCTCCGAAACCCCCGGCACCACCCGCGACAGCATCGACGTGACGGTCGAGCTGGACGGCCGAACGTTCACCCTCATCGACACCGCCGGCATTCGCAAGCGCAAGAGCCTGGCCGGCGACGTGGAATACTACAGCCTGCACCGCGCGATGCGATCCATCCGCCGGGCGGACGTCGTGGCGCTGATGATCGACGCCTCGTTAAAAATTTCGCAGGTAGACAAGGACCTGGCCGGCGACATCGCCGAGCAGTGCAAGCCGGTGATGCTCGTGGTTAACAAGTGGGACCTGGCCGCCCAGCGCGCCGACGCCGAGGACTATCAGGAATACCTGACCAAGGTGTTCCCCGAATTGTCGTTCGCCCCCATCAGTCTGGTGTCGTCTTTGCAGAACCTCAACGTCCGCCAGACGATCCGCCTGGCCGAGGAGCTTTTCAGCCAGTCGCACACGCGCGTGCCGACGCCGCGGCTCAACAAGGTCATCGGGGAGATCGTCGCGCTGCGCGGCCCCAGCCACAAGACCGGCACCAAGCCGCCCCGTCTGCTGTACGCCGCGCAGATCGCCGTCGCCCCCCCGACGATCGTCTGCTTCGTCAACGACGTCCGCAGCTTCGACGCCGGCTACCAGCGGTTCCTAGTCAACCAGCTCCGCGACCGCCTGGATTTCGCCGAAGTCCCCATCCGCCTGCTGTTCCGCCAGCGCCGCTCCAAAAACCAAGATCCGCCGCGCACGCGGAAATAGACACCTCGTTTGGCGTGCCCTCCCCTTACTCCGCGCCAAAAGCAGGACCCCGGCCCTGAGTCTGTGACAAAGGGTCGGGGTCCGGTGAGGTCCGCAGTAAACGTGCGGCGGGTACGCTAGCTGCCCGCCTTCTCGCCCATGGCTGTGCCGGGCAGCGTCAGGAACCGGTCGGGCGGAACGATCCAGATTTCCACACGGCGGTTGACGGCGTTGCCCTTCTTGCCGGAGGCATTGGGCACGATCGGATGGTACTCGCCGAATCCCATCGCGCCGATCCGCTCGGGCGTCATGCCGCTGGCGGACAGCTCTTTCTCGACGGCCACCGCGCGGTGCACGGACAGATACCAGTTGTCCGGATGCATGCGCTTCGTCTCGGGCTTCAAGATCGGGATGTCGTCCGTGTGGCCGGCCACGTAGACGTTATACGTCATGCCGGTGGTGCCACCCATGATCTGGACGAACTTGGCCAGGGCCTCCTTGGCGTTGGGGGCTACCTGGTCGCTGCCCTTGGCGAAGGTCAGGTCGCTTTTGAGTTTGACCATTCCGTACTTGGGCAGATATTCCATGATGTCCGGATTGGCGGCCGCCAGATCGCGGAGCTGCTTGTCCAGCTCGGGCGGCAGGACGATCTCCGGCAGCGGCGTCGGCGCCCGGCCGGTGAGCTTCTGGTACTCGGCCATCAGGTCGTCGAATTTCTTCTGGAGGTCGCCCTTGGCCGCCTGGAGCAGGGCGATTTCGTTATTTTTGGCCTCCAGGGTTTTTTGCGCGGCCTCCAGCTCCTCGGTGAGCCTTTGGTTTTCCGCTCGCAGTTCCTGGGCGGCGGCGATGGCCTGGTTCTTCTCCGCCACGGCAGCGCGGTTCATGGCCATCAGCTTGTCATAGTCGGCCTTGGACACGCAGCCGCCGGAGCTCAGCAACCCCGCCAGCAGACATCCGACCAAGGCAGTCGCCAGAGTGGTCTTCATGGGGATCCGTCCTTTCCTTGCGAAATGATCCTTGTGTATAGGGTTAGCCGCTCGCTGCAATTGCGGCGGTTGAGTCTTTCGATTATCCGCCGGCTCCTTTGGCGGAGGCCGGTTTAATCAGCAGGTGGCCCACCACGCCCGCCACGCCGATCACCACGGCGAACGCCAGCAGGATGACCGTTTTGTAGTCGGCGAAGAACTCCAGAAAACTGGGGACCGCCCGGCACATGGCGGCGATGCTCACCGCCCCCAGCACCAGCGCGGCCGCGGCACAACCGATAATCAGGCCGTTGAACAATCCAGCCAGGGGATCGGGAATTTCCACGACCAGCGGCATGGCCGCTTCCACGGCTGGGGCGGCGGGCGCCTCGGGGGCGGCGGGCGCGGCGCTGCCTTCCATTTCGATCTTGTCCAGCACCTCGCCCAGCGACGTGTCGTCGCTCTCGCGGGTCAAGTCCAGCAGGCCGCTGCCGCTGCCGCTGCCGTCGGCGGCGATCTGGTCTTCCATCGACATCGTGACCTGCGTCTTGGCCAGGGGGTCGGCGCCTTCCGCGCCGATCTCTTCCTCGCTGAAAATGCTGGACCCCTCGGCCGTGATGACCGTGTCTTCCTTGCCGGCGGGCGTGGAAGGCGCGACGGCCGAATCGGCCAGGCTGATGGAACCGGTGCCGGAGGAATCGGCGGGAGCCAGCTCGATCTCTCCCTCGGAGGCAGGAGGAGCAGGCGGCTCTGCGACGGCCGCGCCGCCCTGGGACACCAGCGCGTCGACCTCGTCGGTCCGGTACATGTTCCTGGGCCCATCCTTGAAGACGCGAAGCTTCTGATCGCGGACCAGGGTGGTCAACGCCGCTACTTCCACGCCCAGGAGGGTGGCGGCTTCTTCCTCGGTGTAATACATCTTCTTGGCCATAACGTCTATTCCTTGGCCGGTGCGCTGGCCGGCGCCGGCGGCGGCACCACCACGCGGCCTTGCTGCTCCACCAGATCCTTCATCTCACGAGGCGAGGGCACGGTGTTATACGCATCCAAACCCATATCGTAAACGAAATTCCTGACGGCCAGCAGGCCCAGTTGCCCGTTCGCCGCCTGGTACTGATACACGCACATTTTACCTTTTTCAGTGTCGATGAGGTAGAGGCCGTACGTGTCTCGGGATAGTTGACCGGCCACGGCGATCAGGCCCTTGCTCCCCACGGGCGGTTCCGCCACGCCTTGACCGACCGCCACGGCGGTGCGGCTTCGTTCCATCACGAGCGCCCCGGCGACGACGGCCAAAAGGACGATCACGAGCCACCAGGCCGGACCGACGGCACGGGGTGAATCGCTTTGCGAGGGTTCCAGAGCCATGAATTCGGCAAGTCCTCACCGCCCCTGAGGGCGACCTGTGGGATTATAGGCCCCTGCTTTCGTGATGCAAGCGCTTTCCCAAAAGACCAAAGACCGCAAAACACCCCTGTCAAATACGGCCCCGGCAGTGTAGAATACTTGTTGGTAGCCGCTGCCGCCTTGCCTGGGCGGGTGTGGCTGCCATGGCCCACTGGGAGGCTGGGCCACGCCCTTACGGGGCGTTCTGAACCCCGGCGACGGACCGGGGAATGAAACCATTCCGGCCGCGGGCCGCCGCGGCAGTTGTTGTAGTGGAGTTGTCTCCATGTCGGACGCCAAAACGCCGTGCGAAGGCACCGCTCCTGCCGCGCAGGGAACCCCTCAAGAAGCGGTTGCTGCATCGGTTGAGCGGAGTGAGTCTCCGCTGCCGGTTGCGGAAAGTCCCGCCGCGCAGGGAACCCCGGACCAGGCTATCGCTCCATCAGACGTCCGGAGCGAGTCTACGCCGTCGTCGGTTCCGGAAAGCCCCGCCGCGCAGCCCCCCGCCCTCCCAGCCCCGCCGGAACAGCCGGCTGAGGAAAAAGCCGCCGCCGCTGCTTCCGACGAGTTGCCCTCCGGAAAGGCCGTCACGGCCCGTTACAGCGCCCTGCGGTCCATGGGCCTGTTCCAGCACGACCTGGAGGAACCCCTTCGGCCGGGCACGAAGGTGGTGGTGCGCAGCGAGCGCGGCGTGGAACTGGCCGACGTCCTGGCCAACGTGACCGACATGGAAGGCCCCGGTGCCATCACGCGGCAGCAGTTGAAGGACTTCCTCCGGTCCGCAGGGCCTGAGTACCCCTTCTACCGCAGCGGGCGCCTGCTGCGCCTGGCCAATGCGCAGGACCTTATCGACCAGCGCCACCTGAACAACTCGGCCCGCGAGGAGGCCCTCTACTGCCGCAAAGAGATCCGCGAGATGAAGCTGGACATGAAGCTGGTGACCGTCGAGCACCTGCTGGGCGGGGAGCGGATCATCTTCTACTTCGCGGCTGAGAACCGCGTGGATTTCCGCGAGCTGGTCCGCCGGCTGGCCAGCCAGTTTCGCACCCGCATCGAGATGCGCCAGGTCGGCGCCCGTGACGAGGCGCGGCTCGTGGGCGACTTCGAGCGGTGCGGGCGGCCCTGCTGCTGCCTGAGCTTCCTGAGGGACCTGAAGCCCATTTCGATGCGCATGGCCAAGATGCAGAAGGCCACGCTGGACCCCTCCAAAATCTCCGGCCGCTGCGGACGGCTGATGTGCTGCCTGCGCTACGAAGACGCCGGCTACGAGGCGCTCCGCGCCAAGCTGCCGCGGAAGAACAGCATCGTGCGCACGGCCGCTGGCGTCGTGGGTAAGGTCATCGACATGCAGATTCTCACGCAGCTCGTCCGCCTGCTGCTGCCGGACAATTCGCAGATGGTGGTGAGCAACGAGGAAATCACGGCCCGCGATGTGCCGCTCCCGACGCCGGGAACTTCGCCGGCAGGTGCCGGACCCGCGCCAGCCCCGGCGCCGTGGCGATCGTCCGCGGCCTCCTCGAAAGCTCCGCAGGGCCAGGATGAACGGCAGGAAACTCCCGAGGCCCTCCCGGCCGAAGGCGAACAGGCCAATGAGCCGGAGGAGTCGACGGTCCCACAGGGCGCCGATGAAGTCGCCTCATCCGCGGCTGCCCCGGCGGCCTCACAGGCCAGCCAGGGCGACCCCGGGCACCGCCGGCGTCGCCACAGACGCGGCCGCAGACACGGAGGCGGACAACCCGCCCCCGCAGGAGGGCAGACTCAGCCCCCCCTGCAAGCCCAAAGGCAACCCCAAGGCCAAAGCCAAGCAGGCGGCGGCGAAGGCGGTGGAGGCAGGCAGCGAAGACGTCGCAGGAGAAGGAGATAACGATCCTGCGGGCGCTGAGGGGCGCCCCTGGGAGTCGTGGCTCTAAGATGTGAGGACGGAGGAGAAGTTGCGCATGCGTTCCGCGATTTGGAGGAATCGGCATCCGGCGGCATGGGCCGTGGCGGCGTGGGCGGCGGCGTTTCTATTGCTGGCCTCCCCCGCCCCGCTGCAGGGAAGCTACACCACGCTGATTCAAAACGGCCCGGCGAGCAATCGCGTGAACATCGTCTTCCTGGGCGACGGCTACACGGCCGACCAGCTTGGCATCTATCTCCAGCACATCAACACCATCATGGACCACTTTTTCAACGCGGGCCAAGACCCCTTCCCGCGCTATCAAAATTTCTTCAACGTCTATTGCGTGAACGTGGTGTCCAACGAGTCCGGCGCCGACGTGCCGCCCCTGGGCATCTTCCGCGACACGGCGCTGGATAGCTCCTACTATTACCTGGCCGGTCCCGAGCGACTGTTGTACGTCGACGAGGGCAAAGCCTCGGCCGCCCTCAACGACGGCCTGTCCGGCAGCGGCATCACGCCCACCATCAAGCTGGTCACCGTCAACGACACGCGCTACGGCGGGGGCGGAGGGGAATTCGCCGTCGTCGCCGGCGGCAACGCCAACGCCGGAGAATTGGCCCTGCACGAAATCGGACATTCCTTCGCCGGCCTGGCGGACGAATACGGGGACGGCTCCTCCACCTACTGGGGCTCCGAGCCCAGCCAGGTCAATATCACCAAGGACCCCTGCGGCACCAAGTGGGCTCCGTGGCTGGGCTACGTGGATTCCCTGGGAACGGTCGGGGCCTACCAGGGGGCCGGGGGCTACCAATACGGCCTGTACCGCCCCACGGTGACCGGCAAAATGAATGCGCTGGGGCAACCCTTCAACGCCGTCGACCGCGAGCAGATCATCAAGAGCATTTACGCGGTCGTCCATCCGCTGGACGATTACCTCCAGGCGACCGGCACGTTGATGGATCCCAGCTCGTTGTGGGTCGACACCGTTGATCCCAACGTGATCCAAGTCGCCTGGTCCGTCAACGGCGTGTCGGTGGCGGCGGCCACCGGCGAGACGTTCCGTTTGAGCGACTACGGATACGGGGCGGGCCTTTACGACGTCGTCGCCCGCGCCTTCGACTCGACCGACTGGGTCCGCTCCGATCCCAATGGCTTGTTAGAGCAAAGCGTGGAGTGGGAAGTGGAGCTGACGCCCGAACCCGCCAGCCTGCTGTTGGTCTTTGCGGGGGCGGGGTGGATCGTCCTGCGGTGCCGGGCGCGGACGGCTGTCACCGCCACACGGTCGAGAATTTCCCCGCCGTCAGGGCGTCTTTCAACCGATTCAGGCCGTCACGGTCCACGGCCACGCGCTTGACGTCCCACGAGGAGCACTTAATCTCCAGCCATCCCCGCCCGCCTTCGACCGTCTCCCTCAGTTCGAATTTGTCCGCCATGTCCGCTTCCTTATGCCGCACCAGCGAGTGATAAACCAACCGGCGGCCCGTGACGACGATACCGGCCAAGCCTTCCTCCGATCGGGCCCGATCGCGGTCGGGAATATAGGTCAGGAATCGCTCCCCCTTCTGAGGACGGTACCACTGCTGAATGCGGTTCTGCACCGTCAGCGACAGGGAGTTCCACGGGTCTTCTGTCACCATCGCGATGCGCTGGCGAAGCTCGGCGTGGCTGGGGGAATCCTTACCGCCGGCGGCGGCGAGGAAGTCCTCCGCATACCGCAGGTGGCCGACCCACAGCCGGCACAAGCCCACGTTCTCGGCGCTGAACCGGATCTGGCCGGAGAGCAGGTCGCCCACCGTGCACATGTCGCATAGCCAGAACGGCATGGGTTGATCGGCCGGCGACGGCACGCCAGGCACCGCCGGCAGGCGACGCAGCAACTCGTCGTCGGACAACTGGGCCACGCTCTCCCCGCGCAGCCCCAAATCGCCGCCAATCGCCTGGGTCGCCGAAAACGCCCCGTTCGTCAGGTGCGTGGTGTAGATGATCACGTGGGCTTCCAGATGGGTGCGCGCGCCGCACCGCAGGCACCGCCGCGGCATTGCACAGCGAAACGCAGGCTCGTTCAGCCTATTGGCGGGAAACTCAAACAGCGCGCCGCTGGTATCGCACTTCACCAGGCGGATGGTTTCATGGACCGCCGGCAGGACGAACGTGCCGGTGGCCGCGGCGGATTCCTCCGGCGGGTGAGATTGACGCTCGACGGCGTGCTTGATCTCCTCCGGCGTCCGCCCCTCGGCCAGCCAATTGGCCACCGCGTCCTCCGTCACGGCGATCCGCTTGGGCAGGCGAAAACGGTTCTGGCATCGGCCGCAGCGGACGAAACAGTCCGCCTTGCCCGGAGGCACGTTCAGGATCGTCCCGCAGCCAGGACATAGTATCTGACGCGCTCGCATCGCCGATACCTCCCCATCCACATAGCAAGACAGATATGTAAGCCCAGGGCCCAACTCCTCGGCAAGCCGGGCGGAAGCGGCCCTCTCCGCTTCTACTTTAATCTTACCTTTCAATACCAAGACCGCAAAGCAAATAGTATGGTTCTTAAACACCTCAAAATAGCAGGAAGCTAACTCCAAGCCCTATAAGGACTAAGGCGCCAATCGTCTCCGCCACAGGTCCCAGGACTCCCCCGACGCGCCTTCCCACCATCACGCCCATCAAACTCATGCCTGCGGCCACCAGGCCGATAACCACGCTGGTCAGCCAGATCCGGCCCTCTTCCTTCAGGCCTAGCGAGAACCCCACCACCAGAGCGTCCAGCGACGTGGCCACCGCCAGGAAGAGCAGCGACCAGCCTTTCGTGGGGTCCTTGGGATGGACGTGAGCGACCTTTTCGATGAGGTGCTCGGCCTCGGCTTCCACCTTTTCCTCGACCTCGCCGGGGTGCCGGCGGTAGGCCTCGTAGAGCATCTTGGCGGCGATGGCAAAGAGCATCGCGGCAGCCAGGGAGGGACCAAACCGCGCTACCACGTCCGCCAGCCTCTTGCCGCCCGCCCAGCCGACCAGGGGCATCAGGAACTGGAACAACCCCATGCTCAAGGCCAGGCGGAAGGTCTGTCGCGGCCCGTGCCACTTCACACCGATGGCCGCCGAGACGCTCATCGCGTCCATCCCCAACCCCACGGCGACGGCCAGAATGTTGAGGAGATTCATGCGTGTCTAATGGAACAGGATTAACGCGGCGTCCGGGCGTCCTACACCTTGTAGATCCGCCCTTCGCGGAACTCGGCCCAGGCGGGCTCGAAGGCGATGTCGCGGCTGGGAATCGCCCGGGGTGGTGAGTCCCAGACGTCAAAAAGGTCTTCGGCGTCTGAATTGTATCGCAGGTGCAGGATGCTGTTTCGCAGGTCGGCGTTTTCGGGACAGAAGCGATAGGGCTTACCCGTGTCGGGATCGACCAGGGCCGGGTGCATCTCGACGCCGTCGGCGGCCAGGATGCAGTGGCTGCCGCGGCTGCCGGCCCCGCGTTGGAACATCTCGCAGATGACCTTAAGCATGGCCACGTGCGCGAGGCTCTGCTGCTCGGCCAAGACGACTTGGCGGAGCTGGGCCGGCGACGTCAATTTCAGCCCCTCTTTCAGGCATCGGCGGTACTGCGCCTTGGCCTCCTGCAAGGCTGTGGCGGCGCCCCGGCGGCTGCGGAGGTGCGCGCCGTGGCGGGTCATGCGCTGGGCGATCTGGTCCATCATCTCGCGCGGCGTGGTCTTGGCGGCCGAGCCTTTGGCCTGGGCGCCGCGCAAATGCTTGACGATCTCCGCCAGCCCCCGCCGCACCGCCGACGTGCGGGCCGAGAACTTCGGCGGCTCGGCGGAGTACGCGTGCGTGAGATATTCCGCCGCCCGCATCGCGCCGACCTGGCCGGCGTTCAAGGCCGCCCCGCCCGGCCGCTTGACCCCGTGCGTCCCGGCCATCTCGCCGATGACGAACACGTGGGGCACGTTGCTCTCCCACCATGTGTTTACGGCGAAGCCGCCGTTGTGGTGCTGGGCGCAGACGGCGATCTCCAGACCCTCGCGGCCCAGGTCGATGCCGTGCTCGGCGTACAGCTCGATGGCCGGTGCGTTCATGTGCCTCAGGCGGTCGATGGGCTTTTCCTGCGTGGCGCCGGCCTTGCGGAGGTAGGTCTGTGCCTCCGCGCCCAGCCGCTGGAGGCTGAAAGGCTCCCAGCCAGGCCGGCCCTGCGGATTGTGCCGGAAATCCATCCACACCCGCCGGCCGCGCACGACCGTCTCCTGATGCACGGCCATGTCGATCAGCGAGGATTGCCGGCCGGTGATCCGCTGGGCATCAAACGGCCACTGGTAGCCCTTCAGGAAAATGTCGGTCGCCATCGTGGCGGTGTCGTCGAAGTATTCAGCCAGGAATTCCCGCTCGTCGGAGCCGGCGGCGTCGGTGGAGTAGATCCGCGGCACGGCCTGCATGTATGTGCCGGAGACGTTCCAGCGAAACTTGACGGAGGCCAGGCCGTACTGGCTTTCGGTAAAGTTGCAGCCGACCAGGCCCGCCTTCAGCGCCGGGCCGTGGATGCCGCTCTGCCCGCGCGGGTACACGCTGGCGGCGTAGAGCTCCCCGGGGCCGCCGGCGGCCAGCACCCAGTTCTCGGCTACGTAGGCCGACAGGGCCAATCCTCGCTTGCCCCGGCGCGACAGGTCCAGGCAGACCATGCCGACGATCCGGCGCTTCTCGCCGCGCTCCTCCGTGAGAAAATCCACCACCACCTGCTTGTCGACGATAGCGACGCCCAGCCGCTGCGCCTCGGCCTGAAGCGCCTCGGCCATGAACTTGGAGGTCTTGGGCCCGGCGGACGTGGCCCGCTCGTAGGGGTCGTGGTCGGTCTTGTAGCCGATGAACGCCCCGCAGGCGTCGTGCGGGAACGGCACGCCGGCCTCCACTAGATGGTAAAAGGCCCGCAGCGAGCCGAGGCCCTCGATGAGGGCGTGGTCGCCGTGGCAGCAGCCGAAGGCCGTCAGGGCCTTGGCGAAGTCCTCGGCCGAGTCGGGCACGCGCGGACTGGTGCCCATTTTGTAGTAGGTCTGCTTGTCCGAGCCGCTCATCCGCGAGGCGCCCAGGCCCAGCCCGGCCGTGACGACCAGCAATCGCTCCTGGCCGTCCTGGATGCCCCTGCCGCGCCAGAACTTCACGCACCGTACCGCACAGGTCATCCCGGCCGCACCGGCCCCCACGATCACGGTGTTCACGCACGTCACCGGAATCGACAGGCCTTCAACGGTTAGCGTCTTTTTGTCCATGTGTGCCGTTTCTTCGCCAACCTTGGCCCCCAATCCGCGACTCGCAATCCGCGATCCGCGATTCTACAGCGTCCGCAGGTGGAACCCGCCGTCCACGTTGATGACCTCGCCGGTGGAGAACTTCAGGTCCCCGCGCACGCAGGCGGCGACGGCGGTGGCGACGTCGGAGGGGGCACCCCACCGCCGGATGGGGGTCAGCCCTTCGGCGATGAGCTTGTCGTATCGGTCCTTGACGGCGGCGGTCATGTCGGTGGCGACGATGCCGGGGCGAATCTCGTACACGCCGATGCCGTACTCAGCCAGCCGGGCCGCCCACAGCTTGGTGGCCATGGAGATGCCGGCCTTGGAAAGGCAGTACTCGCCTCGCGACGGGCTGGCCGTGTAGGCGCTCATGGAGGAAATGTTCACGATGCACATCCAGGCGCCGGGTTCGGCCTTGCGGCGACGGATCATCCAGTTCGCCACGGCCTGCGTGAGGAAGTACGGCCCCTTGAGGTTGATGGCCATCACGCGGTCGTAACTGGCTTCGCCGGCCTGGAGGATATCCGCGCGGACCGTCGGCGCCACGCCGGCGTTGTTGACCAGCACGTCCAGCCGCCCGAAGGTTCTTTCGATGGCGGCCAGCGCCGCGGCGCGGTCAGCCGCGGAGGTCACGTCGCCGACGAGGCCCAGGGCTTTTTGGCCGGCCTGCTCGACGGCGGCAACCGTCGCGTCGGCGGCGATGACGTCAAAGACGGCCACGTCGCAACCGCCGCGGGCCAGTTCCATCGCAATCGCCGCGCCGATGCCTCGGGCACCGCCGGTCACCAAGGCCACGGGGTTTGGGTGTTTGCTCGCCATAATGCCTTCCTTTTATATGGCCGCCCGGCCGTAAGAAAAAGCCCAAAACGGTCGACACCGATGGGAAAACCGCCGCATGCCTGCCCTGGAACTAAACCCTCCAATAAGTATCACAGCAATCCGAACAGTTGGAAATACAATACTTTTTCTTTACTAACCTCCGATAATTCCCGATATTACAATAATCGCAGCGTCGGGGCTGGTTTATCGTTCTTTCATAATCGTAAAGACGCCGGTAAAATGCACCTACGATGAGGGCCTTTAAGGCGCCTCGTCCGTGGGGCGGTGGGAGAAAATCGTGGCTAAGAACCTTTCGACCTTTGCCATCGCAAAAATGCTCCACGTGGACCCCGGGTCGGTGGCGAATTGGATCGACCAAAATCTGCTGAAGGCCTACCGCACGCCCGGCGGCCACAGGAGAGTCGCGGCCGAGGACCTGGTCCTGTTCCTCCGCGAGCACAACATGCCCGTCCCGCCGGAACTGGGCGAGCATCCGCGGCGTGTGCTGGTGGTGGACGATGAACCGCCCATCACGAAGCTCATCGCCCGCGCCATCAAGGACGCCCTGCCGGAAGTGGAGGTCATCGAGGCCAACGACGGTTTCCGCGCCGGCTCCCTGGCGGCCACGCTCAAGCCACAGGTTGTCATCCTGGACCTCCGCATGCCGGGAATCGACGGGTTTGAGGTCTGCAAGCTCATCAAGGGCCAGGAGGCGACGCGCCACGCCCACGTCCTGGCCATCACGGCCTATCCGTCGGAAGAAAGCGAGAAAACCATCCTGGAATGCGGCGCCAAGGCCTGCCTGACCAAACCGCTGGAAATGAGCGCCCTGGTCTCCCACGTCAAGAACTTGCTGTAAGGCCGCGACGTTCAGCCGCCCCGCCGGCGGATCACGCCAAGCCGTTGTCCAGGCACCAGCGGATGGACCGCTCGATGCCCTCGTCGTACCCCACCGTGGGGCGCCAGCCCAATTCGCGCCGGGCCTTGTCGCAGGAGAAAAAGCACCGCCTCCCCATCAGCCAGGCGGCGTAGCGCGTCACCAGCGGTGGACTCTTGCGGCGGAAGGCGTGGCCGACCAGTTCCATCAGGAACGCCGCGCCGTAGGCTACCTTGTAGGGCACTTTTCGCGTGACGGGCCGGGCGCCCAGGCAGGCGGCGATCTTATTTAAGTATTGCTCCAGCGTAATCTGGCCGTCGTTGGAGAGGTTGTAGGTCTGGCCGACGGCCTGGTCCTTGGTGGCGGCCAGGATGCATCCCTCGGCCTCGTTGCCGGCGTAGGTGAGGTTGAGGAAGTTGGTGCCGTCGCCGATGATCTTGGCCTTGCCGGCGCGGATGGCGCGGATGAGTCGCGGCAGCGAGGCCCGGTCCCGCGGCCCGTAGAGCCAGCTGGGCTTGACGATGGTCATGGCCATGTCCCCCCACTGCGCCGCGGCGCGGACCAGTTTCTCGGCCTCCACCTTGGCGCGGCTGTAATAGCTCCAGCGGTGCAGGTTCACGCCCAGCGGCGCCCGCTCGTCCAGCACCAGCCCTTCCCCGTCTGGGTGGCCGTAGGTGGAGATGCTGCTGACGTGGAGGAACCGCCGGACCTTCGCCGCCCGGGCGGCCTGGAGCACGTTGGCCGTGCCTCGAATCGTGACGGCCACGAACCGCTCCCACGGACCCCAGTCGCCCACCTGGGCGGCTGCGTGATACACCGTGTGCACGCCCTGCATCGCCGCGGCCAGGCTCGCCGGGTCCGTCACGTCGCCGATGGCCTTGGGCACGTTCCAACCGTCCAGCACGCGCGTGTCGCCGCCGCTTCGCACCAGCGCCCGCACGGGGGCGCCCTGGGCGATGAGTTTCTCGACGATGTGGCTGCCGAGCAGCCCCGTGGCGCCGGTCACAAGATTCATTAGGGACCTTTTTTTCTTCTTCTTCAATCTCCAGCGGCTACGCAAGGCCGCCGGCAAGAGCGGGGGCATCCTAAGGCGTGCGGCCGAAGGCGTCAAGCTCCCCTGGACTTACGGCTCCCAGACGACCAGCACGGCCGTGCCGCTGATGCGGTCGGCCTTGAGGTCCGCCAGGGCTTGATTGGCCTGGTCCAGGCGGTAGGTCGTCACGTGCGGCCGGATGGGAATGGCCGCGGCCAGTTCCAGCAGTTCCCGGCCGTCCTGGCGCGTGTTGGCCGTCACGGAGCGGAGGTCCCGCTCATAGAACAGGCTGGCGGTATAGTCCATCTGCGGGACGGGCGTCATGTGGATGCCGGCCAGGGCAAGCGTGCCGCCCTTGTCCAGCTTTGCCAGGGCCGCCGGCACCAGCGCCCCGACGGGGGCAAAGAGAATGGCGCTATCGACCTTCACGGGCATCGCCGAGGCGTCGTCCCCCACCCACGCGGCCCCCATCTCCCGCGCCAGCTTCTGGTGGCGCGGGTCGCGCGTCACCACGTAAACCCGACAATTGCGGTGCAGGGCGATCTGCACGATCACGTGGGCGCTGGAGCCGAAACCGTACACGGCCAGCGTGCCGCCGTCGGGCAAATTGCTCCGCTTCAGCGAGCGATACCCCACGATGCCGGCGCACAGCAGCGGAGCGGCCTGCGTGTCGCTGAAGGCCGGGGGAAGCACATAGGCGAAGTCCTCCGGCACCACGGCGTACTCGGCGTAGCCGCCGTCGGCGTGGTAGCCGGTGAACTGCTGGCTTTCGCAGAGGTTCTCCCGGCCGGCGGTGCAGAAGCGGCATTGGCCGCACGTGTGCCTCAACCAGGCGACGCCGATGCGCTGGCCGACGGCGAATCGTCGGCAGCCCGCCCCCACCTGGTCCACCACGCCGACAATCTGGTGGCCGGGGACCAGCGGCATCTTGCGCGGCGGCAGGTCGCCCTCGATGACGTGCAGGTCCGTGCGGCAGACCGCACAGCACCGCACCTTCAGGCGCACCTGGCCCTCGGCCGGCGAGGGGGCCGGCAGCTCCGTCATCTTCAGCGGGGCGGTTTCAACGGCTGCATTGACTGTCAGGACCATCGCCTTCATGGTTTGGCTCTTCCCCACTGTAGCACCCGACGTGCGCGAAATCGCTCATCCGGGCCGGTCGCGGCGCCAGGTGGTATGCTCGGGCAATTCGTCTTCAATCTCAGCCGTGGGACTGACCAGCCGCCCGCGGCGAAATTGCGAGTTCAGGAATCGCCGCCGCAACGCGCGATAAGGCGTGGCGAGCTTGACGTGCAGCCAGTGCAGACCCGAGATGCGGCGGGAGATGGCCTCCTCCTCCGCCGTCAGCTCCTGCGGACACAGCCGCCGCTTGTGCTTGTAGAGGTAATACAGGTCCTTGTCCATCATGTAGCGCACCATCCGCCGCATGACAGCCGACAGCGGCCAGGGCAGGTCGTCCCGCCGACGAAGAGAGATTTGGAAGTCGATCAGGTATGGCCGGCCGCCGGGACCGATAAGGATGTTGGACCTTTTGTTGGTGTCGCAGTAGGCCACGCCGCGGGCATGCACCGCCCCCAGCAGCACCCGCAACCGGTCGAAGAAACCCGCCGGAATCGCCGCCGTACGGTCCAGGGCCGCCCCCTCGATAAACTCAATCGCCAGGCCCTTCCCCTCCACGCGCCCCAGGCACCGCGGCAGGCCCTCCAGGCCGGCCAGGACCTTGTAGATGGTCTCCTCGCGGTCGATGAAGTATTGCCCCACCCACCCGATCGGCAAGCCGCAAAAATCCTGCGACCGCCCGAACTTGACGACCACCTTGGCCGGAACCTTCGCTCGGCCGCGGGCGGGCTTCGCGGCTGACTCGTAGAGGCACGTGGCGGCGAAGAAGTCGTGCTTCAGCACGCGCACCAGCCGGTAACCGGCCCCGCCGACTTCCAGCGCAGCCGGCGGCGGTGCGGGCAGGGCAAACATCCGGGGATTGGGACGTCTGGCATTCATCCTTTGAGCTATCGGCGGCGCTTGTGCAACTTAGCGGCTTAGCGGCCTATCGCCGAGGCGATGTCCTTGGCAAACGCCTTGGCGGCGTCGGCGATGGCCTGTTTCCAGTCTTTCGCGCCGCCGGGCTGATTGTAGGCGAAGATCACCGAGCGGCTGGCGTTGACGATCGCGCCGGACCCGTCGGCCTTGAAGGCCGCGGCGCAGTCGGCGGTCGTGGCGCCCTGGGCGCCGTAGCCGGGGACCAAAAATACCTGCTGGGGCATGACCTGTCGCAATTGCCTGGCCTGGGCGGGATAGGTCGCCCCCACCACCGCGCCCAGGCAACTGTACCCGCGGCGGCCCAGGAGCCCCTCGGCGGCACCGAGCTGGGCCACCTGGCCGGCCAGGTGCTCGTAGAATTTCCGCCCGGTGGCGTCGGCGAAGTCCTGCATGGCGGCGGCGGAGGGATTGCTGGTCCGCACCAGCACGAACACGCCCGCCCCGCCGGCCTTGGAGGCTTGAAGGAACGGCGCCAGGCCGTCGGCCCCGAAGTACCCGTTGACGGTGATCGCGTCGGGCGCCGCCGCGTGGCCCAGATGGCCGGCGGCATAGGCCGAGGCCGTCGAACCGATGTCGCCGCGCTTGACGTCGCCGATCACGAGCAGTCCCATCTCGCGGGCGGCTTGCACAAGTTCAAAGTACAGCTTCACGCCCTTGTCGCGGTACATCTCGAAGTAGGCGCTTTGCAGTTTGACGGCCGGGACGATCGGCGCGACGACCTCCAGCACGCCCCGGCAGAACGCCGTGACGGCCTTCAGACGCCGGCCCTCGTCCGCCTCAGCCTTCCGCAGCGCGGCGGGCAGTTGCTCGTACACCGGATCCAGACCCACGCAGACCGGCGCGGTCCTGTCGATGGCGGCCAGCAATCTGTCGGCGAAGTGGTCCGGCACGACGGTTATCTCCTCTGGTCGGTGTTATACAAGTTCCGCCTGCTGGCGCAAAGGGCCGACTACAAGACTCCGTCGCGCATGCCGAAGGAAAAACTCCGCGGCCGAATGCCGCGCAAGAGGTGGGAGGACCGCAAAGCGAGTATCGCGGAGCGTGATGACATGCCCGCCGGCCAACGCAGGCGGCGAGAAAGGACCATGCAATCACAGCGGCCGACACGACCGCTGTGATTGGAAAAAACCCTGTTTTCCGGCCCCCGCGGCGATGGCGCCGCGGGACGATACGGCGCGTTACACCTGCTTGTTACGATAGGCCTTCCATGCAATCAGCAGGATGATCAGCACGCCGAGCAGTGGCAGTTGCCACCAGTACAGCCAGTCTTGTCCTAGAAACCGAGCGATTGGCATCCACATACCCATATCTCCTTTGATGGGTTGATCAGACGAAGCATCTCATGCAACCCGTCCGAACGAGCATGCTTATAGCAACAGCCGATAAAGTCTTCAAGAAAAAACGTTCGTCACGAATTATTTTGGCGTCGCCTGGAACAATAACTCGCCCATTCTTTATCGGCAAAGGAGCAAGAATTTCTGGGGTCGAAAACAGTCTCGATAGTCGCCCAAAAGTATGCCCTCCTTCGCCCCGCCTTCGCAGGACAGAGCCCTGCGAAGCCCCGGCGCGCCGGGGCGAAGCAGGATGGCGGCGACTGGACTCGAACCAGTGACCCAGGGCTTATGAATCCCTTGCTCTAGCCAGCTGAGCTACGCCGCCGGAACCTGCCTACCGGTAGGCAGGTCAGACAACCGTATCTTGTCCAAGGACCGCCGGCGTTTCAAGGACTTTCGCGCCCTCCGGCGGTTCAGAGGCCTTGGACAGCCGCCGCCGGGCCGTCGAAACGGGGCTGGGAGTTTGTCTTTTCGGCTGCGACGGCGGCGACTATCATGCCGATCGCAGCATCCTACCTGTCGGCCAAGGCAGGGTTCCAAGGAGATGGAAATTATGATTCAGCGACGCGTGGTCGTCGTGACGGGGGCTTCCAGCGGGATCGGCATGGAGACGGCGGAGGCCTTCGCCGGCCGGGGCTACGCGGTGGTCCTGGCCGCCCGTCGCGCCGAGCGGCTGGCGGAGGTGGCCGACCGCTGCCGGGCCGCCGGCGCCGAGGCCCTGGCCGTGCCCACCAACGTGGCGGATCGCCGCCAGGTCGAGGCCCTGGTGGCGCGGGCGGTCGAGCAGTTTGGGCGGCTGGACGTCATAGTCAACAACGCCGGCTTCGGCCTGTTCGCCCGCGTGCACGAGACGGACGAGCAGGACATGCACGCGATCTTCGAGACGAACGTCTTCGGCGTCTTCTATGGCTGCAAGGCCGCGGCGGCGGTCATGATCCCCCAGCGAAGCGGGCACATCTTCAACGTCTCCTCCGTCATCGGCAAGCGCGGCACGCCGTTCCACGGGGCTTACAGCGCCACCAAGTTCGCCCTCTGCGGGCTGAGCGACTCGATGCGCGTGGAGATGCTGCCCTACGGCATTCGCGTCACGTGCGTCTGCCCCGCCCTGACGGCGACGGAATTCTTCCAGCACTCCAAACGCGGCCAGGCCGCCCAGTCCAGCTTCCAGAAGTTCAAAGGCATGATGCCCGCCTCGGCCGTGGCGAAAAAGATCGTCGCCGCCGTGGGCAAGAACCGGCCGGAGATCGTCCTTTCCGCCGGCGGAAAGATGCTCGCCCTGATGGCCGCCCTGTCCCCCCGCCTGACCGACGCGGTCATGAAGCGATACTACGTCGACATCACCAAACGCCTCCAGGCGGACTAACCGGGAGATGGCCCCATGAAGAAAAAGATCGACCTCAAAAAGCAGCTTGCGGCCGCGTATAAGGCGTCGCGCAAGCCGGTGATCGTCCAAGTGCCGCCGCTGAGCTGCCTGATGATCGACGGCCGCGGGGACCCCAACACCTCGCCGCAGTTCCACCAGGTCATGGAGGCCCTGTACGGCCTGTCGTACACGATGAAGTTCGCCTCCAAAATGTCCGGCGGGCCGGATTGGACGGTCATGGGGCTGGAGGGCCTGTGGTGGACGGACCCGCAGGGCACGTTCCGCATGGACTGCCCTAAAGACCGCTGGCAGTGGACGATGCTGATCGTCCAACCGGAGGTGGTAACGCGGGAAATGTTCGCCCGCACGGCCAAGGAGCTGTTCGCCAAGAAAGGCAACCCCGCCATCGCCCAGGTGCGATTGGATCGTCTGGCCGAAGGGCTGTGCGCCCAGGTGCTGCACGTGGGGCCCTATGACGCCGAGGGGCCGACCATCGCGGCCCTGCATGAGTTCATCGTGGCCCAGGGGCAGGGGCAAAAACCGCGCGGCAAGCACCACGAAATTTATCTTGGCGACCCCCGCCGTGCGGCCCCGGAGAAACTTAAGACCCTCCTCCGCCAGCCAATCGAGTAGCTGCACGTCAGCCTCACGTCGAATGTTCCCATCCGCCGGCGGGCATAGGCCGCCGCCGGCCTGATGCATCCACAAGCACAAGGTTTGATCCCTTGGCCACCGTCCCGATCCGCGTCACGGGGACATCCAGCGGCTGGTCGTGCAGCAGGCGCTCGGCCCCCTCGGCCGGCAGGGCAAATAGCAGATCGTAGTCCTCACCATCGGTCAAGGCAGCCTGGAGGGCTTTTTCGCGTTCACGATCTTTCGCAGCCAGGTCGGCCGGATTCACTCCAAGCTGGGCGAACACGTCGGCGTGAATGGGGACCGCGTCGGCCTGGACCTCGGCACCGGCGCCGGAGGCGCGGCACAGGTGGCCCAGGTCGCCGGCCAAGCCATCGGAGATGTCGATCATCGCGTGCAGGCCGTATCGCTCGGCCAGCAGGCGGGCATGGCGGACGCGCGGCACGAAGGCCAGATGCCTGCCCGACCGCCACGCCCCGCCCAGCGAGCCTGTCACGCAAAGGGCGTCGCCGACCTTCGCCCCGCTGCGCAGGACCGGCTCGATTCCTTCCGGCCGGGCCAGGATGGTCACGCTGACCGCCAGCGGCTGGTCCCACGTGGCGACGTCGCCGCCGACGATGGGACAATTGAACTGATCGCCCAGCCGCCGCATGCCTTGGTACAGCCATTCCGCCTCGTTCCGCCCCATGCCCTTGGGCAGCGCCACGCTCGCCACCGCGCAGACCGGCAGCGCGGCCATTGCGGCCACGTCAGAAAGGTTGCGGACCATGGCGTAGCGGCCGGCGGCCTCGGGGCCGCAGCGTTCCAGGCGAAAGTGCACGCCGTCCAGCACCTGGTCGATGGCCACCAGGACGCGCTGCCCGCCCCAGGCGACCACGGCCATATCGTCGCCGGGACCGACCGGCACGGCGGCGGGGTCCAGGTGAGTCTGCGAGCGAATCCACTCGATGAACTCAAACTCACGCACGGGGCTTGAGCTTTTTCTGCCAGAACGCCAGTTGGTCGCGGAGCTGGCGGTGGCCGGCGGCGCCTTCGGTGGCGTATCGCTTCACGACGTTCGCCGCGCCCAGGTATCCGTAGACGTCCCGGCCGACCTTCTCGCAGGCGGCTTGGAAGTCAGCCAGCGGCAGCTTGGCCAGGGGTTTTCCGGCCCGCTCGGCCTTGGCGACCAAGCCGGCGACGAGCTTGTGGGCCTGGCGGAAGGGCACGTCCTTGCGCACCAGGTACTCCGCCAGCGACGTGGCGTCCAGGAAGCCGGTCTCCAGCGTCTGGGCGATGCGCTTGGCGTTGAGCTTGGTCGCGGCCACTAGGCCCGCGGCCACGTTCAGGGCCTGCTGGATGCCCAGCACGGTGGCAAAGACGAAACGCTTGTCGTCCTGGAGGTCGCGGTTGTAGGCCAGCGGCAGGCCTTTCAGTAGCGTCAGCAGGCCGGTGAGTTGTCCGATGGCGGCGGCGGCCTTGGCGCGGATCAGCTCCAGCGTGTCGGCGTTCTTCTTCTGCGGCATCATCGAGCTGGAGGTGCAGTAGGCGTCGGACAGCTCCAACAGGCCGAACTCGGCGGTGGAGTAGAGGATCCAGTCCTCGGCCCAGCGGGACAGGTGCACGGCCAGCAGCGCGCAGCAGAAGCACAGCTCGGCCAGGAAGTCCCGGTCGCTCGTGGCGTCGATGCTATTGCGGCTGATCTCGGCGAATCCCAGCGCCGCCGCCGTGACGCGGCGGTCCAGCGGCAGCGACGTGCCGGCCACCGCCCCGCTGCCCAGCGGGCAGACGTTGGCGCGCCGGCGGGCGTCGGCCAGGCGGTCGGCGTCGCGCTGAAGCATCTCCACGTAGGCCAACATCGCGTGCCCGGCCGCGATGGGTTGCGCACGTTGAAGGTGCGTGTACGCGGGCATGACGACCTGCCCCTGGCGGCGGGCCAGGGACACCATCGCCCGCTGGAGGTGCCGGATGCCGGCCGCCAGGTCGTCGATCGAGTACCGCGCCCAGAGGCGCAGGTCGGTGGCCACCTGGTCGTTGCGGCTTCGGCCGGTGTGCAGCTTGCCGCCGACCGGCCCGATGCGGTCGATCAGCACCTTCTCGACGACCATGTGGATGTCTTCCAGCTCCACGGGCATCTTCAGCCGGCCCAGCTTGAGGTCGCGGGCAATGCCCGTCAGGCCTTTGCGGATGGCCGCCAGCTCCTTGGGCGCAAGCAGACCGACGCGGGCCAGCATCTCGGCGTGGGCCAGCGAGCCGACGACGTCGTATCGCCACAGCGCCTGATCGACGTCCAGCGACGCCAGCAGCTTCGCCGTCGCCGCGTTGGGGGTGGTCTTCAGCCGGCCTTGCCAGCTCTTGCGCACCTGGGGCGATCGTTTTTTAGTGGCCATGGGGCGTTCTCCTCGTGGACGCGATGGTAGGGTCGCCGGCGGGGAGTGTCAATGCCGCCGGTCCGGCTGAGGGAGCGGAAGAAATTGATGATTTTCGCCCCCGGCGGCATCTTCCCACTTGTCGCGCCGCCGCGACGACATATAATCGCGCTCGTAACCTGAGTCCATCCACGAAAGGACTTGCCTCAGATGGTCAGAGAACCGATGGTTCCTTGCGAGATCTTCTTCACCAAGGGCGTGGGCAAGCACCGCACGCGCCTTCAGAGCTTTGAGCTGGCGTTGCGTCATGCGGGCATTGAGAAAGGCAACCTCGTCCGGGTGTCCAGCATCTTTCCGCCCAAGTGCAAGATCATCCCCAAGAACCAGGGGCTGCGCAAGCTTCAGGCGGGCGAGATCACCTACGTCGTCCTGGCCGAGACCTCCACGGACGAGCCCAACCGGCTGATCGGCGCGGGCATCGGCCTGGCCCAGCCGGCCGCCGGCGAGCAGTACGGATACATCAGCGAACACCACGGCCACGGCATGATCGAGGACCGCCTGGGCGATTTCGTGGAAGACATGGCCGCCACCATGCTGGCCACGACGCTGGGTATCGAGTTCAACCCCGACACCGCGTACGACGAACGCAAAGAGCTGTATCGCATGAGCGGTAAGATCATTCGCACCCGTGCGACCGTCCAGACGGCCGAGGGCGACAAGAACGGCCTGTGGACCACGGTCGTCGCCGCGGCGGTGATGCTGCTATGAGCGCCAAAAAGTCCCATCCCGCCCGTGTCAGCTTCCTGCGGCTCACTGGCCGGCGGGCCGACCCCGCCGCCGCCCGCTACGCCGTCCTGCCCGTGCCCTACGAGGCCACCGTCTGCTACAAGACCGGCACGGCTCAAGGCCCCGCGGCCATCCTGGACGCCTCCACGCAGGTGGAACCCTTCGACGACGAGTTGCGGGCGGAGTTCACCCAGGCCGGCATCGCCACCTATCCGGCCGTCAAGCCGGCCAAAACGCCCGCCGAGCAGATGCGCCGCGTCCGCCAAGCCGCCGAACCGATCCTGCGAAGCGGCAAATTCCTGCTGACCCTCGGCGGGGAGCACAGCCTCACCGCCCCCTTGGTGGAGGCCGCCCAGGCCGTGCACGGGCCGCTGAGCATCCTCCACATCGACGCCCACGCCGACTTGCACGACCGCTACGACGGCACGCCGTACTCCCACGCCTGCGTGATGCGGCGGGTGCTGAGCATCGCCAAAAATCTCTGCCAGGTGGGCATCCGCAATTTCTCCGCCGAGGAAAACCACGACTGCCCCGCCCAGGTCGCCGCCTTCATCACCCCCGCCATCATCGCCTCCAACCCCCGCTGGGTGGAGCGGGCCCTCAGCCCCCTGGCTGAAAAAGTCTATCTCACCATCGACGTCGACGGCCTGGACCCTTCCATCGCCCCCGGGACCGGCACGCCCGAGCCGGGGGGCCTGTCCTGGCCCCAGATGCTGGACATCGTCCGGGCGGTCTGCACCCGCCGCAAAGTCGTGGCCGCGGACATCATGGAAGTCCGCCCGATCCCGCCCAATCACGTCACGGAATTCGTCGCCGCCCGGCTGGCGTACAAAATCATCGCCTATACGCAGCTGGTGGGCCGATAGGCCGCGCCCAAAAACCGTCCGCGAAAGTTTGCATTTGACCCCCCACTTCCGGCTGTGCCAGAATAAAATACTGTTAGGCCGCAGTGAGGAATGCAGGGTTTGTTTACGGAGAGGCACGGAGGCGATGCGGTCCACCAGATAGTGAGGGTGTCGTTATGTCGGAAAGGTTTTTTAACGCCTATCAAGTCGCCAATCTTTTGGACGCCACGCCCGGCGCGGTGGTGGAGTGGATTCAAAAAGGCTTGTTGAAGGTCCAGCAAGTTCCCTCCGGACCTTTGCGGATTTCCGAACAGGGCCTCATCCAGTTCCTTCAGGACCGCGGCATGGACGGGCAGCACGTCATGGCCCGCCTGGCCGCCTACCCGGCGGACAGCGGCCAGGCCCCGGCCGCCGAAGAAGACGCCCTGCCGCGACTGGACACGTCCACCCCCTCCCCCGCCGAGCGCATCGATCGGCCCGCCGGCGGGCAGGATTCCTCCCAGCCGCCGGACCGGCCTATCGGTCCGGCAGGCCTCCGTTCCGAAAGCATCGAAAAAATGTTCCCGCTGGATGTGGAGTCCTTGTCGGATATTCCTTCTCCTTACGCTTCCGCCGCCGTGGCCGAGCCGCGCGAAGAACAACCTCCCTCCGCCCAGACTCCAACGGAGACGCCAGCCGAGGAGCTTCCTGAGGCGACATCCGAGGAACTTCCTGAAGCGCCGGCCGAGGAATTGCCCGAAGCGCCCAGCGAGGAATTTCTTGAGGCGATGGCCAAGAAATTGCCCGAGGCGCCGCCCCAAGCGCCGATGAAGGAGGAAGCGATAGACAGCCAGGTCGAAAGCTGGCTGAGGGCTGACGACGAAGAAGAGCCGGACATCGAGGACCGCCCCCAAGAGCCCTCTTGCGAAGCCATCGATCAGATCACGCCGGCCGAGACCGAGCCGGTCGAGCCGGCCGAAAGAGACATGCTCCTGGGCCACGCGAAACTTTCTGCCGAACAACCTTCCGAACAACCTGCCGAACAACCCGCTGGACAACCAGCCGAACAACCGGCCGCACAGGCCGAAGAAGAAGTGATCGCCGCCCCCCAAGCACCCACCACATCGCAGGACCAGATCGCTCCTGCCGCCCCGGAACAGCCACCCCTGGAGGCCCAGGAAGAGGCCCCTCTCGCCGCGGCAACCACACAAGACGAACAGCCGCCCGCACAGGCTGAGGAGGAAGTTACCGTCGCTGCCGAAATACCAGCCTCGCCGCAACCGGATGAGAGCATCCCTCCGACCCCGCAGCCGCCCCCTGCGCAGTCCGAAGAAGAAGCTGCCGCTATTGAAACGCCTGCTTTGCCCGAGCCCGAGGATGAAAGTGTCCCCACTATCCCGGAGCAACCTCCGCTGGAGGCCGAGGAGGAAGCAGCTATTGCTGCCAAAACCCCCCTGCCGGAGGAGGAAACGCCGGCCGTACCGGAAGACCAGAATATTCCCGTGACGCCGGAACCGTCCGCCGAGGAAGCTGAGGAGGCTGAGGAAGAGGTCCTCGTCGCCGCTGAAACGGCGGCTATGCCGGAAGGCGAGTATATCCCCGTCAATCCGGACCAGCCCGACGTCGCACCGCCGGATAACCTGCCCATCGAAGAAACAAGTCTGCCTGCCGAACAGGCAACTACGCCGGAGGCGGCGCCTCCACCGTCTGAAGAATTGCCTCCCCCGCCCGCCGGCGCCCTGGAGCCGGCTACGGCGCTGGTCCGCGACGCCTTGGCCTGCCGCGCCAGCGAGATTCACATCGCCAGCACCGCCTCCGCGCTGTCGGTCCGGTTGCGGATCGACGGTCTGCTGCACGACGCCGCCCGCTGCGGCCTACAATTCCCCGCCGGCGGCGACGCGGCGGCCATGCATCAGTTGTCAGACCTGGCCGGCATCAGGCTCGCCGACGCCCGCCGGCCCGCCCGCGGCCAGGTGGACATGCTCATCGACGGCCGCCAGGTCGCCGTCACCGTCGCCACCTGTCCCACCGCGCTGGGGCAGCGAATGGTCGTTTCCCTCCGCGATCCTCAAGCCGCCACGCCCAGCCTGTCGCTGCTGGGCCTGTCGGATGAAGCCGAAAGCCGCCTGACCGGCGTGCTGGCCGGTTCCGCCGGGTTGGTGCTGCTGCTCGCCCGGCCGGGAGATCACAGGACGGCGACTTTGCGGGCCGTCGTCTCCGCCATGGACGCCGCGACTCGCAGCCTCGTGGCCGTTGCCTGCAAGCCGGCCTCCAGCGTCGCGGGCCTGACGCCGATCATCGCCAATCCGGCGGCCGACTTTCCCGTCGCCCAGGCCGTGCGAGCGGCGGCGGAGCAGGACGCCGACGCGATCATCCTGGAGGACATCCCCGACGCCCAGACATACCCCGCCCTCTTGGAAGCCGCCGAGTTCGGCCGGCTCGTCGTGGCCGCCACCTGGGCCGCCAGCCCGGCCGAGGCCGCCGTGACGCTGCTGGACATGGGACTGAAACCCTGGACCCTGGCGGACAACCTCAAGGCCATCGTCGCCTACGTGCCGCTGCGCAAGCTCTGCCCCGATTGCCGCCAACCCGCCCTGCCCCGTGAAGAAATGCCCACGCACCTGGAGCTGGGCGAGCAGGACGTCGGAGAGGCTTTTGTCGCCGGCGGCTGCTCGAAGTGCTGCGGCCAAGGGTACCTGGGGGCGGTCGGCTGCTCCAGCACGTTGCTGGTGGACAAGGACGTGGCCGCGGCCATCCGCCGCAGCTCCTCGCGGGCGGAACTCACCAAGGCCGTCGAGCAGGCCGGCGCCAGGCCCCTGTTCCAGGCGGGCCTGGAGATGGTCCGGGCGGGCATCACCTCGCTTGAGGAACTCACCCGCGCCCTGCCCCAATGACCTTCAGTAGAAGTGCGAATGGCCGTTCAATTCGCGACTCGCGATCCGCGATTCACGATCCTCTAGGCGTATCCATTCGGGTGGCTGCGATGCCACGCCCAGGCATGGGCGACGAGGGTCGGCAAGTCGGCGAACCTCGGCCGCCAGCCCAGTTCGGCGGCCGCCTTGGCCGATGAGGCTACCAATCGCGGCGGATCGCCCGGCCGGCGCGGCGCCGCCTCCGTCGGGATCGGCCGGCCGGTGACCCGGCGGCAGGTCTCGATCACCTGTTTGACGGAAAACCCCTCCCCGTTGCCGAGGTTGTAAGCCTTCGCGGCGCCGGCCTGGACCGCTTCAAGGGCCTGCACGTGTGCGGCCGCCACGTCGGCCACGTGGATGTAATCGCGGATGCACGTGCCGTCGGGCGTGTCGTAATCGTCGCCGAAGACTTGGACCGCGCGGGCCTTGCCCAGCGGCACCGCCAGCACGCGCGGGATCAGGTGCGTCTCCGGCCGGTGCGCCTCGCCAATGTCCCCCGCCGGGTCGGCCCCGGCCACGTTGAAATACCGCAGCGACACGGAGCCCATCCCGTGCGCCGCCGCGTACGCCTCCAGCATGTATTCCACGCACACCTTGCTTGCCCCGTAGGGGTTGACCGGCGCCAGGGGGGCGGTCTCCTCGATGGGCAGCCGTTGCGGCTGGCCGTACACGGCGGCCGTGGAGGAAAACACCATCCGCCCCACGCCCATCTCGCGCATGGCCTCCAGCAACGTCAGGCTGATCAGCGTGTTGTTTTGGAAGTACTTGTCGGGCTGCTCCACCGATTCGGCCGCCTCGATGAAGGCCGCTAGATGGATCACGGCCTCGATGCGGTGCTTGCGGATCGCCTGGCGGAGGGCCTTTCCGTCGGCCACGTCCGCCTCGACCAGTTCCGTCCCGGCGGCCTGGCGATGGCCCGTGACCAGATTGTCGTACGCCACGCAGCGATGCCCCGCGGCCGCCATCGCCCGCGCCACCTGCGCGCCAATGTACCCTGCTCCGCCCGTCACTAAGACGTTCATGTCCGCTCCATCCGCTTGGCGGGCCGCCATTATAGGTTGGCGGAAAAAACTTTCCAATCATCGGCCGCGATGGGACAATGCCTTTTTGGGCAGTTCAGGAATATCTCAAACATCCTTGAATGGAGGAAGTAACCATGCGCAAAGGCTTGTGGGTAGCGGGTTGTCTGATGGTCTTGGCCACGATGGTCGCCGGCCAGAACGAGAAGATCGCTCTCAAATCTTGCTACGCGCCCGGGACATACGTCATGACCATGAAAACGGACGCGGACAGCACGTCGACGATGTCCACCGGCCAGGCCATGGCCCAAAAGATCAAGATGACGATGGTCTGGGAAATGGAGGTCGGCGAACGGGACGCCAATGGGCTGACGACCGTCCGCACGACGTTCAAACGGATGGCTCAGTCCGCCGAATCCAATGGGATGGTCATGGCCTACGACAGCGCCGACCCCCAAGCCACAAATCCGATGATGGAGAAACTCTACGCCCCCATGATCGAGCACCCCTTGGTCGCCAAATTGGACGCCAACAACAAGGTCGTCTCGGTGTCCGGCATGGACGAGATGTGGGACGCCATGAGCGCCGAGAACCCTCAGATGGCGCGAATGTCCCAGAACATGAAGAGCCAGTTCGGCAACAACTCCATCGCTCGAATGATGGACTGGGCCAGTGAGATGATGCCGTCCGGGCCGGTGGCCGTGGGGAATACTTGGGAAAACAACCATTCGCAGTCCATGCCCATGCTGGGTTCGATGGAGCTAAAACAGAAATGTACGCTGAAGGAGATCAAGTCCACCCCCGCCGGAAAGGTGGCCGTGATCGCTTTTACCTCCAACGCCGAAAAGGACAAGGGCGAGGGCTCCGAGACCAATGCGGGGATGGAAATGACGTTCAACAACATCAAGCTCAGCCAGAACGGCACGGTGGAGATGCTCGTCGATAGCGGCATGCCGCTGTCGTCCCTAGTGGACCAGAAGATGTCGATGGACTTGTCCATGAAACCGAAGGAAACTTCGGAAAGCACGACCCAGCCGGCGAGCATGAACATGACGATCCAGCAGGACGGCAAGATTGAAATGTCGGTCCACAAGGGCAAGTATGTGCCGCCTGCAACCGCGCCCGCTTCGCAGCCGGCCGCAGGCAAACCGGTAACCCCCAGCCACTAGAGGCAGCCGGGACCTATTGCGATAGAGGGAGGAAGTAACCATGTATAAAAATTTGTGGTTCGTGGGTGGCCTGATGGTCCTGGCCACGATGGCTGCCGGCCAGAACGAGAATGGGAAGATCACTCTCAAATCCCGCTACGCGCCCGGCACATACGTCATGACCCTGCAACTGGACTCGAACAGCACGTCGACGTTGCCCAACGGTCAGGTCGTGGACGAAAAACATACGATGACCACAGTCTGGGAAATGGAGGTCGGTAACCAGGACGCCAATGGCCTGACGACCGCCCGCATGACGTTCAAACGGGTGGCCGTAACCAACCAATCCAAGGGGATGATCATGACCTACGACAGCGCCTATCTCCAAGATTCAAACCCACTGATGGCAAAAGTCTACGCTCCCATGATTGGGCAAGCCGTGGTCGTCACATTGGACGCTAATAACAAGGTCATCTCGGTATCCGGCATGGATGAGATAGCGGACGCCATGGCTGCCGCGAACCTTCAGATGACGCAGACGTCTCAGAACTTTCAGAACTTGAAGAAGACGTTCAGCAATGACTCCCTCGCGGAGGCGATGAACTGGGCCAGCGAGGTGATGCCGTCCCAACCGGTAGCCGTGGGAGAACGTTGGGAAACCAGCCACTCCCAGTCCCCGCCTACGCTGGGTGAAATAGAGATAAAAGAGAAATGCACACTGAAGGAAATCAAGTCCACCCCCGCCGGCAAGGTAGCCGTGATCGCCTTCACCTTCAATGCCGAAAAGAGCCAGGGCAAGAGCACCACAACCAATACGGGGATGGAAATGACGTTCAACAACATCAAGATCCACCAGGATGGCACGATGGAGATGCTCCTCGACAGTGGCATGCCGTTGTCGTCCCTGGCGGACCAAAAAATATCAATGGGCGTGTCCATAAAACCCCAGCAACCTTCCGAAGGCACGACCCAGCCGGTGGGCATGAACGGGGCGATCCAACGGGACAACACGATTAAAATAACGGTTCAGAAGGGCAAGTATTCGCCGCCCGCAACCGCGTCCCCTGAGCAGCCGCCTACCACCGGCCAGCCGAGCACGGACGAATCGTCACCCGAAGGCGCCTTTTAAAGACCGCCAGGAACTATTGAAGCAGGCTGACCTTTTTTGCGAAAATAACATAGTCCGGCCGCAGCGTGTCGCAGACCGGGCCGCGTTGGGATGATGATAACAAATTAGACAGGCAGCACTTACGCCGCGGGCCCACCCCCTTGTCGGGGCGTGCCGCGGTGTGATGCTGCGCGCCGGGCAAAAACGTGTCTGAATTATTCGAAAAGGTCCTCAAAAGCCGGCTGCTGCGTCGTGCGGCCAATACTCTCGCGGCCGGGCGGGCGGTAAAGCTGGCTGGCGTGTGGGGCTCCTCGGCGCCGCTGGCGGCTGCCGCCATCGGGCGGATGCGCCGCGCGGTGGTGCTGGCGGTCACCGCGCACCTAGACGAGGCCGACGACGACGCCGATGACGTCGAGGTCTTCACAGGCCGGCCGGCGCAGCTCTTTCCGGCCTGGGAGGCCGACCCCACCGGCGGTGGCGCCAACGACGACATCGCCGCCACTCGCCTGCGCCTGTGCAACCTGCTCAGCCAGCCGGTCAACCTGCGCGACGAGCCGGTGACGGTCATCGTCGCGCCGGTCATGGCGCTGATGCAGCCGGTGCCGTCGGCGGCGGCGATGGCGGCCTCCCGAAAGCCGCTGCGGCGCGGAGGCATTCAGGACGTCGAAGAGCTGGTCGCCTGGCTGGTGGATGCGGGCTTCGACCGCGTGGAGCAGGTGGAGCAGCAAGGCGACTTCGCTCGTCGCGGCGGCATCGTGGACATCTTCCCCTCCGGCGCGACGCAGGCGGTGCGCGTGGAATTCTTCGGCGACCAAATCGAGTCCATCCGCCGCGTGGACCTGGACACCCAGCGCAGCACCGACGCAATCGAGGGCTACGACCTGACCACCGCATCTCCCGCGCCCGGCCGTGAGACGAGCACCGCCAGCCTGCTGGATTATCTGCCGGCTGATGCGATTGTTTGCCTGATCGAGCCGGGCGCCGTCGACGTATATCGACCAGGCGCCCGCCGGGTCCCGGTGCCAGAGGGTCCGGTAGGGGCCGAAGTCGTTCTCCGGGAAGACGCGCAGGCACAACACGTGGCCCGAGTCGAAGGGCAAGACGAATACGCCCCAGCCGTTGACGTACTCGTAGTCGAGCCAGGGAAAGCGTCCCCGGATTGCCGGAAGGTCACCCAGTCGCGCGGCAAGGTCGGTCATGGCACGCCTTCAGTCACGATGAGGGGCGGGTCGGTCTCGCCAGTGGCTCGGCGCGGTCCCGGCGGCCTGTGTTAGGGCCGCGCGTCGAAGCTCTCCGCTGCGGGCGAGACTGGTTGGGCCCGGAACCGCCGTCTAGAGGCGTTCGTCGTGAAGTGATGTCAGGACGCCCGGCGCGTCTCCCATCTCGACCCTCAGCACGCACGACCAGGTCGTCGTGGCGCTCGTGGCGTCGGTGGACCCGCTCCGAAACCACATCCTTGCCGAGGCGATGAGGTCGTAGGAACGCGAGCACCGTCCCCACCGTCGAGGTCGGAGAACCCAGGATGGCTCGCAGTTTCGAGGCGGCGGGGGCACCTGTCGAGGGTAGTCCGCAGCCATCCGACCGCTGGAGATAGACAGTTGAACGGTATATAATGCTCGCATGGTCAGGCGAACAATGCAAGAGGCGACGTTCCTGATCCTCACTGCGCTCGCAGCGGGCAGCCAGCACGGCTACGGGATCATCACCGACGTCGAGCAGATCTCCAAGAGGCGTGTCCGACTGCGCGCCGGGACCTTGTATACGGCCCTGGAGCGCCTTCGCACGGACAGACTGATCGAAGTCGACCGCGAGGAGATCGTGGAGAGCAGGTTGCGTCGCTACTACCGGCTTACGCCCACAGGCGCGGAGCGGCTGGCGGAGGAGGCGGAGCGTTTGCGCTCCAATGCGCATGTCGCGATGTCCCGACTGGAGATGAGCGGCGGGGTGGCGACGACTTGAGCGATTCAACGCAGCTGGAGCGGCGCTACCTACGCCTGCTGGCGTTCTACCCGAAAGCATTCCGCTGCGAGCACGAGCAGGAGATGCTCTCGGTGCTCATCGCTGGCGCCGCGGAGGGCCAGCGGCGACCCTCACTGGACGAGGCCGTCGATCTGGTCGGAAACGCGATTCTCATGAGGCTGTGGCAGGTGTTCACGAAACTCTTCGTCAGGTCGTATGAGGTCCGCCACCGCCGTCTCCTGTGGGGCTTTCGCATTGTCTGGGGCCTCGTCCTCCTCGGCGTCGCCCTGTTTGCGCTCTCTTACGGCAGTTGGTGGGCACTGTGGTTCTTAGCGGGGGCGGCAGCAGACTTCGTTTTCGGCTACCGCATCTACCAGATCGCCCAAAGCCAGCCTCCGACGTGGCGCGTAACCAGCGATGCAGAGGCGGAGTGATCGTAGGTGACCGGAACCAATCAACGGCAGCTCGAGATTGATAGGATCTCGAAGCGATACGGGCAGGCCGTCGCTGTGCAGGACCTCACGTTCGAGATCCGCGCTGGCGAGTTGTTCGGCTTCGTCGGGCGCAACGGCGCGGGCAAGACCACCACGATGCGGATCGTGCTCGGAGTCCTCGCTCCCGACGCGGGCGAGGTGCGATGGGATGGAAGGCCGCTCGACCTTGCGGCGCGCAGGCGGATCGGGTACATGCCCGAGGAGCGTGGGCTGTATCCGAAGATGCGACTGTCCGAGCAGCTGGCATACCTCGGCGAGCTACACGGCATGGCGGGCTCGGAGGCGCGCGCATCGGCCGTGCGCTGGCTTGATCGCTTCGGCCTGAAGGACAGGGCCAATGACGATCTCCAGGCGCTCAGCCTCGGCAACCAGCAACGTGTCCAGCTGGCCGCGGCGCTGGTCTTCGGTCCGGACGTCCTGGTCCTCGACGAGCCGTTCGCCGGGCTCGACCCGGTCGCCGTCGACGTGATGGCGGGCGTGCTCCGCGACCGGGCGGACGCAGGAGTCCCCGTCATCTTCTCGAGCCACGAGCTCGAGCTTGTCGAGCGAGTGTGCGATCGCGTGGGCATCATCGACCGCGGCCGGATGGTCGCCTGCGGCACCGTGGACGAGCTCCGGGCCGGGGGGCAGGAGCGCCGCTGG
>JBEKZI010000089.1:0-8499 GCA_049510055.1 Phycisphaerae bacterium | reverse complement strand
CCACCAAGGGCGATTCTTCGACGCCGCCTTGGTCAAGCGGATCGCCCTCATCCACCAGCTCAATACCTCCGGCTACACGCTGCGGTCCATCCGGGAGACGTACTTGAGGAAAAGATAGTGCGGAGGTCGAAGGTCGGAGTTCGGAGTGCAAAGCAACGACAACAAATCTCAGACTCCAGACTTCGGGCTTCAGGCTTCGGACCTCAGGCACATCGATTTCATTCGCGATTCGCGACTCGCGACCCGCGATTCCACGGTATTCCGGTCTTCCCGTATTCCGGTTAGTATGACTCCGTCATGGCCCGGCTGATCAAGATTTCGCTGGCGATGAAGTTCCGGCTGCTGTTCGGGGCAGCCGTGCTGGTCATCATCGCCGCCGCGTTGGTGGTGCCGTGGTACTTTCTGGAGATGCTGGCCGAGCAGGCCGTCCAGCAGCGCGGGACGGAGATCAGCCGCCTGGTCATCAACGAGCACCTGCTGAACCCCAAGGACCCCGCCATCGGCAGCCAGGTGACCTCGCTGTACACCACGGGCGCCGGCGAGGAGGGGTACAACGGTCCGTTCTTCATCAAGCTCTCGCCCGACATGAAGCCCGACCGCCCGCTGGACTCCCCCGCGCGGAGCGCGTTGCGGCTGTTCCGCAAGTCGCCCCAACAGGACGTCACCGTGACGGCGGCCGAGGATGAGCGGGGCCGGCCGGTGTATCGCAGCTTCCGGGCGGTGCGGGCGGATCCGGAATGCATGAAGTGCCACGGCCAGGCGGCGGCGACGGAACATGCGTTCCAGCCGGGGCAACTGGTCGGCATGGTCGACGTGACCGTACCCGCCCAGGTCGAAAGCGGCACGCTGCTGTGGTGGACGCGCGGCGCGTTCATCGCCGGGGCGGCCCTGGCGACGCTGCTGGCGATCGTCCTATTCGCGATCCTGACGCAGAAGCTGATCCTGCGGCCCGTCCGGCAGCTTCGCACCGTCGCGGACAAAGTCACCGAAGGCGACCTGACCATCCGCAGCACCATCCGTACGGGCGACGAGCTCCAGCGGCTGGGCGAAAGCTTCAACGAAATGCTCACCGCCATCGCTTCCCAGCACGAACAGCTCCGCGCCGCCAACCGCGCGCTGGATCTGAAGCTCAGCGAGCTGGCCGAGGCCAACGTGGCCCTGTTCCAGGCCAACAAGGTCAAGACGGAATTCCTGGCCAACGTCTCCCACGAGCTGCGCACGCCGCTGAACAGCATCATCGGGTTCGCCGACCTGCTGGGCGAGGCCGCCGACGACCGCATCCGCCGCTACGGGCAAAACATCAGCACCTCGGCCAAGAACCTGCTGTCGCTGATCAACGACCTGCTGGACTTGGCCCGCATCGAGGCCGGAAAGGCCGAAGTGCGGTGGAACAAGGTCTCCCTCATCGACACCTGCCAGACGCTGGTGTCGCTGATGAAACCCCTGGCGGACAAAAAGCAGCTGACGCTCGAAGCCAAGCTGGCCGAGGACCTGCCCCTTATCACCACCGACGCCGGCAAGTGCCAGCAGATCCTCTACAACCTGCTGTCCAACGCCATCAAGTTCACCCCCGCCGGCGGAAGCGTGACCGTCTCCGCCGCCCTGGAGGCCGCCGGAGCAGAGGCCGCGGCGGCCAAGGAGGTGGCGATCGCGGTAGCGGACAGCGGCCCAGGCATCGCCGAGGCGGACCAGCAACGGATCTTCGAGAAATTCTACCAGTCCGACCGTTCGTTGACCAAGGAGTCCGGCGGGGCGGGATTGGGGCTTTCCATCGCCAAGGACCTGACGGGCTTGCTGGGCGGGCGGCTGACGCTGAAAAGCTCTCCGGGCCAGGGGGCGGTCTTCACGCTGCACCTGCCCCTGGAGCCGGCCGTGCCGCCTACGCCGCCATCGCCGCCGACCACGACTTCGCAATAGCGCAAGTGCAAGAGATAAGTCTCGATTTAAAAAGGGCTTACTTTATTGTCGCGGTACCCCGTCGTTACGGTATTCCGGTCTTCCGGTATTCCGGTTCTTCCCCACTGCCCCCAAAGGGCCAAGACAACCTGCCTTCCGGCCGGCCGATCAATACCAGACCATCACGATGATGTTCGGCTCGGTGTGCTTGCCTTCCAGCGCACCGACGATGTGGCCGACGTGCTTGATGTCGATGTCTGCGTCGTCCAGCCAGGCGTTGATCTGGTTCTCCATGTTTTCCATGGAGCTCTCGGCAACCTTGCAGTGGAATATGCGGCAGCGAACGGCGCCGCTGCCGGTGTTCACGGGCGTGCGCTTGAACTGCTTGCGCTTGTCGATCTCCAGCGTGCTTTTGATCGCCCGCACGGCCGATCCACCGGGCCTGATCGCGGGCATGCCCGCGCCGGACCCGCTGGCGGTAGAGTCACCGCTGCCGCCGCCGATGATATGCGGCTCTTCCACCAAGGCGATCGGCTCGTCATCCGCAGCCTTCCGGGATGGAGCCATCCGCGGCGGAGGTGGAGCGGGCATCCGCGGCAGTGCCGAGGCCGGTGAGGCAGGCGAGGCCTGCGGTGGAACACGCGGCTTAAGATGCACGGAACGGTCGTTCGGCGCCATGGACATAGCTCAACTCCTTTTGCGACAGGAAATGACGTGTTCAGTTAAATACACCTAGACGTGTACTTATTACGTTATTATACCTGGAAATCCGTTTAGGGTCAAGGAGACAAAAATAACGATTCCGGAAGACCGCCGGGGCTGAAGGCCGTATAAAATTTTGACCTTTCCCCGAGGTCCTGCCGAGTTAATCCGTTAGCCGGCGTGAAGCTCGCAACCAGGAGCCGAGTGCATGCACAGGGATAAAGTAGCCATTCTGTTGATCTGTGCCGCGGTGGCGGCGGCGATCATTACCTTTCACATGCTTCACAACGGCGGCACGCCCCTGGCCGCCGACGACAACGTCTTCAAGCCCTCCGCGGCCGGGGAGTTCCGCGGGGCCTGCCTGCAACTCCACACCGGCGACCCCAACCACCCTTGGGAACAGTACATCGATGAAATCGCCGCCTGCGGGGCCAACACCGTCTGCCTCGTCGTGACCGCTTACCAGGAAAACTGCTCCTCCACCAGCATCTTCGTGGACCTGCGCAAAACGCCGACCGACCAGCGTCTCCAAACCATCATCGACCACGCCCACCGTCGGGGCCTCCGCGTGGTGCTCATGCCCATCGTCCTGCTGGACAATCCCCGCGAGGGTGAGTGGCGCGGCAAGATCGCCCCGCCCAACTGGACCGACTGGTGGGAGAATTACGAGAACTACCTCATGCATTACGCCTGGCTGGCGGAAGCGGCCCAGGCGGAGGTGTTCATGGTCGGCTCGGAGCTGGTCTCCACCGAGGCCGACACCGCCAAGTGGAAGGACCTCATCGCCCGCGTTCGCAAGGCCTATCACGGCAAGCTGGGCTACTCGGCCAACTGGGACCACTACAAGCAGGTGGGGTTCTGGGACTGCCTCGACCTGGTCGGCATGACCACCTACCACGAGCTGAGCGACAAGGACAAACCCACCGTCGCCGACGTGGTCAAGGGCTGGGAACCGATCAAGCAGGAAATCCTCGAGTGGCAAAAGCAGGTTAACCGCCCCATCGTGTTCACCGAGGTGGGCTGGCCCAACCAGACCACCTGCGCCAAGTACGCCTGGGACTACTACCGCTCGACGGACAAGCCCGATCCCCAGGCCCAGGCCAATTGCTTCGAGGCGTTCTTCCGCACCTGGGCCTCCGAACCGGCCGTGGCGGGCTACCTGATCTGGGAATGGCGCAGCTACCCCGGCCAGGATACCGACCCCAAAAAAGACACCTCCTACGTCCCCTGCGGCAAACCGGCCATGGACGTGATTGTCCGCTATTTCCGCGCCCCTGCTCCTGCCTCGGCCCCTGCTTCCGCTCCCGCTTCTGCCCCGGCGGCACGCCGCGCCAGCCGCCCCGCCGCAACAAGCACTGCCGCCACCCGCGCCAAGGGCACGGCGCACTGAACCAGGGTCGCTATCGCAGGCCGATGAGCCGCTCCCAGTCCACCTGGTCGATGGCGAACTGGGTATCCGGGCCGATGGTGGCACGCTCGACGCTGTTGGCCGGTTCATCCGGCACGATGGCCAACACGTCCACGCCGCCGCGCTGGGCGATCTGCTGGGGATTGGTGTAGATGGCCAGGTCGGCGTCGCCGTGCGTGTAGGGTTGGCTGGGGTCGGCCAACTGCTGGGCGGCCTGCGGCTCGACGCGGTAGCGATTGACGACCACGCCGGCCACCTCCAGCCCCACCGAGCGGGCCGCGTGCAGCGTCAGCAGCGTGTGGTTGATCGTGCCCAGGCCCGCGCGAGCGACAATCACCACGGCCAATCGCATCATCACCGCCAGGTGCACCACCCAGAAGTCGTCGGTGATCGGGCACATCAGGCCGCCGACGCCCTCGACGATCACGGCCTCGGCCGCCCCTTCCAGCCGGCGGTAGGCGTCGAAGACGGCCTCCAAGTCCACCGGCCGGTGCTCGCGTGCGGCGGCCACGTTGGGCGCGACCGCCGTGGCGTAGCGGACGGGCGTAATCTCCGCCAGCGGCCGGCGGCTATCGGCACAGCCGGCTAGGAACTCCGCGTCGGCGCTGATGAGCCCCGGTGCATTGGGGCCGCGGCGGCAGCCGGTGGCCACGGGCTTGAACACCTCCACGCGCCGCCCGCGACGGCGCAGGCAACGGGCGATCGCCCCGGCCACCAGCGTCTTGCCGACCTCGGTGTCCGTGCCTGTGACGAACAGGCCGGCCAACTTAGGCAGCGGCGGCCAGGCGGACACATCGAAGTCAAACGGCCGGGAATTGGAATTCTTTGATGGTCGCGATGACACCATCCAGCAGCCTTTCCAACGTTTGCGTGTCCATGGCCGGGGCGGGCATGAGGACGACCACGTCGCCCAGCGGCCGGGTGATGATGCCGTGTCGGCGGGCCTGGAGGCAGACGCTCGCCCCGACGCGCCGGTACGGATCGAACGGCCGGCGGCGCTGGCACTCAGCGACCAGGTCGATGCCGACCATCATGCCGCACTGGCGGACGTCGCCGACGTGTGGGTGGCCGGCCAGTTCCGCAAGGCGGCGGCGGATAAGCTCCACCTTGGCCGGCAGCGATTCCAAAAGCTTGCTTGAGAAGATCAGGTCCACGCTGGCGACCGCGGCCGCACAACCCAGGGCGTTTCCGCTGAACGTGTGGCCATGGTAGAAGGTCCTGCCTTCGGCGGGGCCGGCCAGGAAGACATCGAAGACCTGCTGCGTGGCCAGCGTCGCGGAGACGGGCAGATACCCGCCGGACAGGGCCTTGCCCAGGCACATCAAATCGGGCGTGACGTCCTCATGCTGGCAGGCGAACAGCTTGCCCGTGTGGCCGAAACCCGTGGCGACCTCGTCGGCGATCAGGAGCACGTCGTGCCGCTGCGTCAGCCGCCGCAGGCCGGCGAGAAATCCGGCCGGATGCGTCAGCATGCCGGCGGCGGCCTGGATCAGCGGCTCGACGATGACGGCGCAATATTCCCCCGGCGCGGCGGCCAGGATCGAATCGATCTGTTCCAGCACGGCCGGGGCGGCTTTGTCGCCGGCGGGATGGTAGTAGGGATTGGGGCTGTCGGCGAAGGTCGCCTCGAACAGCAGCGGCCGAAACAACGAGTGGAACGTTTCGATGCCGCCGACGCTGACGGATCCCACCGTGTCGCCGTGGTAGCCCTGGCGCAGGGCGACGAACCGCCGCCGCGGCCGGCCGAGGTTGTGGTAATACTGGAAGGCCATCTTTATCGCCACTTCCACGGCCGCGGCGCCGCTGTCGCCGAAGAACACTTTGGTCAGTCCCGCCGGGGCGATCCGCACCAGCCGCTCGGCCAGCTCGATGGCGGGGACCGACCCGTGCCCCAGCAGCGTCGTGTGGGCGACGCGGTCCAGCTGGCGGCGGATGGCGGCGTCGATGGGCCTGACGCGATGGCCGTGCAGGTTGCACCACAGGCTGGCGAAGCCGTCGATGTACCGCCGCCCGTGCGTGTCGATCAGCTCGAAGCCCTCCGCGGCGGCGATGATCCGGCCGTCGCCGTCCGGCTCGGCCAGCCAAGACTGCATCGCCGTGAAGGGATGCCACAGGGAGGCCTTGTCGGCCTCATAGAGCCGTTGGGCGGCGGCGTCGATGGGCGGTTCGGTAGTCACGGCCGGGGCATCTTACACGCCGCCGGCCGGGCCTTCCATGACGATCACCTCGCTGCCGACGCCCGCGTGGAGGGCCGCTCGGGCGTCGCCGCAATTGACCGCCACCTCGAGCAGGCCCATCGAATTGAACAGGGCCAGCGCCGTGCCCGCCGCGGCCTGGGCGTAGGTGGTGTACAGCGGGCCGACCGTCTGCCCCGCACAGGACACGACGACCTTGCCGCTGTCCGGCCAGTGCTGTTGGACGGCCCCCGTGGTGATGTTGCTGACGAGATTGCCGAACCGGTCGACGTAGATCACCTGGCCGAGGAGCCGCCCTTCCCGCTCGACGACGGGCGGCAGCTCCAACGTCTTGTAGGTGCCGGGCTGCGGGCCGAGCTTGGCGATGTTCAGGCCGTTGAGGATTCGCCCGGCCAGGGGCGCAAAGAGGTCCCGGCCGTGAAAGGTCGGCGAGATCGCCCCGGCGGGCAGGTAGGTGGTGTTGCGGACGACCACCAGCGTCTCCGTGGGTGCGGCATCGGCCACGAAGGTGATCACGCCGTTGTCGGGGAACAGGAAAAGCTGCCGGCTGAACCGCCCGGCCAGGATGCGGCGGTCGGTCCCCACGTCGGGGTCCACGACCACCACGTGCAGCGTGCCGGGCGGAAAGCTCAAGGCCGACTGCGCCAGCACGAACGCCGCCGCCGTCACGTCCTGCGGGGGGATGTCGTGGGAGATGTCCACGATGGTGGCGGCCGGACAGGCGGACAGGATTACGCTCTTCATGGCGGCCACGTAAGGGTCAGCCGTCCCGAAATCCGTCAACAGCGTTACAATGGGTTGCCTGGCCATGCTGAACCCCTGTCGTGGGCCGGCGGTCCGGTGAGTCTTATAATGTTAATAGGAACAGTATGACGTCCCCATCGGAAGAAGAAAATTCGATTCTTCGGCGGCGTGAGATGGTCGAAAGGCAGCTCAAGGCCCGCGGCATTCGCCACCCTCAATTGCTGGCGGCGTTCCTGGAGACGCCTCGCGAGCTGTTCATTCCCGAGGAGCGCCGCTACGAGGCCTACGAGGACTGCCCCGTGCCCATCGGCTACGGCCAGACGATCAGCCAGCCGTACGTGATCGCCCTGATGATCCAGGAGCTGGACGTTGGGCCGCAGCACATCGTGCTGGACGTCGGGGCCGGCAGCGGCTACCAGACGGCCCTGCTGTCGCGCCTGGCCAAGCACGTGTATGCCGTGGAGCGCCTCCCGCAACTCACCGAGCAGGCCATCAACACGCTGGGCGCCCTGGGCGTGCCCAACGTCACCCTGTCCACGCAGGACGGCAGCCTGGGCTGGGCGGCGCAGGCGCCGTTCGACCGGATCATCTGCGGGGCGGCCGCGCTGGACGTGCCCAAGCCCTGGATCGAGCAACTCGCCGACGGCGGGCGGATCATCATGCCCCTCGGCGCCGAACACTCCCAAGAGCTGGTGCTCTTGGAACGCCACGGGAAGGACATCCGCCGCCGCCAGCTCGGCGGCGTGCGATTCGTCAAGCTTATCGGCCGCGGCCACGGCGCCTGGCCGGAGGACTAGGCGCGGCCTTACGCCCGGCCTTGGCCGAGGCGATCTTCCAACCTTCGGATCACCCCGGAAACGTGGCGCCGGTGGATCATCTGCCAGGCAAAGACCTTTATCAGCCCGACGGCTTGGAAGGCACAGACGAAGATAGCGGCGTACATAATCCAAAGGCGCGTTTCGTCGGTGCGAAAGAAGCTGACGGCCGCATACACCGCCACGGCGCAGAACACCAGAATCCAGAACAGGAGGTACACGTTCAGCGGGTACATCGACCGGCCCAAGAACAACCGCGCCATCCCGCACAGCGTCTCCTCGCAGGGAGGGGCACAAGACTGGCCGGAGGTCTTCGATTCATTATCCATGGCTGTCTCCTTAATAAGCTTCCAGGAACATTAGAACGAAGTCCGCTGTACCATTCTAGGACCGTGGCGCCCCACCTGCGGCCTTGCGTCGCGCGGATTGTCCGCTAGAATGGGGCTTTTCCATCCCTGCCGCCGCGGCGATGCGCTAACGCGGTGGCGAAACAAGGTCCGATATATCAGCAAAGGAAGGTCCGATGCCCACCAAGAAGATGTCCACCACGATTAAGGCGGTCAAGGCTCGTCAGATTTTGGATTCCCGCGGCAACCCCACCGTTGAAGTGGACGTGCTGCTGGCCGGCGGCGTTCTGGGCCGCTCGGCCGTGCCCTCCGGGGCCAGCACGGGCGAGAACGAGGCCGTCGAACTCCGCGACGGCGACAAGAAGGTTTATTCCGGCAAGGGCGTGCTCAAG
>JBEKZI010000088.1:0-8504 GCA_049510055.1 Phycisphaerae bacterium | reverse complement strand
GCAGGACCCGGGCGATGGCCAGGTTGGAGTGCAGCGCTTCCTTGCCGCCGCGAAGGATGCAGGCGTTGCCGCTCTTGAGGCACAGGCCGGCGGCGTCGGCGGTGACGTTGGGCCGCGATTCATAGATGATGCCGATCACGCCGAGCGGCACGCGGCGTTTCTCCACGCGCAGGCCGTCGGGGCGGTTGATGGCGGAGATCGTGGCGCCCACCGGGTCGGGTTGGGCGGCGATTTGCTCCAAGGCCGCGGCCATGGCTTCGATCCGCGCGTCGGTCAGGTGAAGGCGGTCCACCATGGCCTCGCTGAGGCCGGCGGCGCCGGTGAGGTCCTTTTCGTTGGCGGCCTTCAGCGCCGCCTTGGCGTCGCGCAGCGCGCCGGCTCCGGCCCGCAGGGCGGCGTCACGGGCGCCGCCGGGCGTCTGGGCCAGCACGCCCGCCGCGGCCCTGGCGGCGGAGGCCAGCGTCTGGATGTATTGGACAGGGTCCATTGTCACTGTCACTAAGAAAGAAGTCGTCTACGCGTCGACTCCGGCGATTATAACCCCAACGTCCCCCGGGCGGCTAGAGAAGTGCCTGTCTGCCGGCTCGGCGGGGACGGTCACGGCGTGGGCGAGGGCAATTCGGCGGGTCGTTTGTCGAGCCGGAAGTTCACCTGCGGCGGCTCGCCGGCCAGTTGGACCGCAAGGCCGGGGGGGAAGCGGATCGTGACCGCCCGGGCGATCCAGGTCTCCATGGGCTTCTTGTCGTCTTCCCGCAGTTGGACGTAGGCGTCGACGTCCTTGGGGTCCAGCTTGTCCAGGTCCGTCTTGGATCCGGTGATGGTGATCTCAGGCCGCCATTCCAGGGGGTCCTTCTTGACCAGCTCGTACTTCCGCATGTCGTCCCACTCCGACGGCGCCAGCACGCGGACCGTGACCGTGAAGCTCTTCTTGGCCGTCTGCTGGCGGATCTCGATGGGGACCTTGACGGTGTTCTGGTCCAGCCGCACAGGAACGTCGGCGATCTGGGGGAAGATTTCAAACTCCACCTCGACCTTTTTGCCGACGGGCAGGGTGCTCAGATCCACCTGCTTGGTCTTCAGGACGGGGGAGGGGGTCTGCTCGGTAATTGTTTTCCACTGGTTCTCCAGCGCCATCACGCCCACCGAGGGCGCCTGAGGCAAGGTGGTCAGTTCGGCCCCGGAGACGACCAGCTCCACGGGCACGTCCTGGTGCACCAGGCGGTCCAGGCGGATGGGGATGGAGGCCGGCTCGGTGGAGATGACGCGCAGGCCCTGGTTGGCGAACTGGGGGTCGGCGTTCAGGACGTCGCGAGCGTTGACGGCGTGTTCGCCGGTGCCGTAGTCGCGCGTCACGTCGCAGACGACGGCGTCGTGGAATTCCCGCTCGAGGCGGTCCAGCCTTTCGCGGCTGCCCTCGACCTTGAACTGGACGCGCCGCTCGATGAAATCCACGGCCACGTCGTTGCGGGAGATCAGCGCCAGCTTGCTGGCGGGCGGGGCGGTCAGACGCAGGGTGGCGATCAGCGCCCGGCGGTCCGTGAAGCGCATGTCCGCGTAGACCCAGATGAGGATCGTGACCACGGCCACCCACAGCAGGTTCCTGGCGCCCTCCACCCACCAGGCAGCGGAAAATCGCGCCGGGTCCGACCTGTAGAAGCCGTTGCCGTTCATGGCGCCTCCTCCGGGGCCGGTTTCGTCGAACGGCTGGTGGACTTCGGCCCGGCCAGGAGCGTTAGGAGGACGTCGCGGAGGTGGTCGGTTCCCAGCCCCAGGTACAGCTGGCCCTCATAGGCCAGAGAAACCCGGCCGGTTTCCTCGCTGACGATGATCACCACGGCATCGCCTTCCTTGGCCAGTCCCAGGGCCGCGCGGTGGCGGCTGCCCAGGGAGGGGTCCACTTCGTCGCTCTCGGCCAGGGGGAACTGGCAGCCGGCGGCGGCGATGCGCCCCTCGCGGATAATCACGCCCATGTCGTGCAGGGCGCCGCCGGGATAGAAAATCGTGTTCAGCAGGCCCGAGCTGAGACGGGCGTCCAGCACCGTGCCGGCCTGGATGAACGTGCCCAGCCCCACCGTCCGCTCGACGGCGATGACGGCGCCGATGCGGTTGCGCGAAAGGTACACGGCGCTGTCCACCAGCGTGTCCACCAGGTGCTCGATCTGCCCGCGGCCGCTGCGGAAAAACCGCGCCTGGCCGATCTGGATGAACGCCTGGCGCAGCTCCGGCTGAAAGGCCACCACCACGGCCGCGAAGGCGAACAGCAGAAAGTTGCCGTACAGGAACTGAATCCGCTGCCAGCCCAGCCGCTCCGGCAGCATGAGGATCACCACGTACATGCACGCCAGCAGCAGGAAAACGCCCTTAATCAGCCGGGCGCCGCGGGTGCCGCGAAGGAACCGCATCACCCACCAGACCACCACGCCGATCAGCAGGAGCTCCACGACCACGACCACCGGGTCGTAGGTCCGCACCCGCTGAAGATACGACGCAATGGCTTCCAGGAGTTCTTTCATGTGACCGTCGTGACGCGCAAAAGAACTGCGGCTTCTAGATTACTCATCGTCCGTGCCAACTACCCTACTATAAGACTGCCGCGGGAAAATTTATACCTTCTGGGCGTTCTCGATGGCGGCGGCCGTCTTGAGGGCCCCGACGGTGGCGGCGACGTCGTGGACGCGGAAGAGCGTTGCGCCCCGGCGGCGGGCCAGCAGGCAAGCGGCCAGGCTGCCACCCAGGCGGTCGGCGGGGGCGGAGGCGCCGGTCCATTGGCCGATGAACCGCTTTCGCGACGCGCCCACCATCACCGGCCGGCCCAGCTCGGCCAGCTTGTCCAGCCCGGCCAGCAGGGCCAGATTGTGCTCCGTCCGCTTGCCGAAGCCCAGGCCGGGGTCCACGATCAGCCGCTCGGCTGGCACGCCGGCGGCCCCGGCGGCGGCGATTCGTTCGGCCAGGAAGGCCCGGACCTCGACCACCACGTCGTCGTAGTGCGGCTCGATCTGCATCGTCTTGGGCTGGCCGGCCATGTGCATCAGCACCATCGCCGCCCCGCGCCGAGCGGCCAGGGCGAACATCGCCGGGTCGTCCCTGCCGGCGGAGATGTCGTTGAGGATCGCAGCGCCGCAATCCAGGGCGAAAGCCGCCACCTGGGCGGACGTCGTGTCGATGCTGACGGCCGCTCCCAGGCCCGCCACCGCCGGCAGCACGTCCTGGAGGCGGGCGATCTGCTCGGCCGGGCCTAGGCGATCGCTGCCGGGGCGCGTGGACTCGGCGCCGACGTCGATGACGTCGGCCCCCTCGGCCACCATGGCCTTGGCGCGGGCGACGGCCTGGGGCGGGGAGAGGAACTGGCCGCCGTCGGAAAAGCTGTCGGGGGTGACGTTCAATATCCCCACGACGACAGCCCGGCCGGTGCGATGAGAATGCAAAATATCCTCAAGCGTGGCGGACATGCGATTGCTCTGGCCTCAAGAGGCGATCCGGAGAGTCTAACCGGGTTGAGGGTGGGGGAGAGGTTCGGCTTCGCCGCCCTTGGCCTTGCGGGGCGGAGTGGTTTTGGCGGCTTCCGTCGGCTTGGCGCCGCGGGCCCGTTCGCGGTCCAGCAGGTCGCCGACGGTGGGCTTGTCCAGCACCTTGCCCTCGACGATCTGGCGGACCTCTTCCCCGCTGAGCGTTTCATACTTCAGCAGCGCCTTGGCGATGGCGTCCACTTCCTTGCGGCGCGATTCCAGCAGCGCCTTGGCGTCGTCCTCCGCCGTGGCCATGATGGACTTGATTTCCTCGTCGATCACCTCGGCGGTTTTTTCGGAGTATTCCTTGCCCGCCAGGTCCATGATCATCGCGCGACCCGGTTCGGGGCCGTAGCGGACGAAGCCCAGGCGCTCGCTCATGCCCCAGTCCATCACCATGCGCCGGGACAGTTCGGTGGCCTGGGCGATGTCGCTGGCGGCCCCGCTGTCCACGTCGCCGCAGAACATCTGTTCGGCGATCCGTCCAGCCACCAAGATGCGGATGAGGGCCAGGCAGTAGTGGCGGGTGTACATGTAGCGGTCCTTCTCCGGCAGGGAGAAGGTCCCGCCGCCCATCGGCCCGCGGGGGATGATGGAGACCTTGTGGAGCGGGTCGGCGCCGGGCGTGAGCAGTTGCACGAGGGCGTGGCCGGCCTCGTGGTAGGCGGTCATTTCTTTTTCGCGATCGTCGATCACGCGGCTCTTGCGGGCCCGGCCCCAGCGCACCTTGTCGCGGGCCTCCTCGAAGTCGCTCTGGTCGATCTGGTCCTTGCCGGCCATGGTGGCCGCGATGGCGGCCTCGTTGACCAGAGCGGCCAGGTCGGCGCCGCTGAACATGGGCGTGCCGCGGGCCAGGCGCTCCAGGTCCACGTCCGAGCCGCAGGTGACTTTGCTGGCGTAAATCTTGAGGATCTGCACGCGGCCGTTGAGGTCCGGCAGGGGGACGTTGATCTGGCGGTCGAACCGTCCGGGGCGGGTCAGGGCCGGGTCCAGCACGTCCATGCGGTTGGTGGCCGCGATGACGATGACCTGGTCGGAGGTGTCGAAACCGTCCATCTCCACCAGGATGGCGTTGAGGGTCTGTTCGCGCTCGTCGTGCCCGCCGCCGTTGAAGCCCATGCCGCGGCGGCGCCCGACGGCGTCGATTTCGTCCAGGAAGATGATGCAGGGGGCCGAGTCCTTGGCCTGCTTGAACAGGTCGCGCACGCGGCTGGCGCCGACGCCGACGAACATCTCCACGAAGTCGCTGCCGGAGATGGAGAAGAACGGCACGTCGGCCTCGCCGGCGATGGCCTTGGCCAGCAGGGTTTTGCCGCAGCCGGGCTCGCCCACCAACAGCACGCCGCGGGGGATGCGTCCGCCGAGGCGCTGGAACCGCCGGGGGTTCTTGAGGAACTCGATGATCTCCTGGACTTCTTCCTTGGCCTCGTCGATGCCGGCCACGTCGTTGAAGGTGACGCGCGTCTGTTCCTTGGTGGTCACGCGGTGCCGCGACCGCCCAAAACTGCCCAAAAAGCCGCCCCCGCCGCCCACGGCCGCCCCCAGCCGGCGGAACAGCAGGAAATACAGCATCAGGACGAACACGACGGTGACCAGCATTTGCACCGGCAGACCTTCCCACCAGCTGGCGGTCCGGATGTACAGCTGGGCTCTTCCTGGATACTTCGCCAGGGCGGCGTACAGCCGCGGGAAAAAGTCCCGGTCGGCCTTGTAGGCGTAAACGACGTAGAACTTGTGCGACTCACCCTTGGCCAGGCCGTCGGTGTTCTCCGCCAGTTGGCCTTCGACGCGGTCGTCGCTGGCGGTGATGTCGCCGACGACCTGCCCGCTCTCCAGGTAGGTCCAGAACTGGTTGCTGGGGATCTGCCGGCGCTGCTCGCGCAGCCCTCCCACGTACGTCATCAGCGCCAGCCCCAGGCTGACAATAAGCACCCAACCGATCAGGGACCGGTTGAATCGCGTGGGCATCTGGGGACCAGACCCCTTGGGTTGTTCCGGCATTCGATTATCCATGGTTCACGACGCTACGGCGTGCCGCGGCGTCCATACTTCATCTTAGTCTTTGGCGGCGCGCCGTACCAGGGAGATTATCGGCTGCATTGAGGCCTATTTTCTATCGTAATACGCGATATTGGCTGCCGCCGGTCAAGCGGAGACGGCGGGCGAGGGGGGGTGTTCCGATGAATCGCCCAGGCGAGTCGCAGATGTTTTGCTTGACCGGGGGGGTGGAATTTGCGGAAAATGCCCCCCTTTGACGGTCTGGGCCGTCGTGGGACCTGCCCTGCCTACCGGCAGGGGGGCCGATACGTGCCGCGGACGAAAGCGGCGCGGCGCAAAAAGTCCTTCTGTAGCCCGCACTGCCGGGCTGTTTTGGACCGACTATGAATGCCAAGAACCTTCCGTTGAAGTTCGCCTTCCTGGCCGTGCTGATTGCCGTGTGCCTGTGGTCCATCTTCATGGGCAACAAGCTGCGGCTGGGCATCGACCTCCGCGGCGGCCACAGCCTGATCTTTGAAATCCGCACCAACGAGGCCGAGATCAAGCGCCTCGAGGCCGACAAGAAGGACCTGGCGGCCAAGCTCGCCGAAGCCACGACGGAGGACGCGAGAAAATCGCTGCGCGAGCAGATGGAGCGCGTCGACGGAGAACTGGGACGCTTGAAGGCTTCCGGGACCGATACCCGCAACCTGGCGGAGCAGACGATCACGATCCTGAAGGATCGCGTGGACCCCCAGGGGTTGCGGTCGCTGGAATGGCGCCCGCTGGGCAACAACCGCTTCGAGGTCCGCATGCCGGCCGGCAGCGCCGAGGCCCAGCGCGCCAAGAACGCCTACATCACCGCCCTGGAGCAACTGGAGCAGAACAACATCTCCCGCGCCGAGCTGCGGCGGGTGTTTCAGTCGACGGGAGAGGCGCGAGCGGCCGAGCTGAACACCCTGGCCCGCGGGGACAAGACCGTTGGGCGTCTCTTGAGCGATTTGGTAGCCGCTTACGACGTCATGCAGAAGGCCCAGGACGCCGTCCGCACCGTCCGCTCGGCCGATCGCGGCAAGGCGCAGGAGGCGCTGGACAACGCCATCATCGACTACGAAACCAAGCTGACCGCCGTGGAGGCCGTCAACGTCAATCCTCAGCAACTCCAGACGGTGCTGGGCTACTACGCCTCACCCGCGGAGTCCGAGGCCATCGGCAACAAGGCCGAGGTGGCGGCCCGCATGCAGCAATATCAGAGGGAACTGAAGACGATGCTGGATCAGCATCCGGCCCGCGCGGCGGATATCCAGGCGGTCGTCGAGAAGTACCAGGCCTACGCCCAGGGCCGCCAGAAGCTGGACGACCCGGCCGACCTGAAGCGACTCATCGCCAAGGCTGGCGTGCTGGAGTACCGCATCGCCCCGTACGCCCCCGGCGAGGCCGCCCACGCCATGTCCCAGGTGGAACGTGACCGCTACGTGGACATGCTCACTAAGGAAGGCCCCTCCGCGGGCCGCAAGCGGAATGAGCCCTACCTGTGGTTCCCCCTCCGCGAGGCCAGGGAAAAGGTCGGCAACCTCGTCGTGGCCGACTACGCCGGCCAAAGCTACGTCTTGCTGAGCAACCAGCCCGGCGAGGTGATGCTCCACGAGACCGGCGCCACCGGCTGGAGCCTCAAGGACGCCTATCCCACGACGGGTTCAGGCAACCTGCCGGCGGTGGGATTTGTCTTCGATCCCCGCGGCGCCAAGCGGTTCGGCGACTTGACGGCCAACCACATCGGCCAAATCCTGACGGTCTTGCTGGACGACGAGGTGTATTCCACCCCGGTCGTGCGGTCGGCCATCAGCGATCGCGGCGTCATCGAGGGCAACTTCAAGGTCGACGAGGTGCACGACCTGGTCCGTACGCTCCTGGCCGGTTCGCTGCCGGCGCGCCTGAATCCCGATCCGGTGGCCGAGAGCACCTTCGGCCCGGGCATCGGGGAAGAGAACCTCAAGCAGGCCCTGCGTGCGGGCTACTACAGCCTGATCGTCGTGGCGGCCTTTATGGCGGTGTACTACCTCCTGGCCGGGGCGGTCGCCGACCTGGCCCTGGTGCTCAACATCCTGCTGGTCCTGGGCGCCATGAGCGTCCTGAACGCGGTCTTCACGCTGCCCGGCATCGCGGGCGTGATCCTGATCATCGGCATGTCCGTGGACACCAACGTGCTGATCTACGAGCGACTCCGCGAGGAACAGGCCAAGGGCCAGTCCATCCGCATGGCGCTGAAGAACGCCTACGATCGGGCCTTCACCGCGATTATCGACACCCACATCACCACGCTGATCACCAGCGTGATTCTCGGTTGGGTGGGCACCGAGGAGGTCCGCGGGTTCGCCATCACGTTGGGGCTGGGCGTGGTGTTCAACCTCTTCATGGCCGTATTCGTCACCCGCTGGGTCTTCCAGGCCATGCTGGAAGGCCACCTGATAAAAGACCACATGCGGATGCTGCGGATCATCGGGGTGCCGAAGATCAACTGGATGGGGATGCGGTATGCGTTCTGGACTCTCTCGCTGGCCACCGGCGTGTTAGGCATCGCCTCGCTGTTCTGGCAGGGCAAGAACATCTGGGGCATCGAGTTCTCCGCCGGCACGGAGGCGATCATCAAGTTCAAGGAAGGCGCCCTGATCGAGGGGCAACTGCCCAATGACGGGCTGGTCCGCCAGATGTTCGTCGACCAGGCCCGCAAGGGAGGCCAAACCAAACTGGTGGACACCGCCCGCGTCGAGACGGTCATCAGTCCCAACCGCGTGGACGACTTCCTGAAGGCCTACGACACCAATCGCGACGGCAGCGTCTCGATGGCCGAGTGGCAGGCCACCGGCGGGAACGGGGAATTCTTCGCCAAGATCGACGTCAACAAGGACGGCGTTCTTTCCCGGCAGGAAATCCAGCAGCGCCTGCCCGAGACGTCCTATCAGGTCTCTACCACCGAGACGAGCGTCAAGGCCATTCAGCAGACGGCCGTGGCGGCCTTCG
>JBEKZI010000087.1:0-8644 GCA_049510055.1 Phycisphaerae bacterium | reverse complement strand
GAAAATTTGATCTGCCCGTCCGCGTCGTCGTGCAGGCGCCCGATGGCCGCGAATCCGCCGGGTTTGTGGGCGACGGCGTCAGCGTCAACTCCGGTTTGCTCACCGGTTTGCCCACCGGCGAGGCCAAGAAAACCATCATCGCCTGGCTCCAGGAAAAAAAACTGGGCCGCGGCACCGTCAACTATAAACTGCGCGACTGGCTCTTCAGCCGCCAGCGCTATTGGGGCGAACCGTTCCCGATCGTCCATTGCGACCGCTGCGGCGCCGTGGCCCTCAGCGAGAACTCTCTGCCCCTGCTGCTGCCGGAGCTGGATGATTTTACGCCCAAGGCCAGCGACGACCCCGACGCCCCGCCCGCCCCGCCGCTGGGAAGGGCCGGCGATTGGGTGAACACCACGTGCCCCTCCTGCGGCGGTCCGGCCAAGCGGGAATTAAACACGATGCCCCAATGGGCCGGCTCGTGCTGGTATTACCTGCGGTTCCTTGACCCGACCAATGACAAGGCCTTCTGCGATCCCAAGGTCGAGCATTACTGGATGGCCCCCGCCAAGGCCGCTCGCAAGCAAAAGGGCGAAAAGGATGAAACGGATTCGCTCCAGTCGCCCGTCGGCGGCGTGGACCTCTACGTCGGCGGGGCCGAGCACGCCGTGCTTCATCTGCTGTACTCTCGCTTCTGGCACAAGGTGCTGTACGACCTGGGCTACGTCTCGACGGCCGAGCCGTTCGGGCGGCTGTTCAATCAGGGCATGATCCGCAGCTTCGCCTATCGCGACCGCCGCGGGGTGTACCTCCCCTACGATCAGGTGGACTCCTCCGGCGAGAAACCGCGGCACAAGACCACCGGCGAGGAGCTGAGCGAGTCGGTGGAAAAAATGTCCAAGAGCCTCAAGAACGTCGTGACCCCCGACGAGGTCATCGCCCAGTACGGCGCGGACACGTTCCGGCTTTACGAAATGTTCATGGGCCCGCTGGAGGCCTCCAAGCCCTGGAACACCCGCGACGTGCCGGGCGTGCACCGCTTCCTTCATCGCGTCTGGCGGATGGTTTGCGGCAGCGACGACCAGCCGGCGCTGCTGGGCGAGGGCAACGAGGACGTCGAGCGGGCGCTGCACAAGCTCATTCGCAAGGCCGGCGCCGACATCCCGGCGATGAAGTTCAACACGGCCATCGCGGCCATGATGGAATTCATCAACGGCGTCTACAAGGCCGGGAGCATTTCCAAATCGCAGGCCGAGCGGTTCGTGCTGGTGCTGGCGCCGCTCGCGCCGCACATCGCCGAGGAGCTCTGGCATCGCCTCGGTCACGATGCAACGCTCGCCTACGAGCCCTGGCCGACGTTCGACCCGGCCAGGGTGGTCGAAGATATCCTCGAGCTTCCCGTGCAGGTCAACGGCAAGCTCCGCGGGCGGATTACCGTCGCCGCCGACGCGCCGGACGACGACGTCATCGCCGCGGCCCTGGCCGAACCCAAAGTGGCGGCCGCCCTGGCGGGCAAGACCGTCTTCAAGAAAATCGTCGTGCCGGGCAAGCTGGTGAACCTGGTGGTGCGGCCATGACGCAAAAAACCGGCAAGTCCCAAGCGGCCTTCGAGCGGGCCAAGAAGGTGCTGGTGGGCGGCGTGAATTCGCCCGTGCGGGCCTTTGCGGCCGTGGGAGGATGCCCGCCGGTGATCGCCAAGGCCGCCGGGGCCTACGTCACCGACCTGGACGGCAAGCGGTACGTCGATTACGTCTGCGGTTACGGCCCGGCCATCCTGGGCCACGCCTACCCGACCGTTGTTAAGGCCGTGGCCAAGGCCGTCGCCGGCGGCACGTGCTACGGCGCACCCACCGAGGCCGAAACGAAACTGGCCGAGGCGATCATCTCGGCCTTCCCATCGGTCCAGAAGCTCCGCATGACCTCCAGCGGCACCGAGGCGGTGATGTCGGCCGTGCGTCTGGCCCGCGGTGCGACGGGACGCAAAAAAATCGTCAAGTGCATCGGCTGCTACCACGGCCACGCCGACGCGCTGCTGGTCTCCGCCGGCAGCGGGGCGGCCACGCTGGGCGAGCCGAGCTCCGCCGGCGTGCCGAGCGAGGCCGTCGTCCACACGCTGCTGGCGCCCTACAACGACCTGCCGGCCATGGAGCGGGCCTTCAACGCCTTCGGCCCGCAGATTGCCGCGGTGCTGATCGAGCCGGTGGCGGCGAACATGGGCGTCGTGCCGCCGGCTCGCGGGTACCTGGCCTCCCTGAGGGACCTCTGCGACCGCCACGGCGCGCTGCTGATCTTCGATGAGGTCATCACGGGCTTTCGCCTCGCTCGCGGCGGGGCGCAGGAGCTGTACGGCGTGCGGGCGGACATCACGGCCTTCGGCAAGATCATCGGCGGCGGCCTGCCGGCGGGGGCGTTCGGCGGCCCCGACGCCCTCATGGCGAACCTGGCACCGCTGGGAAAGGTCTACCAGGCGGGGACGCTGTCGGGCAGCCCGGCTGTGACGGCGGCGGGATTGGCCACCCTGAAGGTGCTGGCGAAGGAAGGGTTTTATGCGCGCCTGGAAATGACCGCCGTCGAGCTGGAGCACGGCCTGCGTCAGGCGGCGGCGTCGGCCGGCCTGGAGGGCAAGGTCTGCTTCAACCGCGTGGGAAGCCTGTTGAGCTGCTTCTTCGCCCCCCCGCCGGTGACGAACTTCCAAACCGTCTCCGCCGGCAACGCCGCGGCCTTCGCGGCGTTCTTCCACGCCATGCTGGAAAGCGGCATTTACCTGGCCCCCAGCCCGTTCGAGGCGATGTTCGTCTCCGCCGCCCACGGCCGGGCGGAAGTGAACCGAACCGTCGAAGCTGCCACAAAGGCCTTTCAACGGGCAGGACAGTTCATATAATAAAACCGCTTATGCCGATAACGGCACACGTGCGCGCCCCGTCCGGCCGCACGCACACACCTTTTATAAAGGAATAGACCTATGGGACTGGAAATGGGAACACTGCCGACCGAGTATTCCGAAGCGATGCGCTCAGTCCGGGTCGCTAAGAATGTGTTGTGGTGGTTGACGGCCCTGGCCATCGCGATCCAAATTGCCGTCTTCGTCCTGGTCGCCTTCGTGGGCGTCCTGAATTCCCTGTCTCCTGAGGCCCGCATGGCGACCTCGGCCCCCACCGGCGACGCGGCGGTCTTCTCGGGAACGCAGGACCAGGCCTATTACTGGAAAACGGTCTTCGTGAGCGCCCTGGATGCGACGAAGTTCCTGGCGGTGGCGTTCAGCATCCTGTTGGCGCTGACCTTATTAATGTCGGTGAACGTCGCGATGATCGGCCGCCTGGGCGGAGTGGGCGCCATGATGGGGGCCTTCTTCTGGACGCTGCTGCTGATAGGGTTCCTGACCCCCTGGCAGCACATCTTCCAGCAGCCGCCTTTCAACGGGGCGCTGTTCGAGTACAAAGATCTGTACAGCGCCTCCTATCGCATTCTGCACGGCTGGGGCGCCGCCGACGTGTCGCGCATCGACACGATCGTCTATTACGTGCGGTTCCTGCTGTGCCCCCTCGTGGCCTTCCTGCTCCTGCTGATGTCGCACCTGCGGTTCCGCAGCAGTTGCCAGAAGATGGTCGTCGCCGCCGCGATGCCGCCAGCGCCGCGCTGATCGCCCTGACAACCTGACCGAACGGTTCATCCAGCCCCGCCGGCTTGTCATCGGCGGGGCTTGTGTTGCGCCCCGGCGGCTACGTGAGCCGCCGGCGGGTTTGACAAGGCAGCCGCCGCGGAATTAGCATGAGGGCATCCGGTGCGCGGAATTCCCCACCGGCGAACGTAGCCCCATGAGACATTCGGCGTTCCTTTGCGGTTCGATCCTGTGCGGCCTGCTGCTGGGGTGTTCCCCTCCGCAGGCGCCGCCTCCGCCGCCGGCCGCCAGCGAGCCGGCGCGCCCTCCCCAGGCGGAGGAGCCGCGGCCGGCCCATCGCCTTCTTTTCGCCCGCGTCCGCGTGGCCCTGATCGAGTTGCCCGTCGGGGCCGCCAACGAAACCCCCGACCTGTGGCACAACCTTAACGAAGACACGCTCTCGGCCGACCGGGCGATCGTCCTGAATCGCAACGGCCTGCGCGTCGGTACGACCAGCGCCGAGAACGACGCCGCGCTGACCAAGGTATTCCGCGACCTCACCGGGCGGCAGCCTTTTTACGGCGTGCTCTCCGCCATGTCCGGCGTTCCCATGACGCTGACCCTCAAGCAGGATCAGCCGCCGTGGACGGTCTTCACCGTCGATCCCGACGGCCAAACCCGCGGAGCCGACTACCCCGCCGGCAATTACGTCTTGGCGGTGAGTTGCCGCTTCAACGAGGACGACCCTTCCAAGGTCCTGCTGACGGTCGTGCCGCAGATTCGTTCGAGGGTTTTGAAGACCCCCATGGACCTGCTGGAGCCCAATGCCGGCATCCTGAACGACTGGAAAATCCTCAGTTTCGAGCAAGCCTCCTTCACGTTGACCCTGCCGGCCGGAGACATCGTGGTGATCGCGCCCAGCAAAGAGGCTCACCGCCCCAGCAGCATCGGCCACGGTTTCCTGACGGGCGCCAAGGACGGCGTGCCGTTCGAAACCGTCCTGGTTCTGATTCCGGAGGCGGTCTCCGGAACGGTTCAGTAAATCTCATTTCCGGCCAGCGGCCGCAAGAGGACGCAGCGTGGATGCCTTGATCTTCGATTTTGACGGCGTGGTGGTGGACAGCGAGCCGATCCACCTGGTCTGCTTCCAGCACGTCCTGAAAAAGGCCGGCATCGACCTGTCGCGCGAAGACTACTACGCCAAGTACCTGGGTTACGACGACCGGGACTGCTTCCTGGCCGTCGCCCGCGCCGGCGGCCGGACGCTGGACCGATCGGCCGTGGAGGCCATGATCGCCGCCAAGACCGCCCTGGTCCAACAGGCGATGTCGCGGAACATCCAGCCGCTGGGCGGGGCGGTGGAACTGATCCGCCAGGTCAGCGCCGCCGGCACGCCGGTGGCTGTGTGCTCCGGCGCCTTGCGCAAGGAAATCGAGCTGGCCTCTGCCGCTGTCGGCGTGCTGGACTGCTTCACCGTGATCGTCTCCGCCGAGGACGTCACCGCCGGCAAGCCCGACCCCCAGGGCTATCGCGTGGCGGCCCAGCGGCTGTCGTCGGCCGCCGGGCGGACCATCCGCCCCGGCCGCTGCGTGGCGGTAGAAGACTCCCCCGCCGGCATCCAGTCCGCCCAGGCCGCCGGCATGAAGGTCCTGGCCGTGGCCAACTCCTACCCCCCCGACCGCCTGCGCGACGCCCAGCGCGTCGTCAGTTCCCTGACGGAAGTAACCCCCGCCGACCTGGAAAAACTGCTCTAAGCCGGAGGGAAGCGCCGCGTACGCGCTACAGTGTATTCATGCCCGCCCCTCGACGAGCCGATAGATACCTTAGTCATCCCTGTCCCGGCGCGCCGGGACAGGTTTTTCCCCATTCAGGTGAGTCTCAAGGAGCCGACGACATGAAAGTGCTGATTGCCGATCCGGATTGGAACTTCTCGCAGCGGGCCAGCAAGTTCCTGGAATCTCACGCTCACCTGGTGGTGTGCGAGGGGCACATTCACGCCGCGGCCGACCAGGCACAGCGGTGGCAACCGGACTTGGTGATCCTGGCAGCCGAGCTGGCCCTTCGCAACGACCTGCTGGAAATGCTGACGTCGCTGACCCCCCGGCCGGCGGTGCTGCTGACGGAACGCATGGACCGCTTCGACCGCGCCTGGCGCGCCTGGCAAAAAGGCGGGGACGAACTGCTCCTCAAGCCGGTGCTGTGCAGCCACGACCTGCACCTGGCCATCGTCGCCGCGCGCGAGAACGCCGCCGCCGGCACCCGAAGGCAAAGCAGGACGCACGTGGCGGCCTCGGCCTAAGGCCGGTTCGCGCCTGCCTGCCGCAGGCAGGTCAGGGCCAGGAATGCAAACTCGCCTCGACGACGCCCGACGAAATCGGTAAACTTTCCGCCGGTCAAGGTATGTTAGGTATTATCCTCATCGTCGCCGGCGTCATCCTGATGATCTTGGGAGGCATTCTGCTTTTGGCCTGGACGGGCGATCCCAGCCGGTGGTTCGACGCCGCCGTCCACGACAACCGCGGCACCACCAAGACCGACCGCCAGTTCTTGGACCTGTATTTCCTGGCCATGGTTATCGCCCCTCTGCTGGTCGGCGGCTTGTTGATCGCATTGGGCTTGCGGCAAATCCTCTAGGTCGGGCACGGCCAGGGGCTATGCCGTGGCCGGCCGTTGACAGCCCGCCGCCGCGACGCTACGGTGGAGTTTTGGCTGGCGTGGCGGCGACCGCACGGTGGATGTAGCTCAATTGGTTAGAGCACCGGGTTGTGGTCCCGGGGGTTGTGGGTTCGAGCCCCATCATCCACCCTTGCCGCCCGGCTCGGCCGGGCGACGCCGTGGCAAGCCCGCCGCCGGCCCAATCACCCCGCCGCCACCCGCAGAGCCATGAAAATCTACCTGGAAACCTTCGGCTGTCAGATGAACCGCCTGGACAGCGAGTTGCTGGCCGGGGTGCTTCGTGCGGCCGGGCACGAGATGGTCGCCGACGCCCGAACCGCCGACGTGCTGCTGCACAACACCTGCTCGGTCCGCCAGCACGCCGAGGACAAGGTGCATTCGCGGCTGGGCGTGGACCTGCGGCGTAAGGCGGACTCCAAGGGTAGGAGAAAAATTATCATCGGCGTGCTGGGCTGCATGGCCCAGCGCTGCGGCGCCGAGCTGCTGGCCCGCTACAAGAACCTGCCTACCGGACAGGCAGGCCTGGACCTGGTGGCCGGGCCAAGCCAATTGGCCAACGTCCCGGCCCTAATCGCCCAAGCGGCCACCGGCGAGCCGGTCTGCGCGATGGACCGCCCCGGAAGTCCGGCCGACGGCTTCGACGCCATTGATCTCGCCCGCGACGTGGCCTGCATGCCGCAAGTGGCCCAGGCCTTCGTGCGGATCAGCCGCGGCTGCAATAAGGCCTGTGCCTATTGCGTTGTCCCGGCCGTCCGCGGACCGGAGGTCTCGCGGCGCCCGGAGCGCATTGCCGAGGAGGTTCGCCGCCTGGTTGGCGCCGGCCGAAGCCAGATCACGCTGCTGGGTCAGACGGTCAACAGCTACCGCTGGACCGCCGGCCCGCGCACCTGCCGCTTCAACGACCTGCTGGCCGCCGTCTCGGCGGTGCCGGGCCTGCGGCGGCTGCGATTCGTCACCAGCCACCCGCTGGACTTCGGCGACGACGTCCTGCAAGCCATGCGCGACCTGCCCAACGTCTGCCCCTACGTCCACCTGCCCGCCCAGAGCGGCAGCGACGCGGTGCTGAAGCGTATGAACCGCCGCTACAGCCGCGCCCAATACGACGAGCTGATCGACCGCTGCCGGGCCATCGTGCCGAACGTCGTCCTGGCCGGCGACTTCATCGTGGGCTTCCCCGGCGAGACGGAAGACGACCACGCCGCCTCGGCCGAGCTGATCCGCCGCAGCGGTTACAAGAATTGCTTCGTGTTCAAGTATTCCCCCCGGCCGGGAACCTTCGCGGCTGAAAAACTGGCCGACGACGTGCCGCTGAGCATCAAGCGCCGGCGGAACAACGAGCTGTTGGCCGTTCAGGAAGAAGTCGGCCTGGCGCATCACGCCGCCTACGTCGGTCGAATGGTCGAGGTACTGGTCGAAGGCCCCTCGCCTCGTGCAACAAAACAACCTCACCCGCCCAATCCGCCTGCCACGCAATTGCTCGGCCGAACCACGGGCGATCACATCGTCGTCTTCGACGGCCCATCCGACCTGGCCGGCCAGTACGTCAACGTCCGCATCACCGGCGCCTCCAGCCTGACGCTGACGGGAGAAAGAGCAGCGAGTTGACACCCAAGCCGATAGCTGGACCTTATGGCCTCAGCCACTGACCCAGCGGATCGGCCGGGTGGAAGCGGGCGAAGATCAGCCAAGCGATGTTGAGGCCCGTGACGAAATCGTAGGGGAGCGTCATCCGCGGCCAGCGCCACAGGCGGATCTTCAGCCACCAGCCGCCCTGTCGCGGATCGGTGATGAGGGTCTTGCCCTCGATGATGGCCTGGGTGTGCAGGATCCGCCGGATCACCGTCAGCGCCGGCAGCAGCGCCTGCTGAACCACCAGGGCCGGGACGTTGTAGGCGAACGTCGCGATCAGGATGGCCGCCCACCGCTCGCCGCGCTGCCAGTAGCCCACCGTGCACGGCCGCGACAGGCCCTCGGACCGCGCCCGCGTATAGGAGATCATGAAGCCGTTGAAGATGGCCAGCAGGCACAGCAGCACGAAGGTCACGTTGGCCGGGGTGGCGGCGGCGTAGTACACCGCGATGGCGGCGTAGACCACGAAGTCCCCGTAGCGGTCCAGCGTGCTGTCCAGGAAGGCGCCCAGTTCGGTGCTCTGGCGGCCCAGGCGCGCCACGGCGCCGTCGAGCATGTCGCAGGCCGAGGATAGCAGCAGCACGATCCCGGCCGCCAGCAGGTAGGCGTTGGCTGGGTCGGACGGCCGCAGGCTCCAGCCGAATCGCCCGCCGGCCCCCACCGCGTAGCATACCCCGGCCGCGGTGGTCAGGAGGATGCCGACCAACGTCAGTGTGTTGGGGCGAACGCCCACGCGGAGCAGGACCGCGGCCAGGCGGTCGC
>JBEKZI010000086.1:0-8908 GCA_049510055.1 Phycisphaerae bacterium | reverse complement strand
CGCGCCCGAAGGCGGCGCGTGACGCGCGTGTTCGACGAGCAAAAGCGATTCGACCCGCGCTATGATGACGGCGACGTATCCATCGTCGAGTGCGACACGGTCATCCTGGCCATCGGCCAGGCGGCGGAGTACGGGTTCCTCGCCGGAAGCACCGTGAAGCTCAACGCCCGAAAGCAACTGGAGTACAACCCCGCCACCTGCCAGACGAACGTCCCGGCCGTGTTCGCGGCCGGTGAGATCGTCACGCCGCCCGGCTCGGTCGTCGAGGCCTGCGCCAGCGGGCAGCGGGCCGCGCGGGCGATGGATCTGTTCCTCCGCGGCTTGCCGATCGTGCTGGACGATGTGCTACCGCCCCACATCGACAAGATCGCCCCCGCCACCGCCGATTTGGTCCGCAAGGTCCGCCGCGAACCCGTAGCCGCCCAGCCTCCCCAAGTCCGCCGCAAGAACTTCGCGGAGGTAGACCACAGTTACCGCGCGTCGACGGCCCTGCACGAGTCGCGCCGCTGCATGGGCTGCGGCTCCGGCGCCGAGGTGCTCACCGACAAATGCGCCGCCTGCCTGACGTGCCTGCGCGTCTGCCCGTTCGACATTCCCGTCGTGACCGACGTGGCCCGCATCGACCCGGCCCTGTGCCAGGCCTGCGGCATCTGCGTGGCCGAGTGCCCCGCCAACGCCATCGTGCCCCGCGGCCATGAACCCGGCTGGCTGGGCCGCCTGACGGCGGCGGCGCTGGCCGAGGGCTCGCCCAAGCGGATCGCCTACGTCTGCGGCCACCTGGCCTCGCAGGATGATTGGCTCGCCCGCGGCGAAGGCGCCCCCGGCGTGCGGGAAATCTACCTGCCCAGCATGGGCGCCATCGCCACCGGCGACCTGTTGGCGGCCTTTGAGCAAGGGGCCGAGGCGGTCTTCCTGCTGACCTGCCAGGATGCGGCTGAGCGATACCCCTCCGCCACGGTCCGCCTGCGGAAGCGGGCGGCCCAGGCGCGGCAGATGCTCAAGGCCGCCGGGATCAAGTCCAACTGCCTGGCGATGTTCGAACTGACGCGGTTCACCCGGCCGGCGATCCGCGAGACGCTCGCCGAGGCCGTCGCCAAGCTGGCCGCCGCCAAAACCAAAGCCAAGGCCAAGTAAAGGCGGGGAGAGCACGATGATTGTTGCCAAGAAAAAGCTCATCAAGGAAATCGCCGAGAGCCTTTCCGGCTGCAAGCGGGTGCTCGTCGTCGCCTGCGGCAGTTGCGTGACGGTGTGCCTGTCGGGCGGCGCCAAGCAGGCCGACGAATTGGCCAGCCAGCTCCGCCTGGCCGCCCGCGCCGCCGGAGGGAAGCTAACCGTCGATACCGACTGCATGGAGCGCCAGTGCGACCGCGAGTTCGTCAGCCAGCTCACGCACGATCCCAAGAATTACGACGCGGTGCTGTCCATTGCCTGCGGCGTGGGCGTGGGCTTTATGAGCGAGCTATTTCCGGCCGCCCGCGTCCTGCCGGGGCTGAACACCACCTTCTACGGCGCGGCCACGGCCGACGGCGTGTGGGAGGAGTACTGCCACGGCTGCGGCGACTGCGTGCTGGCGATGACGGGCGGCGTGTGCCCCATCGCCCGCTGCTCCAAGAGCCTGGTCAACGGGCCCTGCGGCGGCACGACCAAGACGGGCAAGTGCGAGGTCTCGCCCGACATGGACTGCGGCTGGCACCTGATCTACGAGCGTGCCAAGGCCGCCGGACGCCTGGAAGCGCTGCGGGCATTGCCTGTCCAAAAACCCCGCAACTGGGCCAAGGACCGCAGCGGCGGGGCGCGGCGGCTTATCCACAAGGAACTCACCAACCCGGAGGACGGTCGATGAGCGAAGCGGTCAGCAAGCTTCAGGCGGAACTGGAGGCCAGGCACTTCGTCGTCACCGGTGAGATCGGACCGCCCAAGGGCACGAACGTCGAGCCCTGCCTGCACGAGGCCGAGAAATATCTCAAGGGCAAGGTCGTCGCCGTCAACGTGACCGACCTTCAGACGGCCGTCATGCGATTAGGCTCGCTGGTCGTCAGCAGCCTGCTGGTGCAGCGCGGCATCGAGCCGGTCTTCCAGATGGTCTGCCGCGATCGCAACCGCCTGGCCTTGGAAAGCGACCTGCTCAGCGCCTACGTGCTGGGCATCCGCAACGTGTTAGCGCTGACGGGCGACCACGTGGCCCTGGGCGACCACAAGGACGGCATGGCGGTGTTCGATCTGGACTCCGTGGGGTTGCTTGGGGCGATCTCCACGCTGGAAGCCGGCCACGACATGGGCCTGGATTCCAAGGGCCAACCCAACGTGCTGGACGGGTCGCCGAAGTTCTTTTCCGGCTGCTGCGTGACACCCTGCACCGACGACGTGGAGATGCAGATCCTCAAGCTGGAGAAAAAAGTCGCCGCCGGCGCGCAGTTCGTCCAGACCCAGGCCGTGTACGACCCCGGGACGTTCGAGACGTTCATGCGGCGGGTGGAGCACCTGAAAGTCCCCGTGCTGGTGGGCATCGTGATGCTGAAATCCGCCGGCATGGCCAAGTACATGAACAGCTCCGTGCCCGGCGTGTCGGTGCCGGACCAGGTCATCCAGCGGATGACTGATTGCGCAAAGGACGACCGGGAAAAAGTCTCCGTGGACATCTGCGGCGAAATCATCCGCGCGGTCAAACCCTTCTGCCAGGGTGCGCACCTGATGACCCTGGGCTGGGACCACCTCGTGCCGGACATTATCAAAGCGGCGGGATTGGCCTAACCGGGGGGAGTGTCCCATTAAAAAATTTCGGCGTGCGGACGTCCCTGTCCGCACGCCCGTCCGTGAATCTTCTATCGCGACGGAATCCTTCCATCGCGTCAGACGGCGGCTGTCCTTAGGTGATCTGGTCCGTGAGTAACTCGATCACCTTGGATGCCGCCAGGGACTTATTTCCCATCGGGCTCATCCACTTCAGTTTGCCGTTCTTGGCCAGCACGGCTTCCATCCGCTGCACGGCCAGGATCACCGAGGAGTGGTTCTTGCCCATGGCCTGGCCGATTTCGGGGTAGCTCATCTGCGTGTGCCGCCGGGCCAGGAACATGGCCACCATGCGGGCGGTCGAGACGGTCTTGGTGCGGCGGGTAGAGTGGATGTCGGCTGGCGTGATGCCGAAGAACGCGGCCGCGACGGCCTCGATGTCGCCCAGCGTGACGGCGCTGTCGGTGCGGGCCAGGTGGTCGGCCAGGGCTCCGGCGGCCAGGTCCACGGTGACTTTTTGGCCCTCCAGCGTCGAGATGGCCGCCAGCTTCACCAGCGCGCCCTCCAGCTCGCGGACCGAACCGTGAATGTGCTTGGCGACGTATTGCAGGGCCTCGTCATCGGCTTGGAGTTTCAGCGGCTTGGCCTTGCGGCGGAGGATTTCCATCCGCGTGGCCTGATCGGGCGGGTCGATCTTGACGACCATGCCCGCGGCGAAGCGGCTGACGAGCTGGGCGTTCAGCTCGCCGACAAGTTTCGGCGCGGCGTCGCTGGCCAGGACCACCTGCTTGCCCGCGGCCTCGATGGCGTTGTAGGTGTGCAGGAACTCGTCCTGCGTGGCCTTCTTGGCGGCTAGGAAGTGCACGTCGTCGATGGCCAGCAGGTCCAGCCGGCGGTAGCGGGCGCGGAACTCGTCGGTCTTCTTGGCGCGCAGGGACGTGATGAATTCGTTGGTGAACTGCTCGCCGGTGACGTAGCGCCACGCGATCGGCCGGCCGTCGCGCTGCCGGCGGTCGGCGGCGTTGCAGATGCCCTGGAGCAGGTGCGTCTTGCCCACGCCGCAGGAGCCGTGGATGAACAGCGGATTGAACGGCGCCTTCTCGCCGCCGATCACCGCCAGCGCGGCCGAATACGCCAAGCGATTGCCAGCGCCGACGACGAAGTCCTTCAGGCTGTACTTCAGCTCCGCTTGCGCCGCGGCACGTCGCGGGCGCGTCAAGCCCTGGGCGGCCTTGGAGACCATGTCGGCCTGGACGTCCAGGTGGCTGCGGCGGAGCTGGCCGGTCAGCGACGGATCGATGGTCACCACCACCACCGCCGCCCGCCCCGTGCACTTGGCGGCGGCCGAGGCCAGATCGCCCTGGTAGTGCGTCTCGATCCAGTGGGCCACGAAGGGGTTGGGTACCGCGACCTTAATCCGGCCGTCTTCCAGACTTACGCGAGTGCCATGCTTGAACCACGCGTTGAATTTGCCCGAGCCGATCCGCTCCGCAAGCATCTCCAGTACGGCGTTTACGGCACGGCTATCGGCGCAGACTAATTCCGTCGTACTATTCATGCCTGCTCCCTCAAGAACGGTGGGGGCTGATGCGGTCAGCGGCCCTAGAACGACTGGCCGCGGCGGCGCCCAAGAAGCGTCACGAAGGCACCAAGTGCTTTTCTGCGACAACAGCGACACCTGCAACCACTGCGACAGGAGAAAATTTATCGCTGCCTTTGGAAGCGGTCAACGACAAAGCGGCCACATTGTTATCCACACCTTCCAACACCTTGTCGTTTCGTAAAGTTGGGGCACAAAAAAATCTTTCATCCACAGGTTGTTCACAAAACGCCGCTTTCGGAGCGCGCCGAGGCGTTTGGGAACAGCACGTAGGCCCATTGGCGCCGCATGACGCGGTAGCCTTCGGATTCGTAAAGGCGCTTGGCATAACTATTTTTGTCGTCCACCGCCAGCTCGATCCTTTCCAGGCCGCGAGCCTTCGCATCGGCGGCGGCGTGGCGGAGCATGCACCGGCCTAGGCCCTGCCCACGGAAGCGAGGCGCCACGCCGAGGTACACGATCTCGGCGGAGTAGCCCGCGGTCGAGTCGTTCATCAGCACGCAGCCGGCCGCGGCGCCGCCGACGTCGACGATCCACCACGAGCGCGGGCGAAACACGCCGCTGGCCCGGTGACACGTGATGACGTCGTCGATGCTCCGGCGGCCGTGCAGCGGGGGACAATCCAGCGAGTCCTCGTACGTGGCGGTGATGACGCTTGCTAGCTCTTCCATGCTGAACTGCTCGGCCGATCGCCAGCTTATTTCGCCGGCGCGGCCGCGAGGGCCGGAGCTTGGGCCCGGCGATTCGCCACCGGCGGCCCAGGCCAGCGCCAACCGCATGTGCGCCAGCCGGGCCAGCGGGGAGAATCCCGCCGCCTGCACCATGGCCAGGTCGGCGTCGTTGCCGTCCTCCACCATGACCTGGACCAGCGCCGCCCCCTGGCTGAGGCCCTCTTGCGCCGCCGCCCGCGACGCCGCGGCCAGGGCTTGGCGGTCCACGCCCGCCGCCTCGGCGGGGCTGTACAGCAGCAGCCCGGTTCGGCCGGGATTGTGCACCACCATCGCGGCCGCGACGCACCGCCGGCCGACGCAGGCCCACCACAGGTCGCCCCGGCGCCCCTGGCTGCGCAAATGTTCCCCCAACGCTTCGGCCCGCGCGGCGATCAGCACGTCGCGACGCGCCCCGCCCAGCAGGAACTCCAAGGCCTGCCGCTGCGCGGCGGCGGGAACGGGGGACACGGTTACCGGTGGACTCATGGTGAAATGAATCGTACCCGCTGGCTGGCGCGAAAGAAACGCCGCGGCCCGGCAAGACCGGCGAGGCGGCAGTCTCAGTTCGGGCCCCTGGCCGGCGTCTGCATGGGGAAATCTACGGGGTTCCTGAGTTGAACAAGGCCGGCCTGGAAGATCGCGGGGGGTGTCTGGTCTTGCAGCAGTTGCTGTACGCGGGCGGGAAAGTCCGAGAAATAACCGGCGAGGCAGAAAACTTCTTGGTGCGTCCGGTTCCAAAAATAATCCAGCAGTTTCTCCATGTCCTCGGGCATCATGGCGGCGGAAATGACCTGGACGTCGGTTCTGCCGACCTGGATGTAATATAAGTATCGCAACTTTGGGGCAGTCCAGTAGGTCGTGATGACGACGGCGTCGTAAGGCAGGGGGGCGGCGGCCGTCTTCTGGAACATCGCCATGCGGGCAAGGTCCGGCGGCGTGGTCCGGTTCAGCAGGGGATAGTTGGCCAGGAGCACAAATGCCGGGGCAAGGAAGGGGATCGCGGTTCGCAGCCGCGTTGCTTTGTTCCACAAACCCGCGGCGCCGGCCCCCAGCCCCGCCAGCAGGCTCAGGCCCACTAGGCCCGGGACGGTGAACGTCAGGCCGTCCCAGGTGTGGTGCCACAGATAGAAGGCCAGATTGCCGGCGAAGATTCCCCACCCCGCCAGCACCCAGCCGCAATGTCTTCGCCAAGTCCACGTGGCCGCCAGGGCCAGGATCAGCCCAGGCAGCCCAATGCCCACGCCGGCTCCTTCCTCCAGCCCTAAAGCAGGGGTCTTGGAGTCATCCTGCTTTTTTAGCAGATTCAAGCCGGATAACTGGAGGGCATACCGTGTCGCATCCGCTTTCAAATAGATATGAGGCTGGATGGCGTTATCGATCCACGTCAGTCCCAGGCAGTATCGCACGGCGGTGGCGAGCCTGGCTGCGGCCGTCGGCGGGAACGCCGCCTCGCCGAGCAGCACCCGGTCCCGTATCGCATCATCCCGGCACGGCAGGCGTGACGGGTCCTGGTGGTTCAAGTAGCTGGTTACCGAGAACACAAAGGGCAGAACGAATATCACTGCCGCCGCGGCGATCCTGCGCCAACTCAGATGAACCTTCTTGCGGTACGCCCATCCCAGAAAGAGGAAGGCCGGGAGGATGAACAGTTCCGAGGCCCTGTCCCACACGGCCACACCCAGGCAGGCGACGCCCAGATATAGCCAGAGCGCCTTGTTACTCTCGATGAACCGCTGGAGGGCGTACAAGGCCAGCAGGAGGAACATGCCGTAGAAGACATACACCTCCGCCAACGTGGCGTGGGCCCAGTACATGCTGCTGAAGGCCAAGGTGCCGGCCCCCACCAGGCCGGCGGAGATCCGTCCGGTGATCCGGCGGATCGTTCCATAGAGGGCCAACGCGCCGATGGTTCCACAGACGGCCATCATCAGGTTGATCCGCCAGGCCATCTGGCCGCCCAGCGGCAGGTGGCAGAAGAGATACCCCACGGTGACCTCGATCTGATAGCCCGGCGGGTGGCAGACGCCCAGCAGCGGACAGGCATATTGCAATTCGGCGGAATCCCCGGAGGCCGGGCCGGGATGGAGGGTCATCAGATAGACCGCAAACACGACGGCCGCCAGGCCACCCGCCCCCGCCCAGGCGTGCCACTTTTTTCGGCCTTGCGATGGCGGGGAATCCTTCTCTGCCGAAGGCCCACTGAGCTCTTGCTGGAGAGGCTCGTTCATGCACTCTTCCTGCGATTCCGTCGCCGAGCGATGAGAGGAAGTGTAGCTCCAAGCAAAAGTAAGAATCAACGGGCCATAAAACTTCCCGTAAGGTGGAATGTAAAACCACGCCGTGGTCGTAGGCCGGAGGATCTATGTACAAACGCTACCGGCGTCTCCGTACCAGCGCCAGCGTGCCTGCGGCCAGCAGCGCCAAACTCGCCGGTTCGGGGATGGGCGCGTCCGGCGCCGCGGCGGGCGCCAGGCCTGTGGAGCCCCAGTTCCGTGCGATCGAGCCGAAGTCCGTGCTGTCCACGGTGCCGTCGCCGTTGAAATCGCCATCGGTCCAGGTCTTGCCGCTGAGCATCCAGTTCCTGGCCAGCGCGCCGAAGTCGTTGCCATCGACGACGTTGTCGCCCGTGGCGTCGCCGGCCATGGCGCCCTGGAAGGTCACCACGTAAGATTGGGTGTTGGCGTCGATCGCGCCGCGGAAGATCGGCCAGTAGCCGCCGGCGGGATTGTTGGGGTCCAGCAGCAGTTGGCCGGCGATGTTGCTGGTGATGCTGGCGAAGGTCCCGCTCATGCTCGTGGAGGTAATCAGGGCGAACGTGTCGCCTTGATTGGGGCGGTAGCCGTTGAGGCCTTGAACGTTCAGGGCCCCGGCCAGGCTCACGGTCCCGCTGGCACCGATGAGGCTGTGGCCGTTGGAATCCAGTTCCATCGACACCTTGGTAGACCGTCCGCTGCCGGAGTTGATGGTCAGATTGCCGGCCTGGATGGTGGCCGCCTTGGCCACGTAGAGTTCAGCCGTGCTGGAAGTCCCCAGGGCCAAGATCATCGGCCCCGTGGCCGCCAGGCTGCCGCCGGTGATGTTCATCACCCCGTGGGCGTTGCCGTCGTACCCTAAAATCGTGCTGCCGCCGGAGGTCAGCAAGCCGCCGCTGAGATTGAACGTCCCGTCGGAGCCGGCATACTCTCCCACGTAGAGCGCGAATCGCACGAGGTTGGTTCCGCCGGATTGGTTGAACGTTCCCCGCCCGGTGTATCCCACGTTCTGAGACCATAGCGTTCCCAGGGATCCGCCAGCCAGGTCGTACGTCCCGTCGGCGCCGGCGTACTGCCCCAAAAACAGGTCCGTGACGATGTTGGTTCCGCCGGACTGGCTGAAGTTTCCCGTTCCCACGTAGCCGATGTACTGCGTCTTGGCGCGGAGCGATCCGCCGCTGAGGTCGTACATTCCGTAGGCATTGGAATCGGCTCCCAAGGTCAGCTCGGTGGCTACCGTGTTCGTTCCGCCGGACTGGCGGAAGACCCCCGTCCCGTCGGTGCCCACCCACTGCGTCCAGGTGCTCAGCGACCCGTTGACCAGGTCGTACGTCCCGCAGGCGCCGGTGTTGTAGCCCAGGTGGAGGCTTTGCGTTCCCGTGCTGGTCCCGCCGGACTGGATGAAGTTCCCCGTGCCGTTGAAGCCGACGTACTGGTCGCCGTCCATCCGCAGCGATCCTCCGCTGAGGGTGTAGGTTCCGCTGGCGCCACTGTCGGCTCCCAGGATGAGATAATCTCCCGTGTTGGTTCCGCCGGATTGATTGGCGACGCCCGTTCCGGAGGCCCCGACGTACTGGGCCAGCGCGCTCAGCGAACCGCCGCTGACCGTCAGTGTG
>JBEKZI010000085.1:0-8973 GCA_049510055.1 Phycisphaerae bacterium | reverse complement strand
TGGTCGGGTTTCACCCACAGCCGCATGGCGTACTGGCCCGCGCCGAAGACGTTCACCTGCGCGATGCCCGGGATGCGCACGAGCTGGTCAATGAGGTTGATGCCGTGCACGAGCAGCCAGTCGCCCATACGCTTGTAATGCTCAAAAGTGCTGTCCCACCCCGAAACACCGTAAGCTTCGCAGAGGGTCCGGCGACCCAGTTGATGCGCGACGCTTGCCAACTGCCGGATCTGGCGGGTCAGCCGCGTGGAAGTGTCCACGTCCCTGGGCAGAACCGACGAGCGGGCAGGCACCAGCAGGACGTCGTCAAAAGTAATACCTTCGCCTACGAGCTTGTCTTTCATGGCGGTTCGTCCCTCCTGCCCGTGCGTCTGATATAAACCACCCCCACGGTTGACTGCAAGAGGCCCTTTGCGGAAAAATGCCGTTGATGACGACTTGGCAGGACATGGCCGATGCCCTGGCCGCCCTGGCTGCGGCGGACCTGCTCCGCCGGCCCGTGGTGGTGGACTCGCCCGTCGGCCCGCGAATCCGCCTGGACGGCCGGGACGTCGTCTGCCTGTGCAGCAACGATTACCTGTCCCTGGCGGCCGATCCAGCCGTGCGCGACGCCGCCGCCGGCGCCATCGCCGCCTGGGGCGTGGGCGCGGGGGCGTCCCGGCTCGTCAGCGGCACCAGCCGCCTGCACGCCGAGCTGGAAGCGGCCCTGGCGGCCTTCAAGGGCACCGCCGCCGCCATCGTGACCACCACCGGCTGGATGGCCAACCACGCCGCCGTGGCGGCCCTGGCCGGCAAAGGCGACCTGGTCCTGTGCGACAAGCTCAACCACGCCAGCATCCTGGACGCCGCCGGGGCCTGCGGCGCCGCTCTGCGGACCTATGGCCACCGCGACACGGCTCGACTGGGCAAGATGCTGGACCGCCTCCGCGGCCGATACCGCCGCTGCCTGATCGCCACCGACTCGCTGTTCTCCATGGACGGCGACATCGCGCCGCTGGCCGAGCTTGTTGAGCTGAAGCGCCGCTACGACGCCCTGCTGATGATCGACGAGGCCCACGCCACCGGCGTGTTCGGCCAGGATGGACGAGGCGTGGCCCAGATGCTCGGCGTGGAGGAACACATCGACGCCACCGTCGGCACGCTGTCCAAGGCCTTCGGCGCGCTGGGCGGGTTCGTCGCCAGCCGGCGGGAGCTGATCGACACGATTACCAACACCGCCCGGGCGTAAATCTACACCACCGCCCTGCCGCCGGCCCTGTGCGCCGCTGCGGGCGCGGCGCTGCGGATCATCCAGACCCAGCCGCAGCGCCGCCGGCACCTGCTGGAAATAGCCGAGAACCTCCGCGGCCGCCTGCAATCAGCCGGCTTCGATACGGGCGATTCCGCCAGCCAGATTATCCCCATCCCCCTAGGCTCACCGGCCGAGGCCCTGCGCATCAGCCGCCGCCTGCTGGAGGCTGGCTTCCTGGTCCCCGCCATCCGCCCGCCGACCGTCCCCCGCGGCGGCAGCCGCCTGCGCGTCAGCCTTTGCGCGACTCACACCGCCGACGACCTGGATCGCTTCGTCGCCGCCCTGGTCGCCGCGACGGCAGGCTAGTCAGCCGCCGGCTTTATTGACTCCCCGGCCTATCCAGTGGTCTAATACGGGGCATGCTGGGACAGCTTCGGCGCACAACGCGGCTGGACGTGGGACTGGCCCTGGTCTTCGTGGGCCTGGCCTACCTGACGTGGGTCTTGGTGGCCGGCGTGGCCCGGGCGCTGGTGGCAGACATGATCAGCTTTTCCGGCGCCTTTGACCCGTCCATGCCCCCCCTCACGCGGGCCGCTCGCATCGTCTTTGTGGACGCCGGCGTGGCCATCGACGTGGCCGGATTGGTCTGGCTGGTGGTGTCGCTGCTGCTGGTAATCGGCAGCTCCCGTCAGAGATTCAGCATTTCCTGGCCGTGGCTGTCGGGGGTGTTGCAGACAATCGTGGCCGCCGTCGGCGGCATCGGCGTCGCCTGGGCGGTTCACCTGCCCTATCGTCGGATGGCTACGACAGCGGCGACGACGTGGCAGAAGGTCAGCGGTCTCTCGTTGCCGGTGCTGACGGTCGTAGCGGTGCTGATCTGGGTGACGTTCCTGGTGATGCTGCTGGTGGAACGGGCCCGCTTCAACCGCCGCGGACCCAGCCCGCGCGACGGCCTGCGAACGCAAGTCGACCGGTGACGTTCCTGCGAATCGGGTGAGGGGAATTTCTTCGGCGGGTTACTTCTTCGCTGCCAGCCAGTCGTTGATCGCCGCCGCCGCGTCGCGCCCGCCGCGAATCGCCCGCACGACCAGCGACGCCCCCAGCACCGTGTCGCCGGCGGCGAAGATGCCCTCGTCATTGGTCATGCCGTCGGCCACGACGATGTTGCCCCGGTCGTCCAGCTTCAGCCCCAACTGGTCCACCAGGCCCTCGTGTTCCACGTGGACGAACCCCATGGCCAGGATCACCAGGTCCACCTTCATCGAGAATTCGCTGCCGGGCACTTCCTTCATCGTCCAGGAGCCGTTGGCGCCCTGGGCCCACTCCACCTCCACGGCGTGCAGTTCCGACACCCGCGTGCCGCGGCCGCTGAACTTCTTGGTCAGCACGCCCCACCGCCGCGTGCAGCCCTCCTCGTGCGAGGAACTGGTCCGCAGCACCCGCGGCCAGGTCGGCCAGGGCGTGTCGACGGGCCTTTGAGCGGGCGGCTGGGGCAGGATTTCGAACTGGTGGATCTCCTTGGCGCCCTGCCGTCGGGCCGTGCCGACGCAGTCGCTGCCGGTGTCGCCGCCGCCGATGACCACGACGATCCGGTCGCGGGCGGAAATGGCTTGCGGCGGCGAGTCCAGCCCCGCGTTGAGGCGGTTCTGCTGGCGCAGGTAGTCCATCGCGAAAATAATGTTTTCAAAGCCGCGGCCGGGGACCACCAGGTCGCGCGCCCTGCCGGCGCCCATCGTCAGGCAGAGGGCGTCGAACATTTTGCGCAGGTAGCGCGAGGAAACGTCTTCCCCGACGGTGACGGAGGTCTGGAACTTCACGCCCTCGGCCTCCAGTTGCTTGAGGCGCCGATCGATCAGGGCCTTGGGCAGCTTGAAGTCGGGAATGCCGTATCGCAGCAGGCCGCCGACGCGGTCGTCTTTTTCGAAGACCGTCACGTCGTGGCCGGCGCGGGCGAGCTGCTGGGCGGCGGCCAGCCCGGCCGGGCCGGAACCGATGACGGCTACGCTTCGCCCGCTGCGGTGCGGCGCCGGCTGCGGCTTGATCCAGCCTTCCTGGAAGGCCCGCTCGGCGACCTGGCACTCAATGTGCTTGATGAGCACCGGCTCGTCGTTGATGCCCAGCGTGCAGGCGGTCTCGCAGGGTGCAGGGCAGACCCGGCCGGTAATCTCCGGGAAATTGTTGGAGGCGTGCAGGCTCTCCGCCGCGTCGCGCCACTTGCCGCGATAGACCAAATCGTTGAACTCCGGAATCCGGTTGGCCAGCGGGCAGCCCACGCCGTGGCAGAACGGAATGCCGCAGTCCATGCATCGGGCGGTCTGGCGCTGAAGCTCTTCTTGAGACAGCGGCACGTCGACCTCGAAATGGTCGCGCACCCGCTCGTCCACGGGCCTGTGGCCGACGTCCTGACGGGAGTATTCCATGAAACCTGTCGTCTTAGCCACGGAACACCTCCTCCGTGGCCGGCGTGAACTCCGTGCGGGCCTGCTCGCGCTCCCGCAGCCGCTGGAGGGCCTTGCGGTAGTCGATCGGCATGACCTTGACGAACTTGCCGGCTGAATCTTTCCAGTTTTCCAGGATGCGCTTGGCCTGCTCGCTGCCGGTCCATCGCTGGTGGCGGGTGATGAGGTCCTGGAGGACCTTGAGGTCTTCCTCGTGCCAGATGGGCTCCAAGTCCACCATGTCCAGGTTGCACAGGGTGTCGAAGAGCTGGTGCTCGTCCAGCACGTAGGCGACGCCGCCGCTCATGCCCGCGGCGAAGTTTCGCCCCGTGGCGCCCAGCACGACCACCGTGCCGCCGGTCATGTACTCGCAGCCATGGTCGCCCACGCCCTCCACGACGGCCACGGCGCCGGAGTTGCGCACGGCGAACCGCTCCCCCGCCAGGCCGTTGATGAACACCTCGCCGGCCGTCGCCCCGTACAGCAGCGTGTTGCCGACGATGATGTTCTCCTGCGGCACGAAGGGGCTGCCCGGCGGCGTCTGAACGACGATCCGCCCGCCCGAGAGGCCCTTGCCGAGGTAATCGTTGGCGTCGCCGATCAGCTTCAGCGTCACGCCCGGGGCCAGAAAGGCCCCGAAGCTCTGCCCGGCCGAGCCGCGGAAGGTCAGCTCGATCGTCCCATCCGGCAGGCCGGCGGCGCCGCGGGCCTTGGCGATCGTGCTGCTGAGGATCGTCCCCACCGCCCGGTGCACGTTGCGGATGGGCATTTCCAGGGAGATCTTTTTCTCTTTTGCTTTCTCTTTGCCGCGCTCCAGGACCGGGGCGACCTTTTTCAGAATCTGCCAGTCCAGGTGGTCGGCCAGGCGGTCGGTCTGCGCCCGCACGCAGCAGATGGCCCCGCCCGGCGGCACCTGCGGCGGCGCGAAGATGACGGAGAAGTCCAAGCCGCGGGCTTTGTAATGGGCGATGGCCCGCCGGCAGCACAGCTTGTCCGCGTGGCCGACCATGTCCTGGAACTTTCGGAAGCCCAGTTGCGCCATGATCCGGCGGACTTCCTCGGCCACGAAGAGCATGTACCGCTGAAGATGTTCCGGCTTGCCCGCGAACCGCTTGCGGAGCTTGGGGTCCTGCGTGGCGATGCCGACCGGGCAGGTACCCAGGTGGCACTTGCGCATCAGGACGCAGCCCAGCGACACCAGCGCGCCGGTGCCGAAGCCGAATCGTTCGGCCCCCAGCAGCGCGCCGATGACGACGTCGCGGCCGGTCTTCAATTGCCCGTCCACCTGCACCTGGATGCGGTCGCGCAGGCCGTTGCGCACGAGCGTCTGCTGCGTCTCGGCCAGGCCCAGCTCCCAGGGAATGCCGGCGTGCTTGATGCTCGACAGCGGACTGGCGCCCGTGCCGCCGTCGTGGCCGGAGATGAGCACCTCGTCGGCGTTGCCCTTGGCCACGCCCGCGGCCACCGTGCCCACGCCCACCTCGGCCACCAATTTGACCGAGACCTTCACGCCCGGATTGCTGGCCTTGAGGTCGTAGATGAGCTGGGCCAAGTCCTCGATGGAATAAATGTCGTGATGCGGCGGCGGACTGATGAGCGTCACGCCGGCGGTGGAGTGCCGCAGGTGGGCGATCTCGTCGGTGACCTTGTGGCCGGGGAGTTGTCCGCCCTCGCCGGGCTTGGCGCCCTGAGCCATCTTGATCTGGAGCATCCGCGCGTTAGCCAGGTATTCGATGGTCACGCCGAACCGCCCGCTGGCCACCTGCTTGATGGCGCAATTCAGCGAGTCGCCGCTCGGCAGCGGCTCGTAGCGGTGCGGGTCTTCCCCGCCTTCGCCGGTGTTGCTCATCGCCCCCAGGCGGTTCATCGCCACCGCCAGCGTCTCGTGCGCCTCCTTGCTGATGGACCCGTGCGACATCGCGCCGGTGCAGAAGCGCTTAACGATCTGCTCGGCCGGCTCGACCTCCTCCAGCGGCACCGCCGTGCCGGGGGCAAATTCAAACAGGCCGCGAAGCGTGTACATCTTTTGCGACTGGTCATTGATGCTGTCGGCGAAGTCGGCGTAGGCGGCCGGGTCGTTGTTCCGCACCGCGTGCTGGAGGCGCGTGACCGAGCGGGGGTTCCACAGGTGGCTCTCGCCGTCCGTGCGGAAGTGGTACTCCCCGCCGAACTCCAGCTCCGGCGCCCCGACCGGCCGGGGGCCGAAGCCCGCCTTGTGCCGCGCGATGGTCTCGGCGGCGATGGCGTCCAGGCCCGCCCCGCCGATCCGCGAAGCCGTGCCGGCGAAATACGCGTCGATGACGTCGCGGTTCAGCCCGATGGCCTCGAACAGATGGGCCGCGTGATAGCTCCGCAGCGTGGAAATGCCCATCTTGGAGATCGTCTTGAGGATGCCCTTCTTGACCGCGCTGATGAAGTGATCGGCCAGCTGGGCCGGTTCCAGCTTCTCGGCCAGTTCGCCGCGGCGGTGCAGCTGGCCGATCACCTCGAAGGCCAGGTACGGGTTGATGGCGTTGGCACCGTAGCCGCACAGCAGGCAGAAGTGCATCACCTCACGCGGCTCGCCGCTCTCGACGACCAGCCCCACCTGCCCGCGCAGGCGATGGGCCAGCAGCCGGTGATGGACGGTGGAGACGGCCAGCAGACTGGGAATGGCCGCCGCCTTCGGCGAGACGCCCTTATCGCTGATAATCAGCAGCGACGCGCCCGCCCGTATTTCCCTCTCGGCGGCCTCCACCAGTTCATCCAGGCCTCGGCGGAGCGCTTCGGCGGGGTCGGCGGCGTCGGCGTCGAACAAGGCCGAGACCGTCGCCACGCGGAAGTCCTCCCGCCGGACTGCCCGCAGCCGCTCGACGTCCTCATTGGTCAGAATCGGATGCGGCAGCTTGAGCTGGCGGCAATGTTCGGGCGTCTCTTCCAGCAGGTTGCGCTGCCGGCCGACGAAGCTCATCAGCGACATCACCAGCCCTTCCCGCAGCGGGTCAATGGGCGGGTTGGTCACCTGGGCGAACAGTTGCTTAAAGTATTGGAACAGCAATTTGGGCTGGTCGCTCAGGACCGCCAGCGGCGTGTCGGTGCCCATGGACCCCACCGGCTCCTGACCGTTCAGGGCCATGGGAATCAGGATCATGCCCAGCTCTTCGCGCGTGTATCCGAAGGCCCGCATCCGCTGGAGGAGCACTTTCTCGCTCTCGCCGCCTTCGGGGGGGACGACCTCGGGGGGCTCGAACAGCCCCCGAAGCTCGATGCGGTTTTCCTCCAGCCAGCGGCGATAGGGCTTCTGGCGGGCGATCTTGCCCTTGATCTCGTTGTCCACGACGATGCGCCCCTCGGCGGTGTCCACCAGGAACATCCGCCCCGGCTGCAAGCGGCCCTTGGTGGCCACGCGTTCGGGCGGGAACTCGATGACGCCCACCTCGCTGGCCAGCACCACCAGGCCGTCGGTGGTCACCACGTACCGCGCGGGGCGCAGGCCGTTGCGGTCCAGCGTGCCGCCCACGAGGCGCCCGTCGGTGAACACCATCGCGGCCGGGCCGTCCCAGGGCTCCATGATGGCGGCGTGGTACTCGTAGAACGCACGCTTGTCGGTGCTGATGTGGTAGCTGGCGCCGAAGGCCTCGGGAATCATCATCATCATGGCGTGCGGCAGCGACCGGCCCGCGCGGACCAGCAGCTCCAGCGCGTTGTCGAAGCAGGCCGAATCGCTCCCGCCGGGCACCAGCACCGGCAGCAGGTCGGAAAGGTCCTCGCCCAGCAGCGGGCTGGCCAGGCTGCTTTCTCGCGCGGCCATGCGCTTGGAGTTGCCGCTGAGGGTGTTGATCTCTCCGTTGTGCGCCACCAAGCGGAACGGCTGCGCCAGGCGCCAGTTGGGGAAGGTGTTGGTGCTATAACGCTGGTGGATGATGGCCAGGGCCGTGAGCATCCGCTTATCGGCCAGGTCGGGATAGTAGGCGAAAAGCTGCGGCGCCATGAACATGCCCTTGTAGACGATCGTGCGGCAAGACATGCTCGGCACGTAGAAGTCGGCGGCTGCTGCCCCGAGGCGATCGCGGACCAGCCGCTCGGCGCGCTTACGGGCGAGGTACAGCTTGCACTCCAGGACTTCCTCTTCCAGCCCCGCCCCGTCGAGGAACGCCTGGCGGACGAGCGGCTCGGCCGCACGGGCCAGGTCGCCCAGGCAGGAGTCGTCGCTGGGCACGTCGCGCCACCCCAACACCTTGACACCGTAATGGGCCGCCGCCTCGGTGAACGCGGCCTGGCACTGCTCGGCGAGCTTGCGATCCTTCGGCAAAAAAATCATGGCCGCCCCGTAGCGGCCGGGAGCGGGCAGCGCAAAGCCCAGGCGATCCACCTCGGCCTGGAAGAATTCGTGGGGAAGCTGCATCATGATCCCCGCCCCGTCGCCGGTGGATTCGTCGCCGCCCTCGGCCCCGCGGTGGCGGAGATTCAGCAGGACCTGCTTGGCGTGCTCGAGGATGGCGTGCTCGCGCCGCCCCGAGACGTTGACGACGGCCCCGATGCCGCAGGAGTCGTGCTCGTACTGCGGGTCGTAAAGGCCTCGGATTGTCTGCGGTTTCGACATCTTTGTCGTCATTCCATACAAGTCGGTATAACCGGCCGGGCGAGGCAGTCTAACCTTAACGGGTAGCGGCGGCAATGGGCTTCTATTAGTGCGCATTACGTTCCTTATAATTCAATTTTAAGAAACTGACTGCTATTTGTTATGCTTATATTCGTTATATAAAACATAAGGTAAACTAATAAGCGGTTTTATCCTCCCCTTTCGGAGGTCCGTCGAACCCATCGTCCCGGCGGTTGGCGGACGAAAACCGATGGCTGGGGAGGCGATGGTTTTGGCGTTTGGTATGGTATCATTCACCGCAGCCGGCCGGCGGCTCTTTGGCCCACTGGCCGGCCTTGGGGAGTGCAGCCGATGGCGCAGGTTGATTCACATCTCAGCACGGGACTGGCCGGACTGGACCGGATGCTCAAGGGTCTGATCCCCGGCGATAACATCGTCTACCGCGTCGCCGACGTGAAGGACTACACCCCCTTCATCGAGCCCTACTGCACCTCCGCCCGGGCGCGGGGCGAGAAGCTGATTTACTTCCGCTTCGCCAACCACGCCCCGCTGGTCCGTCCGGAATGGGGCGCGGAGGTCTGCGAGCTGGACCCCGAGGCCGGGTTCGAGGCCTTCATCGCCGGGGTGCACAAGGCCATCGCTAAAACCGGCCACGGTGGATTCTACGTCTTCGATTGCCTGTCGGACCTGGCCGCCGATTGGTACAGCGACCAGATGCTGGG
>JBEKZI010000084.1:0-9086 GCA_049510055.1 Phycisphaerae bacterium | reverse complement strand
GGGTTCCACATATAACTGTTGCGAATGTAGCCGGAATCCGATGCGACCTGCGTACCCCAAGGCTTGCCGTAATGGTCGATGTTCTGGCGCTGATCCCTGGGGTTGGGGTCCGGGCAATAAAACATCTCCGCGGGGGCCAGAAGCTTCTCGGCGTAAACAATCCCGAAGCCGCGGGCATCCGCAAACACCCCCGTGTTCGGATCGATGTTGCCACCCTGGAAGCACGCGTAAGTTTTCCACGGATTCTCCGGGGCAGAAGCATACGAGCCCGTGGTCTTACTGGAATAGATATGGTGCTGGTACACCATCATGAACCCTCGGCTATTTTCCGCGTACACAAACACGCTCTTGTTGAGGGCATTGATCGTGCTCCTGCAGTACGTGGTCCTGACCACGTCTTTGGCCGCACTGAGGGATGGGATCAGCAGTGCAATCAGCAAGGCGATGATGGAAATCACCACCAAGAGTTCCACCAACGTAAAGGCCTTCTTTTTCATTACTTTCTCCTTAGCTTCTAAGGTATGGGCGTATCTTGCGAGAACAGCCAACGCCACTCCTGCGCGGCTCACCCGCGCACCCTTTGCAACTAAAACATATTATACACACAAGCTTTTATACCAGCAAGGCCTGCCGACGGACAAAATCAAGGTTTTTATGCACCAGAGGGAAGCGGCTGACTGTGCTAAGAACATTCAAAGAATGAAGTTACAACAAAGACCTTGTGGGGGCCACAATAAATTTTCCAGGCCGTTTTTTACTTCGTCGGCGCGGTGGGGCTTGCGACCGCGGAATCTGCCCATAGGCAGGCCTGCCTGACGGCGGCTGTCTGCCGCCAGTCAATGGCAGGCCGCGACAAAAAAGAACGGGCCGGACTTACCTGTCCGGCCCGATTTCTTTCAGCTCTGGTGGACTTTACCGGCGATCCACCCTTATTGCGGCAGCAGCGGACGAACCTTCGTGTTATAACCCTTTACGGAGTCGAGCCAACTCTGGCTGCAGTCGCAGATGGTGTCGTCCTGTTGCATGAAAAAGCTGTAGAGCGACGTGGTGGGATACTGGCCGCTTTCATAGGTGTACACGTGGCCGTCCGTAAAGCCCATGTTCCAGCGGTTGGAGACGGTCGTCATGTGGCGCATCGATGCCCAGTCGTCCAGCAGGTCGGAGGTCAGGAACCGGGCATTGTCATGGCGGCTGAGCATCAGGGAATCGTCGTACGTGAAGTTACCTGTCGAAAGTGGGTTCGTGTGAACCCACGGATTCCACATGTAGCTGCAGCGGAGGGTGCTCTCTCCCGACACCATCGCCGTGCCCCAAGGCGTGGGGTAATGGTCGATGCTTTGGCGCGCGTCCGAGGCGTTGGGGGACGGACAGTAAAACATCGTCGCGGGGGCCAGAAGCTTCATCGAGTAAACCAGACCGAAATTGCGGGCGTCGCTCATCACTCCCGTGTTCGGGTCGACGCCGCTGCTATTGAAGCACTGGTAACTGTGCCAGGGACTGTCCGCGGCCTTGGGATACCCCGTGTGGCTAGGATACAGTGTGTGCACGTACACCATCATAAACCCTCGGCTATTTTCCGCGTACACAAACACGCTCTTGTTGAGGGCATTGACCGTGCTCTGGCAGTACGCCAGGTTGACCACATCCTTGGCCGACTTGAGGGCCGGGGTGATCATCGCGATCAGCAAGGCAATAATGGAAATCACCACCAAAAGCTCCACCAATGTAAAAGCCTTCTTTCTCATGGCTCTCTCCTTAGCTTCTCAGGCCCGCCGACAGGGCGGGTAGGATTTATCTTCCTCCTAGCCCTGCCTGCCGACAGGCAGGCAGCAATACGGCTCCTCCGCGGCTATGCCGCACCCTTTACGCCTTCTATGCATTAATGTGAATTAACTTTCACGCCGTGCAAATCCTGCTCACAAATAAAACAAGGTTTTTGCACCCTTCCGGAGAAAAGGTCCGCCGTACCCAAGGCCGCCAAAAAGGCTGACCGTCAGGCCAGAGGCTTTTCAGAGGCCGCGGCAGGTTTCCTCAACCGTCTTTCACTTCGACGCGATGGGACCCCTGGTTGAGTAAATACTGGATCATTAAAACCGGCCCGGCAGACCGGTGAGAAAAAAGAACGGGCCGGACTCGTCCGTCCGGCCCGTTTTCTTTCTGCTCGATTGGCTCTAACCCGTGGTTCCCCCTACTGCGGCAGCAGGGAACGAACTTTGGCGTTATATCCCAGGGAAGCATCGAGCCAATCCGTCGTGCTGGTGTCGACCTGTTGCTTGAAAACGTTGTAGAGCGACGTGCTGGGGTACCTGCCGCTTTCATAGGTGTACACGTGGCCGTCCGTAAAACCCATGTTCCATTGCATGGAAACGGTCGTCATGTGTCGCACCGACGCGTAACTATCCAGCAAGTCGGAAGTCAGGAACCGACTGTTGGGATGGCGGCTCATCATCAGGCTATCGTCGAATACGTAGTGAGCCCCATCGGGATTTTTCGATACCCACGGGTTCCACATGTAACTGTTGCGGATGTAGGTGAATCCGGGGGCTGCCGCCGTGCCCCAAGGCCTGGGATAATAGTCAAGATTTTGGCGCTGGTCCGTGGCGTTGGGAGACGGACAGTAAAACATCTCCGCGGGGGCCAGAAGCTTCAGCGCGTAAATCCGACCGAAGCCGCGGGCGTCACTAAACAAGGCCGTATTGGGGTCTATGGTGCTGGCGGTGTTGAAGCACGTATAGGTGTGCCACGGAAGCTCCCCGGCCCTGGCATACCCACCATACATATCGTTCGTGTACACCATCATGTACCCCCGGCTGTTCTCCGTGTACACAAAGATGCTCTTGTTCAGGGCGTTGATCGTGCTCCGACAGTACGTGACCTTGACCACGTCCTTGGCCGCGTTGAGGGACGGCATGATCATCGCGATCAACATGGCAATAATGGCAATCACCACCAAGAGTTCCACCAATGTAAAGGCTTTCTTTCTCACGGTTTTCTCCTTAGCTTCTAAAGCCTGCCTGACGGTAGGCAGACAGCGAGTACTATTCCTCCGCGGCCAGGCCGCACCCTTACGCCTCCTGTTACATAATGTGAATTAACTTTCACGCCGTGCGAATCTGCTCACAAATAAATACAGCTTTTCTGCACCACTCCAGAGAAAAGGTCCGTCGTGCCAAGGCCCCCAAAACGCAAAGCCACGGACTTCTGGGGGACCATGGCAGATTTCCTCAACCGTCCCTCCTTTCGACGCGATGGGACCCCCGGTTAAGTAAATACTTGGATTATTAAAACCAGGCCGGCAGACCTGGCGGGCGGGGTGGAATTCCCGTGCCTTTCGCCCCCCCGCTACCCCTCGTGGCGGGCAACCAGCTTGCGAGCCTCTTGAACCACGGCCTGGACGACCTGCTCGGTGGGCACCGACCGGACGACCTGGCCATAGCGGTACAGCACCATCTTGCCCTCCCCGGCACAGACCGCCAGATCGGCGTTGGCCGCCTCGCCCGGGCCGTTCACCACGCAGCCCATGACCGCCACGGTCAGCGGGACCGTCAGGTCGGCCAGGGCGGCCTGGATGGCCTCGGCGACGGGCGCGATGTCCGTCAGCGCCCGGCCGCACGTCGGGCAGGCGATCAGCTCCAGACCGGGCCGCCGCCGCAGGCGCAGGCTGTAGAGCAGTTCCAGGGCGGCGGACACCTCCGGAACGGGGTCGCCGGCGTAGGAGATGCGGATCGTGTCGCCGATGCCCTCGCTCAGCAGCGTCCCCATCGCCGCGGCCGAGCGGACGGCTCCGCTGGAGGCCGTGCCGGCATGCGTCAGGCCCAGGTGCAGCGGCCAATCCCATTGCTGGGCCAGCTTGCGATAGACCGACACGCAGGTGAAGGCGTCGTGGCTCTTGGCGGACAGGACCAGGGCCTTGAAACCCGCCTCCTGGAACGTTTCCAGGTACTCCTGGAGCTTCTCCACCATTAGGTCGTCCAGGGGCCTGGACAGGTCGGCCTGGCGACGGGCGGGATCGCGACGCTCGACCACCGAGCCTTCGTTGACCCCCACGCGGATGGCTACGCCGGCCCTTCCGGCGGCGTCGATCACACGGCGAACCTGATCGCGGTCGGCGATGTTGCCGGGGTTCAGGCGTATCTTGGCCACGCCGGCGGCGATGGCCTCCAGGGCGCGCTGAAAGTGAAAATGCACGTCCGCGACGATGGGCACGGGGCTTTGGCCGACAATCCGCGGCAGAACCGCCGTGTCAGCCGGCGTGGCCGCCGCCACGCGGACCAGGTCGGCTCCCGCCGCCGCCAGGGCGCGGACCTGAGCGATCGTGGCCTCGGCGTCGGCGGTCACGGTGGAGGTCATGCTCTGGACGCTGACCGGCGCACCGCCGCCGATAACGACGCTGCCGACGCGCACGGGTTGGGTCTTGCGGCGCTGAATCTGGGGCCACTGCATTCCCGCATTTTACCCCGCCCCCGGCGGCCAAAGCGACCCCCCCCAGCAAAGATGTCCCCCTGCAGCGGGCTGGCTGGCAGGTTGGACTACTGGGGCGGCCCCACGACCTCCCCGCCCTCCAGGAAGCCGGTGCGGAACTCCACCTCCCCGATGTTCCCCACGCGGCGGTTTTTCTCCACCCCGTCGGGCCCGATCACCAGCATGGTCGGAAGGGAGATGATCTTGAACCGCCGGGCCACTTCCGATTTGGTCAAGTCGCTCGCCCTGATCCAGACGACCACCTTGATGAACCGTCCCTGCTGGATGGCCTTGTCGTTCTTGGGAATGGTGTTCTTGGTCAGCTCCCGGGAGGTGTAGTCGGGCGGAGAGCTGACGAAAAAGACCAGGACGGGGCGGCTTTCCGCCTTGGCCTGCGTCAGCGCCGTGTTGAGATTGTCCCCCCAGCCGGGCAGGTCCAACGTGGTGCGCTGGCGAAGGTAGATCAGCACTACGACCACGGTCATCAAGGCCAGGAAGGCCAGCTTGATTTTGCGGTCGCCCCACCTTCGTGCGGGCCGCGAGTCCGGCGCTTGCGCCCGCCCGCCGGTGGGCACGGCCGGACTTCCGGAATTCTGACGTGGCGATTCCATCCGACACCCCGCCTTTCTTTCCTGCCTACCGGCAGGCAGGTTCACCGACGCGCCTTCAGCATACTCCAGCCCCGCAGGCGCTGTCCACTGCGGAGGCACGCGCGGGACGAAAACGACTCATAGGCCCAGGTCCTGCCGCGTTAGTAGGGCGCCGAAGGCGTAGCCGGCGGCTTCGATGTTCTGGCGCGCCCCTTCCATGCGGTCGATCACGCAGACGATCCGCATCACCTTCGCCCCGGCCGCCGTGAGCACCCCGGCCGCCTCCAGCACCTGCCCGCCGGTGGTGGCGACGTCTTCCACCAGCAGCACCGCCGCGCCCGGCAGCAGCTTGCCCTCCATCTGCTTGGCCGTGCCGTAGTCCTTCTTAGCGTTGCGAACGATGACGTAACTCTTGCCGCAGGCCATCGCCGCCGCCACCGCCAGGGGCACGCCGCCCAGCTCCGCCCCGGCGATCTGGTCCATGTCGCCGGCCTGCTCGGCCAGGCGCCGGCCCAGCTCGGCCAGGATGACCGGATCGGTCTCGAAGAGGTATTTGTCGAGGTAATACTTGCTCCGCTTGCCCGACCGCAGGACGAAGTCGCCCTCCAGGTACGCCGCCGCCTTGATCCGCCTGGCCAGTTCCGCCTTGTCCATCGGGGGCTCTCCTCGTTGCGCTCGGGCCGGTTCGACTAACGCTCACCCCGGCGCGCCGGGGTTCGACCGCACTTTTGTTAGCACGCCCCGGCGGGCGAGTCAATGCCGGCCGACCGCCAAGGCACCCGAAGGCGTGCCTATTGCCTGGCCGTGGAGGCCAAGCCTAGAATAGAGCGGCCAGATCCGCCGGCTTGGGCCCCGGCACCTGGCCGCCGGCCGTACCACCTCAAGGCTCAGGGAAAGGAACCGGGCATGAAGATCCAGGACTACCTCAAGCAGCAGAAGGTGAAGTTTGAGACCCACGACCATCCCCCGGCCTACACCGCCCAGGAAGTCGCCGCCGAAGAGCACGTCCCCGGCGACAAGCTGGCCAAGGTGGTAATCGTCAAGGCCGGCAAGAGCTTCGCCATGTGCGTCCTGGCCGCCAGCTATAAGCTGGACATGAAGAAGGTGGCCAAGGCCCTGGATTCCGGCAAGGTCAGCCTGGTCGATGAGGGCGAACTGGCTAAGCTCTTCGCCGACATCGAGGTCGGCGCCGTGCCGCCCTTCGGCAGCCTCTACAATCTGCCGACCCTGCTCGACAGCCACCTGGCCGAGGAAGACGACATCGTCTTCCAAGCCGGCTCGCACCGCCAGGCCATCCGGATGAAGTACAAGGACTACGCCGACCTGGCCAAGCCGACCGTCACCGACCTGGCTGTGCACCTGTAAGCTGGATGCGATCGCCGCCGGCGGCCGCGGCTAGCGGGCCTGGGAGATGGCCTCGTTGACGACCTGCTGGACTTCGACGGGATTGCTGACGTGCGCCCAGTGCACCTCCCGGGCGGCCGGCACGGAGGACTCAAAAGACAGGCTCCCCACGCCGAGCACCCTCTCCGCCGCTGAGGCTGAGACAGCCGCCGCGGCGATGTGCCGCAGGGGGCAATGGTACACTTCCTGGCGGATCACGCCGCTGACGCGAAGCACCCGGCGGTTGGTCAGGACGTACAGGCGCGCCATCCACTGGAGCCACGCCGCCCCCAACCGCGCCGTCGAGATGACCGCACAGAACAGCACGATCGCCCCGCGCCCCCCCGGCCCTGGCAGCGTCGGACCGGCAAAGGCCGCCACGGCGACGAACACCACCGCCACCAGCAGCACCGGTAGCGACACCAGCAGGCAGAACCAGCCGCTAGGCTTGACGGCCAGGATGACCACTTCCCCGCCGTCCAGCAGCCGGGCCGGCACGACGGTCAACCCAGGGGCCACGACGGTAGTCGGCTCGGCGGATGGCGTCATCTTCGCTCCCGAGATGGATGTTTCCGCGCGCCACACGCGGCGCGCCATGCCTAACTACCTGACTTGTTGTGAGCATATTATCGCCGGTCAAAAGCGCCTGCAATCACCCAGCGACGGACCTGCCCCGCCTCCCGCCAGGCAGACTCCAAGCCGGGGTGCGCGATGGATGGGATAGGCCGGCCGCGGCGGGGTTAGTCCCGCAGTTCGACGTTCCAGTAGGCCGCGTCGAGGAACTGTTTCCAGGAGGCGTATCGCTTGCTGTTGAGCTGAAGGGTGACCACCGGCGAGCGCTTGGGCTTGGTCGGCTCGGCCACGAGCTTCATCCCGGCCTCCATCGGCAGCCGCCCGCCCTTGCGGACGTTGCACGCCACGCAGCAGCAGACAATGTTGGTCCAGTTGGCCTCGCCGCCGCGGCTGCGCGGCACGATGTGGTCCAGGCTCAGTTCGCTGGTGGGGAAGCGCCGCCCGCAGTACTGGCAGCGGCCGCGGTCGCGGGCGTAGATGTTCCGCCGCGTGAACTTCACCGGCGCCCGCGGCAGGCGATCGTACACCAGCAGCCGGACGATCCGCGGCACGGCCAGGTCGAACCGCACGCAGTGAATCCACTCGTGGTACTCGCGCTCGTAGCGGGCGCGGTACTCGCTGACCTCCAGCCAGGAGTTGAAGTTGTAGCTGGCATACTGATCGTTCTCGACGGAGATGATCTCCGCCAGGTCCTTGACGAGCATGCAGACCGCCCGCCGGACCGTCGTGATCCGCACGGCCGCGTAGTGCTTGTTCAGCACCAGCACGTTGCTCGTCAGCACGCTGGGTTCAGCCGCAATCATGGACCATCTCACCTCTATCCTCGCCCAAAATGATACCGCACTTTGCTTACCAATCAAGGGCGGAGCAGCCTCCGGGCGGGCATAAGTCCTGCGGGAATCTGCCTGCCGGCAGGCAGGTAAGAGCTTCCCGTTCGTAGTAAGAGTACAGATCCGCCCCGGTTGGAGTTCCAGGGCACAGCCCGTGATGGCCCGTTGCGTCGCCGGCGTTTTGGCCGATAATGCTTGGGCAAGCATTAGGAGTGGTGCATGGCGGAAGATAAATTAATCGTAAGCGTCTCGGGCGTGCGGGGAACGGTCGGCGGGACGCTCAGCCCGCTGGTGGCATGCGAGTTCGGCTGCGCCTTTGCCACGATGCTGGGCGGCAGCGGCACGGTCGCCGTCGGGCGGGACACGCGGCCGTCGGGCCCGATGATCCAGTCGGCCGTTACGGCCGGGTTGCTGGGCGGCGGCTTGGAGGTGGTGGACGTCGGCGTGGCCAGCACGCCGGGCGTCGCGCTGATGACCAAGCTACTCAAAGCCGCCGGCGGGGTCGTCGTGACCGCCTCGCACAATCCGGCCGAGTACAACGGCATCAAGTTCCTCCAGCCCAGCGGCACCGGCCTGACGGCCGCGATGGCCGAGAAGCTCAAAGCCATCTGGCAGTCGCGTCAGTTCCGCCTGGCCGACGCAGACCATCAGGGCGCCGAGCGCCTCCAGACCAACACGCACGGCCTGCACACCGACGCGGTCTGCGCGGTCATCAACGAGAACACCGTCGCCTCCAAGCGGTTCAAAGTGGTGCTGGACAGCGTCAACGGCGCCGGCTGCGTGGTCACGCCCATGCTGCTGGGGCGGCTGGGCTGCGAGGTGGTGCACCTGAACGCCGAGGCCTCCGGCCGATTCGCCCATCCGCCCGAGCCCGTCGAGGCCAACCTGGACCAGCTTTGCCAGGCCGTGCGGCGGCACAAGGCCGCGGTGGGCTTCGCGCAGGACGCCGACGCCGACCGCCTGGCCATCGTGGACGAGACCGGCCGATTCATCGGCGAGGAATACACCCTCGCGCTGGCGGCGGCGTTCGTGCTGCGGCACCGCAAGGGCACGCTGGCGACCAACATGGTGACCTCGCGGATGATCGACGACGTGGCCGCCGCGGCCGGCTGTTCGGTCGTCCGCGCGCCGACCGGCGAGGCCAACGTCGTCGAGGCCATGCGGCGCGAGGGGTGCATCTTCGGCGGCGAGGGCGGCGGCGGGGTTATCGAGCCGCGCGTGGTGTCCGTGCGCGACAGCCTGGTGGGCA
>JBEKZI010000083.1:0-9160 GCA_049510055.1 Phycisphaerae bacterium | reverse complement strand
ATGGCCAAGTACGGCATCGAGCCGATCGACCTGGTGTGCGTGGGACTATACCCCTTCGAGCAGGCCATCGCAAAAATCGGCTGCACGCCGGAGCAGGCCGTGGAGATGATCGACATCGGCGGGCCGGCCATGGTCCGGGCGGCCGCCAAGAACCACAAGTTCGTCACCGTCGTGACTGACGCCGCGCAGTACGAGGCCGTGCTGGCGGAGATGCGTTCCAGCGGCGGCAAAGTCAGCGGCGAGCTCCGCCGCAAGCTGGCCCTGGAGGCCTTCTCGCTGACGGCGGCCTACGACAGCGCCATCTCGGCGTACCTGGCCAAGCTGACCGGCCAGGAGTTTCCCGCCCGCGTCACGTTCAGCTACACCCGCGCCGGCCAGCTCCGCTACGGCGAGAACCCCCACCAGAAAGCCGCCTTCTACCTCTCGCCCGATGCCTCCGAACCGTGCATCGCCCGGACCAAGCTGCTGGGCGGCAAGGAAATTTCCTACAACAACTACTTCGACGCCAACGGCGCGCTGGAGCTGGTCAAGGAATTCGCCGACCCGGCCATCGCCATCATCAAGCACGCCAACCCGTCCGGCTGCGCGGTGGATTCGGACCTGGTGGAGGCTTACCGCAAGGCCTACTTCGGCGACGTGAACGCCGCGATGGGCGGTATCATTGCCGTCAACCGGCCCGTAACGGCGGAGCTGGCCTCGGCCGTCGTGGAGAGCTACAAGCGCTGGGGCAAAAAGGCCGGGGCGGGCGGATTCTTCGCCGAGATTATCATCGCGCCGTCGTTTGAGCCCAAGGCCCTGGAGATTATCCGCGCCCGCGAGGGCTGGGGCCAGGACGTCCGCTTACTTGAGACCGGGCCGCTGACCGGAAAGAAAAACGGCGAAAAGTTCCTCAAATACGTCGTCGGCGGCATGCTGGTGCAGGACCGCGACCTGGTGAGCCTGAACGAAGACAAATGGAAAGTCGTCACCAAGCGCAAGCCCTCGGCTAAGGAAATGCAGGACATGCGCTTCGCCTGGCTGGTCTGCAAGCACGTCAAGAGCAACGCGATCGTCCTGGCCAAGGACCGCACGCTGCTGGGCGCCGGCGCCGGCCAGATGAGCCGCGTGAACTCCGCCCGCCTGGCCACGCAGATTGCCAAGGCCTACGGCGGCGGTGGCGTGGCGGACACGGCCGGCAGCGCGCTGGCCTCCGATGCCTTCTTCCCCTTCCCCGACAGCCTGGACTGGGCCAAGGACGCCGGCGCCACGGCCGTCATCGAACCCGGCGGCGGCAAGAAGGACCAGGACGTCATCGCCCACGCCGACGAACTCGGCCTGACCATGATCTTCACGGGAACAAGGCACTTCAACCACTAGAAGACTTTCACTCATCAGATCGCGCGGCGGGGCTCCTGCCCCGCCGCGTTATTTTTTTAATGGCACGCCTCTAAGGCGCGGCAAAGCGGGAGCTTCACCGCGCATGAAAAAGAAAGAGGTTTGCGAATACGATTCTACGCCTTCTGAACGGCCAATTCTTCGTGCCGCCAGGGGCGGAGGATGCCCTTGGAGTCCAGGTAGGCCTCGCAGCGGGTCATCATGCCGGCGTCGTTGCTGTGCCCGTCGAATTGGAGGCTCAGGAACGGTTTGCCGGAGGCCGGGCGGATGAAGTGCTTGATGAATGAATCCGGCCCGCACTTGAAGTTCGTCACGTAGATGATGTGCAGGTTGGCGTGCCGGCCGACGATCTTTGCCGCGGCCAGGACTTTGCGGCCCAGGTCCCAATACATGCTCGCGTTGATGTCGCGAACGTCCAGCTCGTCGGTCTCCAGGAAGTCCGCCGGCACGACGTTGACGCCGTAATAATCGCGGAGCTTTCCGGCCAGCGAGAGGTTCATGCCGCTGTCGTGGACGTTGTAGGGTCGGCCCAGCAGCACGATGCCCGGCTCGCCGGTGGCGATGAGCGTTTCCATCGCCCCTCGCCCGGCGGCCAGGATTGCGGCCTTGAATTGCCTCTGGGCCTCGTACGCCGCCGCCACGGCCCGCTCGACCGTTCGGCCAGCCACGCCCAATTCTTTGAAGCATGCCTTCAACTCACGGGCCACGGTCCGGGGGCCTTCGCGGAAGTGCACCGTCGGTGAGATGAATTTTTCCGCACCGGCGATCAGGGCCGGGGCACGGCGGCAGACGAATGGCAGCGTCTGATGCCAGGGGCACAGGTGGCTCTCGGTGTCCATCCACTCGGTGGGCATCGAGATGATGTTGGGCAGCAGGATGCGATCGACGCCGGCTTCGATGAGCTGGATCACGTGTCCGTGGGCGGCGATGATCGGGAAGCACGGCTCGGCCACGGCGGCGTCCAGCCCGGCCTGGACGGTCCGCTTGTTGGTCGCCTCCGACAGCACGGTGCGGAAGCCGCAGGCGGCCAGCAGCGTGCGCCAGAACGGCAGCCACTCCATCGCGAACATCGTCAGCGGAATGCCGATGCTCGCGGCCTGCGGCGGCACGGGCGGCAGGTGCGTCTCGTCCAGCAGCAGCTTCATCCGCAAGGCCGCGAGGTCCTCGATGACGGGCTTTCGCGTGGCCTTAACGGCCTTGCGATAGCGGTCGGAGCACTTGTCGCCCCAGTAGGTCTTCTGGTCCTCGACCTTGAATTCCTGAATCTGGCAATGATTGGAGCAGCCCTTGCAGACAAATTCGCGCAGGGCGTAGTCCACCTTGGACAAGTCGTACCCGCGGAAGCGGCTGCGGATCTGGCGAATGCCCCGCCCGGTTGACTCGGCCACGTACGTCCCCAGCGAGCGATCCTCGGCGGCGTCCTGTGCGGCCGATTGCGGTGCGGCGGTCATCTTGTCGCGGGCCAGCAGCGCCGAACCGATCGCCCCGATGACGCCGTTGTGCGGCGGGACGATGATCTCCTTGCCCAGCACGCCGGCGAAGGCGGCGGCCACCGCGTCGTTGTAGGCCGTGCCGCCCTGGAAAAAGATGCACTGGCCAATCTTCCGCCCGCGAACCACGCGATTGATGTAGTTGACCACCACCGAGTACGCCAGGCCCGCCACCAGGTCGGCCTTGGCGGCGCCGCGCTGGAGGTAGCTGTTGACGTCCCGCTCCATGAACACGGTGCACCGCTCGCCCAGGCGGATGGGGTTGCGGCTGGACAGGGCCATCTCGGCGAACTGGTTCTCGATGGCGATGTCCAGCTCCTCGGCCCGCTCCTCCAGGAAGCTGCCCGTGCCGGCGGCGCAGGCCTCGTTCATCGTGAAGTCCACCACGACACCGTCCTGGAGGCTGATGAACTTGGAATCCTGACCGCCGATCTCGAAGATCGTGTCGGGAATCTTCCCGCCGAGCATCTTGCGGCCGACGAAGGTCGCGCCGGTCTTGTGCGCGGTAATCTCGTCGTTGATGGTATCGGCCCCGATCAGCTCGCCGATCAGCTCGCGGCCGGAGCCGGTGGTCCCCACGCCGCGGACGTTCAGACGGCTGCCCCACTGCGATTCGATGTCCCGCATCGCGGATGAGACCACCTCGATGGGCCGGCCCTGCGTGCGCGTGTAGATGTCCACCACCACGCGGCCTTCCTCGTCGATGGCCACAACGTTGGTGGACACGCTGCCGATGTCCACGCCCAGGTACACGTCAATCTTTTCCTCACTTGCATCGCCATAGGGCGGCTCGTAGGGCTCCACGCGGTCGCGCAGCAGCACCACGTTGGACAGGTCCAGGGGCGGTGAGGTGGGGAAAGTTCCGTGGGCAAAGTCGCTGGCGGCGCGAAGGTCGTTGAGGTGGCTGAGGCTGTCGCCGCGGCGGGCCTGGGAAGCGATGACGGCCGCCCCGACGGCCGGGACGTGCGTGAAGCCCGGCGGGATGATCCAGTCGCCTTCGGCCAGGTCGAAGGCCTCGCGCATGGCCCGCACCACGGCCGCGTTGGCGGCCACGCCGCCGATGAACACCACGGGGGCCTTGACCGGATGCGAGCGGACCACCGCGGCGCGGAAGTTCCTCGCGACGGCGTTGCACAGGCCGCGAAGCACCTCCGCCGGCGAGTAGCCCTTCTGCTGGGCGTGGATCATGTCGCTCTTGGCGAAGACGCTGCACCGCCCGGCCACCTGGGCTGCCCGCTCGGCCGCCAGGACCAGCGGGCCGATCTCCTCGACGGCGAACTTCAGCCGCCCGGCTTGCTGATCGATGAACGAGCCGGTGCCGGCGGCGCAGTCGCCATTGGTGGCGTAATCGACGACGCCGTAGCCCCCGCCCTCGCCGGGCGCCAATCGCAGGTACTTGGAGCTCTCGCCTCCCATCTCGAAGACGGTCCGCGCGTCCACGCCCATCGCGGCCAGGCCGGCGGCGATGGCCCGAAACTCATTGGACACCGTGGCCGCCAGTTTCGCGGCCACCAGCTTGGAGCCGCTGCCGGTCAGGCACACGCCCGTGATGCGGTCCTGCCCGACGGCGGCGAGGATTTCCTCCAGCAGTTCCTTCGCGGCCGCCAGGGGCTTGCCCCGCGTCCGCCGATACGAGGCCAGGTAGATAGCCGCCCCGCCATGAGGCGGACGGCAGAGAAATTGGAACTCGCCCCGCCCGGCCAAAGACGATTCCTCAGCGGCATCTACCAGCAACGCCGCCTTGGCTGAAATGGCTCCGATGTCGATGCCTACATAGCACCCCATAAGCTGGGCAATTATATTGGATTACCCCCTCACATTTCAAGGAGATGCCTGTAACACCAGGTTAGAGGTGAGAGGTTAGAGGTGAGGAGACACCTTATTTTGTGGCTTTGCTCACCTCTAACCTCTTACCTCTCACCTTATCCAGACCGATGGCCTGGATTTGCACGGACGGGGGGTATCGCAACCGCGGTCGGGGATCTTCGGCGAAAAAGAGCGCAAAAAAATGCCTCCGCCATTGCCGATGCTGCCCAGGAAGAAGAACCCATTATTTTCAGGTGGGTAGCCTGCCAGACACCGGAGTGCCTCGGACGCGGCTTCCCTCTAATGGGGTATCGGTTCTTTTCACTTGGACTGGCAATCGAACACGGCAGAGGCCGGTTTACGAATTCAATACATCATCAGTATATGTCTCACTATCGGTTTCGCCCAGTGAATTCTTGAATAATACAGTCCGAGGCCTTCTGACGGCGAGCTAACCATTTCCCCTAAGACGACTTAGGCGCGAAGCTCGGCGGCCAGGCCCTTGCGCAAGGCCTCGACGACCTCCGTCACCTGCTGATCCACCTGTTCGTTCCGCAGTGTCTGGTCGGCGGCGCGGTAGGTCAGCGTGACGGTGACGCTCTTTCGGCCGGCGGGGACGGGCTTGCCGCGATAGGTCGTCACGTAGTCCACGGCCACGCGCGTCGGTTGCGGCACGGCGGCGATGGCCTCGGCCAGGCGCTTCCAGGCCACGTCCTCGTCCACGATCAGCGACAGGTCCCGCCGCACGGCCGGGAAGCGAGGCAGGGGTTGATAGACTTTGGCCTGTTGCGCAGCCGCCAGCATCGCATCGAACCGCACCGCCACAGCCGCGATGGGCCGGGCCAGACCGTAATGGTCCAGCACCTCCGGCGCGACCATGCCGATGACGCCGATAGCCTTGCCGTCTTTGCCGTCCAAGAGCACGTTCCCGCTGGCTGAATTGCTCATACCTTTGACGACCGCCGGCTGCACCTCCAGCTTCGCTTGGCCGGCTAAGCGCTGGGCGACCGCCTCCAGCGCGCCGCGAAGGTCCGCCAGTTCGCGCGTCGTGACCATCGCCAGCTCCAGGTGCTCGTCGTCCATAGCCCCGCGCGGACTGGTCTTGCCGCGGCGCCCTGACGAGCCGGGTGGAAAGACGGCCGAGATTTCGAACAGGTCCACGTCCGCGTTGCCGGCGTCCTGGTTGGTCTTGCAGACCCGCAGCAAGCTGGGGATCAGCGTGGGTCGCAGGGCGTTGTCGGTCTTGCGGACCACGCTGTCCACGCAGACGGCCGGGGCATTGCAGAACAGCGCCGCCTCCGCCGGCTCGATGAAGGTGAGCGTGAGCGTCTCGTCGAATCCGCCGGCCTGGGCCGCGGCCGTCGCCTGCCGCCGGACGCGGTCCACGGGATTGTCGGCGGCGACGCCGTGCGTGATCCGGTCGGTGACGGGGATCTTGTCGTAGCCCTCCAGGCGGATGATTTCCTCGATGAGGTCCACCTCGCGGACCAGGTCGCCCCGCCAGGGCGGAATGGTGCAAACGATTTTGTCGCCCTCCATCCGCGGCGACAGATGCAGCTTGGCCAGGATTTCCATCTGGCGGGCCGGCGGAATCCGGATGCCCAGCAGCGCGTCGCATCGCCGGGGCCGCAGCGTGACGGTCGGCGGGACGAACGGCTTGGCCCAGACGTCCACGATGCCCTCGACCAGCTCGCCGCCGGCCAGTTCCGCGATAAGCTGACAGGCCCGCAGCGACGCCTGCTCCACGCCCACCGGATCGACGCCGCGCTCGAAGCGGTAGTTGCTCTCGCTCATCAGCGCCAGTTTGCGGCTGGTGCGGCGGACGGACAGCGGATCGAACTGGGCGGACTCGATCAGCACGTTGGTCGTGCCGGCGCCCACTTCGGTGTCCTGGCCTCCCATGACGCCCGCGATGGCGACGGCCTTTTCGGCGTCGGCGATGACCAGCATGGACTCATCCAGGCGGCAGCGCGTGCCGTCGATGCTGACCAGTTCCTCGCCGGCCTTGGCGCGGCGGACGACAATCCGCCGGCCGGCGAGCTTGTCGAAGTCGAAGCTGTGCAGCGGCTGGGAGTATTCCATCAGCACGTAGTTGGTCACGTCCACCACGTTGTTGACGCCCCGCAGCCCCATGGCCTCCAGGCGACGGACCATCCACGAAGGACTCGGCCCGACCTTCACGCCGCGGATGAGCCGGGCGGTGTATCGCGGGCAGAGGTCCGCGGCGGAGACTTCCACGCTCGTCATCTCACCGACTTTGCCGCGAATTTTGGGATTCTTGCCCTTCGGCAGCCGGAGGGGCACGCCCGTCATGGCCGCCACTTCCCTCGCCACGCCCAGGTGGCCCAGGCAATCGGGCCGGTTGGAGGTAATCTCCAGGTTCAGCACCGCGTCGTCGGGCGCCTGGAGGATCTCCTCGCACGACAGGCCGATCCGCGTCAGCGCCTTGGCCAGGTCCTCGGCGCTGCATGAGACGTCCACGTATTCCCGAAGCCAGTTCAGCGAGATTTTCATGCCTGATGCCTTCTCCCGGGACGCTTCAGGCCGCGATGGCGGCCCGCTGCCTTGCAAGGATGCTCATCCTAACGCTTGCGGTCGGCCTGTCAAAGGCTTTGAGGAGTGAGCAATTCCACGATTCGCCGGGCGAGTTCCTCTTTGCTTCGCCTCGCCCAGGGCAGCACCACGCCGGCGGGGCCGAGGATGGCCGCCTCGCTTTTTTCGGCCGACATGGCCGCCAGAGTGTTGACCACGATGAAGTCGGCGCCCTTGGCCGCGAGCTTGGCCGCCGCGGCGGCCCCGGCGGCCTGAGGCGTGCTTGCCTCCAGGGCGAAGGCGATGATTTTTTGCCCCGGCCGCTTGCGCGAGGCCAGCTCGACCAGCAGGTCCGGCGTGGGCCGTAGCGTAAGATTCAGCGGGCCGGCGGTGCGGTGCAGCTTGTCGCCGGCGGGATTGTCCACCGTGAAGTCCCCCACCGCCGCCGCCATCACCAGGGCGTCGCAGGAGGCAAAGTGCGCCTCCAACGCCGCCTTCAGATCGGCCACGGTCACGAACCGCACGACCTTGCACCCGGCCAGCGGCGACAGCGGCACCGGGCCGGACAGCAGCGTAACGCTCATCTCCGCCTGAACGGCCGCGGCGGCCACGGCGTAGCCCATCCGCCCGCTGGAAGCGTTGGTGATGAACCGCACCGCGTCGATGGGCTCACGCGTCGGCCCGGCTGTGACGAGGATCTGCATGAGAGTAACTTATACCGGGAAAAACGGCGGGTAAAGAGCGCCGATGTTCAACGTCCCCGTCGCGGCGGCTTTTTGAGCAGGAGTTTTGCGGCCGCCTGGAGGATAGCTTCCGTCTCGCTCATTCGGCCTTCGCCGATCGTTCCGTCGGCCAGGCGCCCCTTCTCGGGGCCGATGAAGTGATAGCCCCAGCCCCGCAGCTTCTTGACGTTGGCCGCGACGGCGGCGGCCGACCACATCCGCACGTTCATCGCCGGGGCGATCAGGACGGGGCACGCGCCGGTGGCCGCCAGGGCCAGCGAGCTGACCAGGTCGTCGGCGATGCCGCCGGCGAACTTGCCGAGGATGTTCGCCGTGGCCGGGGCGACGATCATCAGGTCCGCCAGCTCCGTCAGCGAGATGTGCTGGCTGCGATAGTCCACCGTCTGCGCCCACAGGCTGGTGTACACCGGCCGCTGGGTGAGGGTCTGGAAGGTCAGCGGCTGGACGAATTGCATGGCCGCCTCCGTCATGGCCACGGAGACGCCCGCCCCGGCCTGCACCAGTTGGCTGGCCAGGTCGGCGGATTTGTAGCAGGCGATGCCGCCGGTGGCGCACAGCAGCACCTCGTAGCCGGCCAGACTGATTTGCTTTTCGTTGCCCTTGGCCATGGCGGTTTCGCTACGTTTCTCGCTATTTCAGATCTTCCGGCCTGGCGATGCCGGACTGCTCGTAGTCGATGGCGATCTTGTCCTCCAGGATTTCCTGGATGACGATTTCCATGTCGGTCATGCCCTTGCGGCGCTCCACCAGGGGGCGGGCGCCTTGGACCAGCTCCACCAGCCGCCTCTGAATCAGCGCCGTAAGCTTGAACTTGCCGCCGACCTTGTTCACGATAGCTTCGCTCTTCAGTGCCTCGATCATTTCTTTACCGACTCCTCTCGAACGATTGCGACGACCGCCTGAACAGCTTTTTCCAGGTCGTCGTTGACCACTTGGTGCGTATAAATGCCGCTGCGACGTGCGGCGTCCAGTTCTTTCGTCGCCGCGGCCAGGCGCCGCTGCGCCTCGGCGCCGTTCTCGCTGCCCCGCCCGGCCAGCCGCTGCCGCAGGGCCTCGTCGCCGGGCGGGACGATCAGCACGAACGCCGCGCCGGGCACTTTGCGGTGCACCATCATGGCGCCCTGCACGTCGATGTCCAGCATGATCGTCTTACCGGCCGCCACCGCTTCCCGCACGGGCCTGGCCGGCGTGCCGTAGGCGTGGCCGAACACCATG
>JBEKZI010000082.1:0-9278 GCA_049510055.1 Phycisphaerae bacterium | reverse complement strand
AACCGTCCACCGGCCCAGCCGATCTGGCTCAGCCAGTGCCAAGCGGGCTGGACCTGGCCGGCCGGGATGAAGACGCGGAAGAATCGCTGGGCCCGGCCCTCGTTGTTCACCAGCGTGCCGTCGGCCTCGGCGAATGTCGCAGCCGGCAGCACCAGCTCGGCCTTGTCCGTCGTGGCGTTGGTTAGGTGATCCAGGACCACGACGTGCCGGGCCTTGCTCAACAGATCCTCCGCGGCTGCGGCGCCTAGGCAGCGGTACAGGTCGCTCTCGACGATCAGGACGGTCTCGGCCTGGCCGGTGCGGATTTTTTCCAGCGCCGCCTCGGCCCCCTGGCCCTCCAGCAGCGCCGCGCCGAGGCTGTTGCACTCCGGCACGACAAAGCACAGCTTGGCCGGCTTGCCGGCTCGGCGGAGGGCCCAGGCGACGTTGGCGGCTGATTCAATCAAGGATTGCTCGCCGCAGCGAACGCCCGAAACCACCAGCGGCCGCTCGCTGTGCGCCAGCGCCTCGGCGATCCGCCGGGCCAGGGCCTGCACGTCGGCGGACAGATTCGCGACGGCTGGGGCCTGCGGGTCGATCTCGTGGGCGACGGCGAATCCCAGCCGCGCCAGGTCCGCCGGAGCGGCCCGGTAAAGCTCGCTGGCCACGTCGTCCAGCTTTGTCGCCTCCGGCGTCGCGACGAAGAAGGGCCCTTTCTGTTGCTGGATCGCCTCGCGGAGTGCGGCGTCCTCCCACCCGGAGATCTGCCGCGCCCGCGCCTGGGCCAGGGGCTTTTGTATCGCGGCCTGGCGCAGGGCCAGCGCCAGCATCGGCGCGGCGTTGGTGGCGTCCTCGCCCAGAATCGCCACGGCGTCGGAGGTCCGCACGTCATGCAGGGACGCCGCCGGGGCGGGGCCTTCGCGCAGGATTCCCAGCACGCATCGCAGCAGGCGGAGGTCGGCCTCCGGCACGGCCAGGTGAAAGTTTTCGGCCCCGGCCAGTTTCCGCAGGGCATAGAGCGTCTCCAGCGATGCCCGCGGGGAGCCCAGCGCGACAACTCGCGTCTCCCGCAGCAGTTTTCCGGCGTGCTCCAGCGCTTCTTGGCGGCTGACGGGCCGGAGGGTGCCGTCCGGCCCGCGCCGCAGCGGCTGGCGGATGCGGCGGTCGCTGTTGACGAACTCATAGCCGAACCGCCCGCGGTCGCACAGGAAGTAGCCGTTGACGTCGCGGTGGAATCGCGCGTAGATCCGCCGCAGCATGCCGTAGCGCTCGGCGGGAATCGTGTTGCAGCCCAGCCCGCAGTGCACGCAGATCGACGGGGCCGTCTGAAGGTCCCACTTGCGCGTGTAGTGGCGCTGGAGCGTCTTGTCGGTGAACACGCCGGTGGGGCAGACCTCCACGAGGTTGCCGCTGAACTCGCTGGCCAGGACGCCGTCAGCGTGCCGGCCGAAATACACGTCGTCGTGCCAGCCCAGCACGTCGAAGTCGCGCCCGCCAGCGTAATCGCGGTAGAACCGCACGCAGCGGTAGCACTGGATGCAGCGGTTCATCTCGTGGGCGACGAACGGGCCCAGATATTGATTGCGATGGGTCCGCTTGCTGAAGCGATACCGCCGGATCGACTGGCCGACCATCACCGTCATGTCCTGAAGGTGGCACTCCCCGCCCTCGTCGCAGACGGGGCAGTCGTGCGGGTGGTTAACCATCAGCCACTCGATGACGCGCTGGCGCAGCTCGGCCGCCTCCGGATCGGCCACGGAGATCCGCATGCCGTCTTTGGCGGCCGTCATGCAGGACATGACGATCCGGCCCTTGGCGTCGTGCTCGTCGCGGAACAGTTTGACCGCGCACTGCAGGCAGGCGCCCACCGAGTGCATGGCCGGGTGCCAACAGAAATACGGCAGGTCGAACCCCGCCGACAGGCACACCGCCAGGAGGTTCTGGCCTTCCTGTTTGAGCTCGTAGGGCTGGTTGTCGATGTAGATCGTCCCCACGGTTATCTCCAGGGACAGCGTTGCTCGTCGATGTGGCGCTGAAAATCCTGCCGGAAGTGGACCAGCGCCGTCTCCAGCGGCTGGGCCGCCCCGGGCGCCAACGCACAGAACGTATTGCCGGGATTCAGCAGCCGCGCCATCTCCGCCAGGAGCTCCAGGTCGCCCGGGCGGCCTTGGCCGGCTTCAAGCGCCTCCAGCAGGCGGGCGATCCACGGCAGGCCTTCGCGGCAGGGCGTGCACCAGCCGCAGGACTCGCGGGCGAAAAACCGCTGAAGGCTGAGCACCGCCCCCACCGGGCAGACGCTGTCGTCCAGGACGATAATCGTGCCGGTGCCCACGCGGCTGCCGTGCTTCTCCATCTCGTCGTAATCCATGCGCAGGTCCAGGTGCTCGGCGGTCAGGAATCCCGTCGATCCGCCGCCGGGCAGCAGGCCCGTCAGCCGCCTTCCGGCGGGCACGCCGCCGGCGCAGTCCTCCAGCACCTCCCGCAGCGTCGCCCCCAGCGGAAGCTCCCACAGCCCAGGACGATTCACCCGCCCGCTGGCGCCGTAGAGCTTCGTGCCGCCGTTGTCGCCGTAGGCTAAGTCCTTGAACCACTGCCAGCCGTTGCGAAGGATGTGTCCGACGTTGCAGAGCGTCTCGACGTTATTCACGACGGTGGGCTTGCCCCACAGGCCGCAGATCGGCGGGTGCGGCGGCTTGGCACGCGGGATGGCGCGGCGGCCCTCCAGCGAGTCCAGCAGGCCGTTTTCCTCGCCGCACATGTAGCGGCCGGCGCTGACGTGCAGGATCACGTCCAGGCCGTAGCCGGAGCCCAGGACGTTTCGGCCGAGGATGCCGGCGGCGTAGGCCTCGGCGATGGCCTGCTCCATCCGCCGGGCCGCCATGTGGTAGGCCCAGCGGAGAAACACATAGGCCTTCTCCGCCCCGACGGCGTAGGCGGCGATGATGGCGCCCTCCAACACCTGGTGCGGATCGGCCTCCAGCAGTAGGCGGTCCTTCATCGTGCCGGGCTCCATCTCGTCGGCGTTGACGATCACGTACTTCGGCCGCGGGGCCGCCTCGCCCATCGGCACGAAAGACCATTTCTGCCCGGCGGGGAAGCCCGCCCCGCCGCGGCCACGGAGGTTGGCGCGGGTGACCTCGGCCACAACCTCCTGCGGCGTCATCCGCAGCGCCTTCCGCAGGCCCTGGTAGCCGCCGGTGCGCTGGTAGTCCTCGATCGTCAGCGGCTGGCGGTCCGCGCGGATGTTTTGCGTCAGCGGTTTTTCTCGCGATGGCTTACTCATAGCGGGCCAGAATCTGGTCTATTTTTTGCGGCGTGAGGTTTCCGTGCAGGTCTTCGTCGACCATCATGGCCGGGGCGACGTCGCAGGCGCCCAGGCAGGCCACCGGCAGCCAGGTGAACTGCCCGTCGGCGGTGGTGCGGCCCATCGGAACGCCCAGGCGTTGCTGAAGGTGATCGCGGACGGCGGCGTATCCGGTGGCCCAGCAGCTGATGCTGTCGCACAGCAGGATCACGTGCCGGCCGACGGGGCTGCGGAAAATCATGTTGTAGGCGGTCGCGACGCCGTCGACCTCCTCGGCCGTCAGGCCTAGCGCCTCGGCCACGTCGGCGACGCCCGCATCGTCCACCCAGCCGCGGCGCTTCTGGACGATCCGCAGCGCTTCGATCAGGGCGCCCCGCCGCTGCTCGTGGCGGCCGGCTTCGGCGTCGATCTGCTGCTTTTCCGTTTCGCTCAACACACGGCGGTTCCTTTGCCGCGGGGCGTCTTTCACAACTAACGGTCCACGTCCGCCAGCACAAAGTCCACGCTGCCCAGGATGGCGATTAGGTCCGAGACCATTCCCCCGCGGCTGATCCACGGCACCAGCTGGATATGGGGGAAGGACGGCGTGCGGATGCGCGTGCGATAGCTCATCCCGCCGCCGTCGCTGACGAGGTAGTAGGTGTTGTTGCCCTTGGGAGCCTCGACGGTCGCGGCTGCCTCGCCGGGCGGGATCACCGGCCCCCACGTGACGTTCAGAAAATGATGGATCAGCGTCTCGATGTCGCTGCGCGTGCGGTCCTTCCGCGGCGGCGTGGCCAGGGGATGGTCGGACTGCACCGGCCCCGGCGGCATGTTCTCCAGGCACTGGCGGATAATCCGCAAGCTCTGGCGGATTTCCTCGGCGTGCACGACGGCGCGGTCGTAGCAGTCGCCCCGCCGGCCGACAGGGACGTCGAAAGCGAACTGCTCGTAGCCGCCGTAGGGCCGGGCCTTACGCAGGTCCCAGGCCAGGCCTGTGGCCCGCAGCACCGGGCCGGTGGCGCCCCACTCGATGGCTTGCTCGGCGGTCATCTCGCCCACGCCGACGGTGCGGGCCTTGAGAATGCGATTGCTCAGCACCATCCGCTGGTACTCGTCCAGCCGGCGTGGCATGTAATCCAGAAAGTCCCGCACCATCGCCTCCCAACCTTGCGGCAAATCCTGCGCCACGCCGCCGATGCGGAACCATCCGGGGTGCATGCGGGCGCCGGTGACGGCTTCGACGATGTCGAAGGCCCGCTCGCGGTCGTAGAACATGTAGAACACCGGCGACATCGCGCCGAGGTCCTGGGCGAACGTGCCGTAGAACACCAGGTGGCTGATGATGCGGAACAGCTCGGCCAGCAGGATGCGGATGACCTTGGCGCGGTCGGGCACCTCGATGCCGGCCAGGGTCTCGATGGCCAGGACGTACGGAAAGTTGTTCATCACGCCGCTCAGGTAGTCCACGCGGTCAGTGTAGGGGATGTACGTGTGCCAGGTCTGGCGCTCGCCCATCTTCTCCGCCCCGCGGTGGTGGTAGCCGATGTCGCAGACGGCGTCGGCGATCTCCTGCCCGGCCAGTTGCAGGATCACGCGGAGCGGCCCGTGCGTGCCGGGGTGCTGGGGGCCGACGTTGAGGAACAGGTAATCGAAGTCCTCTTCGTGTGTTTTCATCCCCCACCCGGCCGGGTCAAAGCGGAGCATCTCCTGATAGGCCTGGCTGTCCTGCGGCGTCATGTGGAATTGGCCCATCTCCGTCGCCCGGGCGGGATGGTCCTTGCGCAGCGGGTGCCCCTGCCACCACGGCGGCATCAGGATCCGCCGCAGGTGCGGGTGGCCGCGAAAGCGGACGCCGAACATGTCCCAGACCTCGCGCTCGTACCAGTCGGCCGCCGGCCACAGGTCGGTCGCCGTCTCCATCGCCGGATCGTTGCCCCGCAGGGCCACCTTCAGGCGGACGTCCGCCGCGCGGCCGTAGGACCGCAGGTGGTACACGACGGTGAAGTCGCTGGGCGGCTGGCCGGTGCGGTGGACGCGCAGGCGCTCATCGATGGCCGTCAGGTCGTACAGCGTGCGGTACGGCTGATTGATTTCGCTTTTGAGGTGCCGCAGGACTTCCTTGATTCTCACGCCGTCCACCCAGGCGGTGGGAACGCCGTCGGCCGTCGGCTGGGCCGAGGCGCCGAATCGTTCCGCAAGCTGGCGCACCAGCGAGCTTTCAGCCGTCACGATTTGTTCGGCGACGTTGGGCATGGTTTGCTCAGATGGTCTCCGGCGGCCGCAGGAGGCCCTGGGCCTGTCGCTGCGGGCGAAGCAGGTCGCGGTACACAGGCAGCGGGCCGCGGGTGACGCCCTGGGGGCCGACGACCCAACTCAGCGGCCGCTTTTCCCGCCCGACGGCTTCGGACAGCAGGACCAGCCCGCGCATGAACGCATCCGGGCTGGGCGGGCAGCCCTGCACGTACACGTCCACGGGCAGAAACGTGTCCACGCCCTGGACGACGCTGTAGATGTCGTACATCCCGCCGGAGTTGGCGCAGGAGCCCATCGAGATCACCCAGCGCGGCTCCATCATCTGCTCGTACATCTGCCGCACCACCGGGGCCATCTTGATGAAGACCGTGCCCGCGACGACCATCAGGTCGGCCTCGCGCGGCGTGCCGCGGATGACCTCGGCCCCGAAGCGGGCGATGTCGTAGCGGCCGGTCAGACTCGTGGCCATCTCCACGTAGCAGCAGGACAGGCCAAAGTTGAACGGCCAGAGGGAATACTTCCTCCCCCAGGCCAGCAGCCGCTGGAGCGTGGTCAGCAATATCCCCGGCCGGGCGGGCTGGGGCTCCGCGCCCCCCGACATGCCGTACAAACCCGACGGCGGCATTTTGGGCAAGGCCATGGCCTAGACCTGCCTTTCAGGCAAGCGGGAGGATTTTTTGCCGGCGCCATCGCCGGCGCCGCCGCGCGGACCCCAGTCCAGCGCGCCGACCCGCCAGAGATACGCCAGCGCCGCGATCAACACGGCCACGAACACCACGACGGCGACGTATCCCGCCCAACCGGCTTGCCGGGCCGCGACGGCCCAGGCAATCAGGAACGCCGTCTCCAAGTCGAAGATGACGAAGAAAATCGCCACCAGGTAGAACTGGACCGGATATCGCAACCGGGCCGAGCCGGTCACCGCGATGCCCGACTCGTAAGGCTGGCCGGTGGCCGGTTCGCGGTGCCGCTGGCCCAGGACCCAGGAAGCGCCCAGCAAGGCTGCGGCCGTCAGCACGACCAGCCCGAAATAAACGGCCAGCGGCCACAGCGTGTCTATCGCGGCTTCAGGACGTCCCACGAACAACCCTTTCTCGTGCAGGCACGGGCGCTTACCAAAATCGACACGAAATTATAGGCCAAGGCCGCCCGCCCGGGACACACAGCCGCCGGAGGCCGCATCAGTACGACTCCTGGTGCGGGCCGGCCCGGCGGCCAAGGAAGACCCGGTACAGGTACAGGTTGTAGGCCAGCATCACCGGAATCAGCAAGGCGATGCCGAACAGCATGAAGACCAGCGTGCGCGAATCGGCGGCGGCGGCCTGAATGGTCAGCGACGTGGGCACGATGTACGGATACATGGCCGCCAGCAGGCCGGCGAAGGCCACGAAGAACGTAATCAAGCTGAAGGCGAAGGGCAGGCGTGAGTACTGCCGCAAGAACGTCGCCAGAATCAGGATCACGAACGCAAAAATCGCACCGAAGCTCAGGGCCGACAGCACGTACCGCATGGGGGAGGCGGTCCACTGGAGCGCCACGGCGCGGAACCACAGCGGCATGAGCACGGTGACGGCCGCGATGGCGGCGAACATCACGACCGCGCTGACGACCGTCCACCGCTGCACGCGCCGGTGCATGGGGCCTTCGGTCCCGGCCAGGAGATACGACGCCCCCAGGATGACGTATCCGAAGCCCACCGCCACGGCCGTCAGGATCGGCAACGGGCTGAACCAGTCCCACGGGCCGCCGGCGAAGTGGCCGTCGACCACTTTGATCCCACTCAGCAGCCCGCCCAGCGCAAAACCGTGCCCCACGACCGCGACGAGACTGCCGGCCCCGAACGCGAACTCCCAGATCGCCGAGCGCCGGCTGTGGCCGCGGAACTCAAACGACACCGCCCGGAAGATCAGGCCGAACAGCATCATCATGATCGGAACGTACAGGGCGTTCAGCAGCACGCCGTAGGCCGTCGGAAACGCGCCGAACAAGGCACCGCCCGCGATGACCAGCCAGGTCTCGTTGGCGTCCCAAAAGGCCCCGATGCTGGACATCATCATCTGGCGGTCTTCCTGCCGCCGCGTGAACAGCGACAGCACGCCGATGCCCAAATCGAAACCATCCAGCGCGACGTACAGCGCCAGGATCAGGCCGATGATCGCCGCCCACAGGTTGGCCAGGAGTTCCTGACTCATGCCGGCGTGCCCTCCTGCGCTTCCGGCTGCCGCGCGGGCAGCGGACTGGTCAGGTCCGGGCCCTTCTGAAGAATCCGCCGGGTGAAGACGACAAACAGGACCAGCAGCAGCAGGTAAATGCCGGTGTACAAGGCCAGCGTCGCCGCCGTCGGCGAGCGGCTCAGTGTGCTGACGCCGTCGGAGGTCCGCAGCAGGCCCTGGACCACCCAAGGCTGGCGGCCGACCTCGCGGGTCGCCCAGCCTAAGTCCGAGGCGATGAACCCCAGCGGCGCCGCCCACACCCACGCCAGCCAGAACCCCCTGCCCGTCCACAGCGACTCGGCCCGCAACTGGCCGCGACGCCACTTCCACAGCGCCCACAGCACCAATGCCGCCAGGTACAGGCCGATGGCGGTCATCAGGCGGAAACTATAGAACGGGATCAGGACCGGCGGGCGGTCCTGCGGCGGGATGTCTCGCAGTCCCTGAACCTGCGCGGTGGGCGTGTGGTAGATCAGCAGGCTCAGCAGGTAAGGGATGCGCAGCTCCCAGACGTTTTTCTGGTTAGGTTCGTCCGGCCAAGCCACGACGATCCATCCGGCCCCCTGGCCGGGAGGATTGGTCTGCCAATGGGCCTCCATGGCGGCGGTCTTGGCCGGCTGGTAGATCGCCACTCCTCGGGCCGACAGGTCGCCCAGGTACACCTGCAACGGCGCGACAATCACGGCCGCGGCCACACTGGTCTTGAAGGACTTCAAGAAGAACTCGCGATGGCGGTCTTTCCGCAGGTACCAGGCGCTGATGCCGGCGACGAAGAACAGGCTGGTCTCCACGCAGGCGACCCACATGTGGCTGAAGGAGTAGAACCAGGCGGGATTGAAGATGGCCTTGGCGTAGTCCGTCACGACGATCTGCCCGCTCTGGACCGCCACGCCGGCGGGGGTCTGCATCCAGGCGTTGGCGTCCATGATCCAAAAGGCCGACAGCGACGCCCCCGCGGCCACCATCGCGGTGGCGAACAGGTGCACGCGGCGCGAGACGCGGTTCCAGGCGAACATCGACACGCCGAAAAAGGCCGCCTCGAGCATGAAGGCCATCGCCCCCTCGAAGCCCAGGATGTTGCCGAAGAACCCGCCGCTGAACCGCGAGAATCGCGCCCAGTTGGTGCCGAACTCGAACTCCAGCGGCAGCCCGCTGGCCACGCCCAGCCCGAAGCTCAAAAGAAACAGCTTCGCCCAGAAGCGGGTATGGCGGTAGTACAGCTCGTTGCCGGTCTTCAGCCACGCCGCCTCGGTGATCACCATGAACAGGCTCAGCCCGACGCTCAGCAGCGGCCAGAGGATGTGAAACAGCGTCGTGACGGCGAATTGCAGCCGCGAGAGCATCACGGGGCTGAAGAAGTCTTCCATGCTGTTCGTCTCCCGCCGTTACCGGATGAGCGGCCGCAAACGGACGCCGCCGCGCCGCTCAGGGCGCCGGCGGCCAGATCACGTACGCCGCCAGAATCAGAAGCAGCAGGGCGGCCTCAAAGCGGGCCGTCCGCGCGTCGATGTCGGGCAGCCTTTGCCTGTTCCACATGCAGGCAAACG
>JBEKZI010000081.1:0-9850 GCA_049510055.1 Phycisphaerae bacterium | reverse complement strand
ACTGGTGCGGATCAGCCCCTTCGACTCGCAGAACCGCCGCCACACCAGCTTCGCCTCGGTGGACGTGCTGCCGGAGCTGGACGAAGTGGAAGTGGACATCGACTGGGACAAGGACGTCCGCGAGGACACCTTCCGCGCCAGCGGGGCGGGCGGCCAGCACGTCAACAAGACCTCCAGCGCCATCCGCCTGACGCACCTGCCCACCGGCGTGGTCGTGCAGTGCCAGAACGAGCGGTCCCAGCACAAGAACCGCGCCGAGGCCCGCAAGATGCTCGCCGCCAAGCTCCATCAGCTCGAGCAGGCCAAGCGCGACGCCGAAATGGCCAAGATATACGGCCAGAAGGGCGAGATCGCCTTCGGCTACCAGATCCGCTCCTACGTGCTGTACCCCTACCGCCTCGTGCGGGACGAGCGGACTGACCTGAAGATTTCCCAGACCGACAAGGTGCTGGACGGCGACATCCAGCCCTTCATTGACGCCTACCTTCGCCACCGCGCAGCCGAACGGGCCAAGAAGGACACGTAAGATCGACGGCCGCGGTCAGGCCAGGTGCCGCCGCCCCGTTTGGGATGTCCAGGTGGGACGGACCTGCCCCCGGGAAATCAGCAGCATCACCGCCCCCGCCAGCCACAGGCCCAGTGCCAGCAGCTCGAACGCCCGCCGGCCGGCCAGGTCGGCCACCCAGCCGCTGGCGGCGAGCATCGCCATGCCGCCCACCAGCGCCGCCAGCGCCATCGCCGCCAGCCACCGGCCCCCCTGCCGCCAGGACAGCGCGTTGTCGATGGCGATGTGGGCGACGAGGACCATGCCGATAAGGATCAGAAGGTTCACCTCGACGATGCCGTAGAAAAGCAAGGCCACCTCCTGCCGCCAGATTGTCGCCGTCAGCAGGGCCAGCGGCAGGGCCAGGCCCATCAGCATCGTGCGTCCCCGCCCGCCCAGCATCGCCCCGCCGGCCAGGATCGCCGCAGCCACCACGCGAAGATCGCCGATGGGAAAGTTCGGCGCCGACGCGACGGGGTAATCGATCAACCCGCAGGCCCCCGCCAGGCCCGCAAGACCCCCGCAAGCCGCCAACGCCAACCACAATTCGCGCGGCCGGTTGGGCCGGGGCACCCGCCGCCGGACGGCGTCCGCCGCTAGCAGCGCCACCATCACGGCCGCGTAGATGCCCGCCACGATGAGCATCCGACCCAACAGGAGCGGGGGAAATGGAAATGTATTCCGCAACGCCTCAAAACTGCCGCGGGGGACCTCCACCGCCCCGCCCCGCAGCCCTACGTCCAGCAGCAACACCAGGCCGATGCCCGTCGCCGCGGTCACCAGGACGCTTGGTAACTTCCAGCGGACCACCGCCAGACCGTGAAGCAGCCCCACGGCTACGCCGACGGCGCCGGCTGCGGCAAAGGCGGCCGACGTCGCAACGCCCAGGCTCATCAACTTCGCCGCCGCCACGCCGCCCGTAGCGGCCACCGCCCAGATGCTCAGGTCCACGGCCCCGCATCGCAGCGCCAGGGCGAACCCCAGGGCCAGCAGCAGGTACGTGCTGGTCATCTGGCCCGGAACGTTGTTGAGATACTGGGCGACGTTGCCGACAAATTCCGTCGGCTGCGTTTCGCTCTCCTGACTGGACAGCGGGCCGACGCCCTTGATCCAATCCGGCAGCAGGATCGCCGCCAGGATCAACATCACCAGCAGCGTCAGGGCGTCTCGCCACCAGGGCGAGGCGACGACTTTCGGCCGGAGTTTGTCCTCAAAGGAACTCAAGCCCACCTCTGTCCCCCCGCCGCCCCTTACTCCGCCGTGGGCACCGGACCGGCCAGGGTCTCAAACTGCTCCACCACCGATAGGTCGCCCGAGCAGATCTGCTCGACGTTCCTGCGGATCTCGGGCATCTTGTCCGCCAGCCAGCGGCGGGCGACGACCTTTTTGCGGTCGGCGGCCGTGGCGTAGTCGCAGAACAAGGCCGCGATGACCAGGAAGATGCCGATGTCCACCAGCTTGCGGGCGTACAGGTCGCGGTAGGCCGTGCCGCCCTTGGCCTTGATGTAGGCAACCGCCTGCTCCAGCAGGCCCAGGCCGCCGCGAATCTGCTCGACCATCGGGGCGACCTCGGCAGGCCACTCACGGGAGATCAGCTCCTCGATCAACGTCTGGCAGGTGCCGCTGGTCATGCCCGCCACGGCGGCGATGACCTGGAGCTGGCTGGTGCCTTCGTAGATGGTGGTGATGCGGCTGTCGCGGAGGTGCCGCTCGACGGGGTAGTCCTTCATGTAGCCGCTGCCGCCCAGCACGGCCATGGCGGAGTTGCTCACGCGCATGGACATCTCGGAGGCATAATACTTGGCCATGGGCGTCAGGAGCTTATTGTATCGGCCGTACTTTCGCGTGTCGGCCCGCAGCGATTTAATCAGCGCCTCGTCGGTGACGTTTCCGAATTCCAGCTTGCGCAAGGCGACGTGCTCTAAGTCCACGCAGAAGGAGGCGTGGTACGTCAGCGCGCGGGCGGCTTGGAGGTCCAGGCTCATGTCCACCAGCAGTTCGCGGACGGCGGGGAAGTTCTCGATGGCCGTCTCGAACTGCTTGCGGCTGTGGGCGTAGCTGCGGGCGACGCGGTAGGCGGCCTCGCCGATGCCCAGCGACTGGGCGGCGATGCCGATGCGGGCGCCGTTCATCAGGCTCATCACGTAGGTAATCAGCCCGCGCTGCCGCTCGCCGATGAGCTTGGCCGGGGCGTCGGAAAAAACGATCTCGCACGTGGGGCTGCCGTGGATGCCCAGCTTGTTCTCCAAGCGGCGGATGCGGACCTTCGGCCCGCGCTCCACCAGAAGCAGGCTCAGGCCGCGGCCGTCGGTGATCTCCGGCTCGGTGCGGGCCAGCACCAACAGGATGTGCCCACAGCCGTTGGTGATGAAACGCTTGACGCCGCGAACGAACCAGTTGCCGTCCTTGTCCTGGTGGGCGATCGTCTTGACGGCTTGGAGGTCGCTGCCGGCGTCCGGCTCGGTCAGGACCATCGCGCCGGTCCACTGGCCGGCGGCCATCGGCGGCAGGTACTCCTTCTTGATCTCCTCGCTGGCGAAGGCGTTGATCGTCTCGGCGATGCCCTGGAGGCCGTAGATGTTCATCAGCGAGGCGTCGGCCCGGCTGACGATCTCGTTGCTCATCGTGTAGACCAGCGTGGGGCAGTTCAGCCCGCCGAAGCGGTACGGCAGGGTGAAGCCCATCAGGTCGGCCTGGCCCAGCCGCCGGATGGCGCCAGCGATGCCGGGGGCGTACGTCACCAGCCCGTTGTCGTTCAGGACGTTGCCGACCTTGTCGGTCTCCTCCGCCGTGGGGGCGATGATCTCCGCCGACAGCTCGCCCAGGTTGGTCAGGATGCGCTCGTAATTGTCCACCGCGTCGGCCACGTCGGCGGGGGCGAAGTCGAACTCCTTGGCGTAGGCGAAATTGTCCTCCACGATGGCCGCCAGACGCGGCACGTCCATGTGATGGAACAGGAAGCCGATGTCCTCGTTGTCCGTGTAGAAGTTTGCCATGGTTGCCTTGTCGCTCGATTACGGGTTAGGACGATGCCTTGGCCGCCTGGGGGGCGTGCTTGATGCGTTCGCCGCCGCGGATGGCCTTGATGAGCATGGGGATGACCTCGTTGAGGTCGCCGACGATGCCGTAATGGGCCACGGAGAAGATGGCCGCCTGCGGGTCGGTGTTGACGGCCAGGATTTTGGCCGACTCCTGCATGCCCGCGCGGTGCTGGACCGCCCCGCTGATGCCGCAGGCGATGTACAGCGCCGGGCGCACCGTCGTGCCGGTCTGGCCGACCTGGTGGTCGTGGTCCACGTAGCCGAGGTCCACCGCCGCGCGGCTGCCGCCGACGGCCGCTCCCAAGCAGTTGGCAAGGTCCCAGACGAGGCGGAAGTTTTCGCGGCTGCCCACGCCCGCCCCACCGGCCACGATGATGCGGGCGGCCTTGAGGTTGACCTTCTTGGCCTGGCGGTGCGTCTCCAGAATTTCCAGCGGCAGTTCCAGGCCGGCCAGGTCCGCCTCGCAGCGGACGACCTGGCCGCGGCGGGCGGGGTCGGCCTTGCTCATCACCATCACGCCCTCGCGGACGGTGGCCATCTGCGGCCAGCGATCGAAGTTGACGATGGTGGCGATGATGTTGCCACCGAAGGCCGGGCGAATCTGGAGCAGCAGGTTGCGGTGCACGTCGCTGGTGCCCGGCGGCGTGTGGTCGCCGATCTGGAGGTCGGTGCAGTCGGCCGTTAGGCCGCACTTGGCGGCGCTGGCCACCGTGGGCGCCAGGTCGCGTCCGATGGCCGTGGCGCCGTAGAGGCATATCTGCGGGCGATGCTGCCGGATCAGCTGGCACATCGCGCGGGCGTATCCGGCGGCCTGGTAGTGAGCCAGGCAGGCGTCCTCGACGACGTACACCTTGTCGGCCCCGTGGGCAACGAGCGTCGCGGCCAGCTCGCCTACGCCGTGGCCGATCAGCACCGCTCCCAGCGGCACGGACAGCGTGTCGGCCAGCTCGCGGCCCTTGCTCAACAACTCCAGCGGCACGTCGCTGAGCTTGCCGGCTTCCTGCTCGGCAAATATCCAAACTTCGCCCTTGCGATTGACTTCCGTCATCCTCGTTTCCTCGATGGTTCGTCCGTTATCCGATGGTGTGGTCTTCGATGAGTTCGGCAATAAGTTCCGTGCAGGCCTGCTCGGTAGAAGCGAATTCGCGGTACGCCCCGCCGGTCAGCACCACCGACTGGATGCGGTGAACCTTCGTGGGGCTGCCGTCGCGGCCGCACCAGATCAGGTCCGCCTTCAGTTCGTCCAGGTTCCATTGCTCGATCAGCAGTCCCGCGGCCGACAGGGCCTGGCAGCGTTTCTTGATCTCGGCGGCCTTGGCGGCGTCGGCGGCGGTGGGCATCGCGTCCTCGACGGCCTTGGCGACCTCGGCCGGGCAGAGGGCCTTTTTGTATTTCATCATTCGCCGGGCGGCTGGGGGACGCGGGGTATTGGCCGTGTCCCGCACCGTCAGCAGCACCGGCAGGCGGGAGGCGACCATCTCCCAGCCGTTGCCGACGTTGCGGCGGGCCTTGATCCGCCGCCCGTCCAGCTCCAAAACTTGCTCAACGTAGGTGACCAGGGGAAAGGAAAGCTTCTCGGCCAGTTGCGGGCCAACCTGGGCGGTGTCGCCGTCGATGGCCTGCCGGCCGCACAGGACGATGTCGGGGGCGAGCTTGCGGACCGCGCAGGACAGGATGTAGCTGGTGGCCAGCGTGTCGCTGGCGGCCGCCCGGCGGTCGGTAATCAGGACGACGCGGTCGGCGCCGCGGAACAGCGCCTCGCGCAGCACGGCCGAGGCCATCGGCAGGCCCATCGTGACCACCGTGACCGTCCCGCCGTGCGCGTCGCGGATGGCCAGGGCCTCTTCCAGGGCGTTGAGGTCCTCGGGGTTGAAGATCATCGACAGGGCGGCGCGGTTCACCGTGCCGTCTTCCTTCATCGCCTGGCCGGTGATCCGCTTGGTGTCCGGCACCTGCTTGACGCATACCACGCAGTTGTATCCCACGTTGCTGACTCCTTGTCGCCCGGCCGACTGTCCTGGCCTGCGGCCACCGGCGGGCGGGCAGTAACATACACCCCGGACGGCGAGCGTGCAAACCCAACTGCCGGCCGGAAACAACAACGGTCCGCTTTAGGCTACCCAGCGGACCGCCACCACCTCACGAGCCGGCATGTTAAAAACATCCGCTCCACGCGTCAAGTGCGGGAGTCACGAAAACCAAAAAAGCTCCAGCCGTTTGTATCACCCTATGCCCGGAAGGTTTGCCTCCGCAGAGAACATCCGGCCGCCCGCCCCTAGCGAAAGATACCCAGGAACTTGATCAAGATCAGGACCAGCATGCCAAGCAGGTACAACCGAAGAACAAGCAAGGCTATCTTGACTGTCGGGGTCATCTGGATGCGAGGCATAACACACCTTTGGATCGTGCGAGCGGCCGGGCCGCGCTAAATCCGCGCACGAGTCACCAGACCTTTCATGACGTCGTTGTAATGAATCACGCCCAGCAGATGATCCTTGGCGTCCACCACCGGCAGCATCCGGAAATGGTATTTGGCGAACAGGTGGGCCATATCGTCCTTGACGTTGTTCTCGTCGACGGAGACGACCGGCGCCACCATGATGTCCTTGAGCATCGTGTCATCGGCCGTCAGCATCATCTCCCGCAGGTCCACCACGCCCCGCAGAAAGTTCTCGGCGGGATCGACCACGTAGATGTACGAGACCGCCTCGTGCGCCAACTTCGAGCCGCGCAACTGGGCCAGCGCGTCGGCGACCTTCGTCTCCGGCGGCATCTTCAGGAAATCGCCGGACATCAGAACCGACGCCTTGGTTTCGTGTTCCGACAGGATGGCCAAGGTCTTCTTCGCCTGGTCCTTGGGCAGCAGGGTTATGAGTTCGTTGCGGTCATCCAGCGGCAGCACCGAGAACAGGTCCGCCAGCTGGGCCACCGACATCTCCGACAGAATCGCTTGGGCCCGTTCTTGCTGCAAGTTGGCCACGATCTGGCGCTGGGCCCGCGGCTCGGCCTCCAGAAGGGTCTCGGCGGCCTTCTCGGAGTCCAGGGCGGAAAAGACGGCCTGCTGCTCTTCGCCCGACAATTCCTCCAGGGCGTCGGCCAGGTCCTCGGGGGGAAGCTCCTGAATCTGATTGCGGGTGATGGAGAGGTTCACCTTGTCGCCGGAGACGGCGTCTTCGATGGACAGAGGCTGAACGTATCGCCAGGAGATCAGGCGATCCTTCCCCACGTGCAGCCAGCTCAGCCCCCATTTGCGGAGGAAGCCGTTGAAGGACACGTCCACGTGAACCAGGAGCATCCTCCCCTTGCTCTCCAGCAGGTGCACGTCGTTGACCACTTCGATCCGCCGGCCGTCCATGTCGAGGATAGTTTTCCCCATCAGGTGCTCGTTCAGGAGCAGCCAGCCCGGCTGATCCACGAACGGCGGGTACTGCTCGCCCTGATCCGGCGGCCGCACAAACACGGTACCTTTCTCGACCTTGACGACCCGGTCCCAGGGGATCAGCTCGCTGGGGCGGCCCCAGCCGTGACTGATGTAAATGCCCACGGCCTCGGGATACGGATCGCTCATGCGAAAAACCAGGTCCGTGAGCTTGCCGAGCCGAAAGACCTGGCGGGTTTCGCACACCGGCCGATCCAGGATCTCGGAGAAGAACAGGAGCTGGTAGTCTTTGCCATTCGTAACTGTTTTTACGGCCGTCGAGCTCATGGTTTCACCCATCACTTTCCGCCGAACCACCCGGGAAACAACACGGACACCCCGAAGAGGCTGGAAACCAGGATGACGAAAATCGTGATCGACCAGTTGGCGACGTTCTGCCAGCGGGTGTTAACGTGGTCGCCCATCAGGGGCTTGTCGTTCAGGAGCAGGATCAGGAACACCAGCGCCGCCGGCAGCAGCGTCACCGCGACGACCTGCACGAAGATGGTGATGGTGTTCTGGACCTCCGTGCTGGAGATCAGCGAAATCGCGCCGGCCGACAGGAGCATCAGGACGTAGGCGACGTAGAACCACGGCGCCTCGCGGACGCTCTTGTTCAGGCTGTGCGCCCAGCCGAACACTTCGCCCAGGGCCCAACTGGTCGCCAGGGAGATGCACAAGGCGCCCAGCAATCCGGCGTCGAACAGGCCGACGGCGAACAGCAGCCTGGCCCAGTCTCCCCAGCCGTGCGCCATGACTTTGGGCAGCCGCTCGGCCGTCTGGGCGGCGGATTCGACGACGATCCGGCCGCTGGGGTTGTAGTAGAACACCGCCGCGGTAGTCACGATGATGAAAGCGGCCACCACGCAGGTCAGGAAGGCGCCGGCAAACGTGTCGATCTTGCCGTATTTGACGTCCTTGATGTCCATGCCTTTGTCCACGACCGCCGATTGCTGGAAGAAAATCTGCCACGGCGTGATGGTCGTGCCGATGTTGGCCATGATCAGGGTAATCAGCGCGGCGGGCGTGAAATAGCCGCCGAACTGAAAGTGAGGGCTGTAAAAGCCCTTGGCCACCGTGGACCAGCCTTCCGGGACGTTCCCCATCATCATCGCCCAGACGGCGGCCGGGATGTACACCAGGTTGAACAGGCAGAAGAACAGGGTGATCCTCTCGAACGTCCAATACCGGCCCGTGATGACGATGCTCGTCAGCAAGGCGGTGACGCCCAGGCACGTCAGCCACTCCGGCACGTGGAAAATCCGCATCGCCTGGGTCATGCCGATGTACTCGGTGACCAGCGTCAGCCAGTTGATCAGGACCAGGTCGAAGATGGAGAACCAGCCCCAGAACTTGCCGAAGCCGTCGAAGATGGCCTCGGCGTGGCCTCGCTTGGTCACCGCCCCGAGGCGCACCGTCATCTCCTGGACGTAATACGCCATCGGGACCAGGAGAATGAACGCCCACAGCATGTTGAAGCCGGTCTTGGCGCCGGTCTGGGCATAGGTGGAAATGCCGCCGGCGTCGTTGTCGGCCACCATCGTGATGACGCCCGGCCCAATCACCGCCAGCAGGATAAGCCAGCGGCGTTTGAGCCGGCCCATCTGATGAATGCTTTTGCTGATCCAGTACATACGCTTCGCCTTGCGGCGGCCGGTCGACCTTGGAGTGCTTCCTTCAGTCTATGGAGTAGGCTTCGTCCATGCGGCAAGGGTTGCTGAAGAAAAACCACGTCTTAAATCGTGGATAGTATCGGTGGGTTCTCCGGCACGCCACGCGGATTCCGGGACGGATAAAGATTTTTTTCACCGGCCGCGAGGCTCCGCGGTTCACCGCCGCGGGGCAAGACCCCGCCGCCGCCCTAGAATGTCACGAAGGCAGCATTTGACGTTCCCTTTTGGCGTTAAGCTCAGTACCTTAATGACGGCTGGCAACCTATCGATCTTTCCGCCGGAGCCGCTGACGGCCCCGGGCGTTGAGGAAACAAGGAAAGGCTCTTATGACACAAGCACCCAAGCCGCCACCCGACCTGAAAGCCATCGAGCAGCTCTCCTTCGCCAAGGCTAAGATGCTCGGCGAGCTGCACAAGATCATCATCGGGCAGGACGCCGTCGTGGCCCTGCTGCTGGAGGCGATACTGTCCCGGGGGCATTGCCTGCTGGTGGGCGTGCCGGGCTTGGCCAAGACGCTGATGATTTCCTCCCTGGCGGCCGTGCTGAAGCTGAAGTTCAACCGCATCCAGTTCACGCCCGACCTCATGCCGGCGGACATCACCGGCACCGACATCATCGAGGAGGACCTCACCACCGGCCGGCGGGCTTTCCGGTTCGTCAAGGGACCGATCTTCGCCAACGTCATCCTGGCGGACGAAATCAACCGCACGCCGCCCAAGACCCAGGCCGCCCTGCTCCAGGCCATGCAGGAATACCACGTCACCACCGGCGGCAATACCTACCCGCTGGACCTGCCGTTCTTCGTCCTGGCCACGCAGAACCCCATCGAGCAGGAAGGCACCTATCCGCTGCCCGAAGCCCAGCGCGACCGCTTCATGTTCCACGTGAAAGTGGATTATCCCGCCTTCGACGAGGAGATCCAGATCGTCCGCCAGACCACCACGCACCGCGACGTCGCCGTCCAGCCAGTGCTCAGCGGCGAGGATATCATCTCGCTCCAGGACCTGGTCTATCGCGTCCCGGTGCCCGACCACGTTTACAAGTACGCCGTGACGCTCGCCCGCCGCACGCGCAAGGGCGAGGCCGACGCGCCCGGCTACATCCGCGACTGGGTCGCCTGGGGCGCGGGTCCGCGCGCCTCGCAGTACCTCATCCTCGGCGCCAAGGCCCGCTC
>JBEKZI010000080.1:0-9880 GCA_049510055.1 Phycisphaerae bacterium | reverse complement strand
CCCAGGCCCCGGCCACCGGCGTGGAGTTCGTCGACACCGAGCATCCCTACCTGGCCGGGCTGTACGAAAAACCCACCGACTACATGAACGTCCTGGTCCAGCGCTATTTTCCGCTAGCCACCGGGCCGAGTTCGGCGCCGGCTTCCAGTGAGCCTCAGCCGAACTCTGCGGCCGAGCCATCCCCGGCCCGTGTGCTGATGCGCCTGGCCAGCGGGGGCACGCTGCTGACGACCAAGCCCTACGGGCGCGGCGCCGTGATCCTTTGCGCCACCTCGGCCTCGCCGCAGTGGTCCAACCTGCCGCTGACGGGCCTGTTCCTGCCGATGGTCAGCCGCATCTGTCTGGCCAGCGCGCCGGGCAGCGGGGCGGATCAAAGCTACCCGGCCGGTGCGGCGGTGAGGATTCAATTGCCTAATCTTTCCGGCGCCGCGGCCCTCCCGGCCAATGCCATGGTGGACGTGACCCCGCCGTCGACGGACGATGCCGCCCCGGCCGCCATCTCCGTGCCCATCGCCGGCCCGCCCGAAGCTCCCCAAGCCGTCTTTACCGCCACCGACCAGGCGGGCGTGTACCGCTGGAAAGTTTCCGCCGCGGCCGCTGGCAAGAACGCCCTCACCGGGGCCTTTGCGATCAACCCCGACGGCACCGAGGGCGACCTGACCGCCATGGACGCCGGCGACCTTCAAAAGGCCCTAGTCCAGGCCGGGTGGCGGAGCGTCTCGATCGGCCGCACGGCGGCGGAGGTGCAGTCGGCTGCCACCGCGGCGGCCGCCGGGCACGACTGGTGGGACCTGCTGGCGGCGTTGGTCATCGTGCTGCTGGTCGTCGAAGCCGTCGTGGCCAACCGCCGCACGGCCGTGACAGTGCCACCGCCTGAGTTGCAGCTCTCCGCAGGCGAGTCGTCGTGGCGACCGGCGGGGGACTGACGCGGCGCGGCGAGGAGAGGCTATTTCGGCGGCGGCGGGGGGCAGGTAAGATTCCCGCATGGCGCAGACTTCCACGAAATCCGCGGCGATGTTCGTGCTCCGGCGGCTGCGAGCGGCCGGGCATCAGGCGCTTTTGGCCGGCGGATGCGTGCGGGACATGCTGCTGGGCGTGCGGTCGGCCGACTACGACGTCGCCACCAACGCCACGCCGCAGCAGGTGCGAAGGCTTTTCCGCCATGTCCTGCTGGTGGGCGCCAAGTTCGGCGTGGCGATGGTCATCCACCACGGCGAGAAGGTGGAGGTGACCACGTTTCGCAGCGACTCGGCTACCGGCGACGGCCGCCGGCCGGACGCGGTGGCCTTTACCTCCGCCGCGCGGGACGCCCGGCGGCGCGACTTCACCATCAACGGCCTGTTCTATGATCCGGCGAGCCGGCGCGTCATCGACTACGTCGGCGGCCGGGGGGACCTGAAAAAACGCATCATCCGCACCATCGGCTCGCCGCAGCGGCGGTTCAGCGAGGATTACCTCCGCATGATCCGCGCGGTGCGGTTCGCCGTGCGGTTCGATTTTGCCATCACGCCGCCGACCGTCCGGGCCATCCGGCGGTTGGCGCCGAACATCCGGCAGATCAGCGGGGAGCGGATTTTCGACGAGATGAGCAAGATGCTCTCGCGTCCCTCGGCCGGGAAAGCCTTGGAGATGCTGGACCGCTGCGGGCTGGCGCGGCAGGTCCTGCCGGAGCTGTTCGAGCTGCCGGGGATATGGGACCTGGCCCGCTCTACCGTTGGGGACGTGGCTCACCGGGGCGACCCCGTGCTGAGCCTGGCGGCCCTGCTGGGCTGCCTGCCGCCGGCGGAGATTGCCGCCATCTTGCGGCGGTGGGGGGCCTCCAACGCCCTGCGGACGGCCCTGTGCTGGATCGCCGATCACCTGCACTTCTGGCCGCAGGCGGCGGAGCTTTCGCTGGCCCAGTTCAAGCGGCTGCTGGCCAATCCGCAGTTCGAGCGCCTCCGGCGGCTGTGGAAATTCCTGGAGCAGCGCGCCACCGGCAAGACCGCCTGTGCCGCCAAGATCGCCCGCCGCGTGCGGTCCATTCCGCCGGATTCCATCGCCCCGCGGCCGCTGCTGACCGGCCGGGATTTGAAGGGACTGGGCTTCCGGCAAGGGCCGCAATTGGGCCGGGCCTTGGAGGATATCTACGAGGCCCAGCTCAACGAGCAGATCATCACCCGCGCCGGGGCTCTGGCCATGGCGCGGCAAATGCTTTTGCCTTAGGGGTTGCGGCGCGGTGGAACGGGAGTGGCGGGATCAGCCTTCGAATCGCTTGATTAGCAGGCAGGCGTTGTGCCCGCCGAAGCCGAAACTGTTGCTCAGGGCGATGCGGATTTTCTTTTCGCGGGGCCGCAGGGGGACGTAATCCAGATCACACTGCGGATCGGGGTTCACCAGGTTCATCGTGGCCGGGATGATTTCCTTGTCGACGGCCAGGGCGGAGGCGATCAGTTCCACGCCGCCGCTGGCGCCCAGCAGGTGGCCGGTGGAGCTCTTGGTGGAGGAGACCATCAGGCCGCCGGTGGCGTGGGCGCCGAAGACTTTTTTGATGGCCTTAGTTTCCGCCAGGTCGCCCAGCTCGGTGCTGGTGCCGTGGGCGTTAATGTAGTCCACGTCCTGGGGCGCCGCCAAACCGTCGGCCAGCGCCCGCTGCATGGCCAGGACGGCCCCGCGGCCCTCGGGGTCCGGGGCGGTGATGTGGTAGCCGTCGCCGCTGGCGCCGTAGCCGATGAGCTCGGCGTAAATCTTCGCGCCGCGATGGCGGGCGTACTCCAACTCCTCCAGGACCACTACGCCGGCGCCCTCCGACAGCAGGAAGCCGTCGCGGTCCTTGTCGAAGGGCCGGCTGGCGTGCTGGGGATCGTCGTTGCGGGTGCTGAGGCCCTTCAGCGCGCAGAAGCTGCCCAAGCCCAGGGGCGTCAGGGCGGCCTCGCTGCCGCCGGTAATGATGACGTCGGCCTCGTTGCGCTGGATAGTCTTGAACGCCTCGCCGACCGAGTTGGCGGCCGAGGCGCAGGCCGTGACGACGGCTGAATTGGGCCCGCGCAGGTGCCAGAGGATGGAAATATTGCCGCTGGCGGCGTTGGCCATGAGCTTGGGGACGGTGAAGGGGCTCATCCGGTCCGGCCCCTTCTCCAACATGCGGCGGTGCTGGACCTCCAGCTCCTCCAGCCCGCCGATGCCGCTGCCCACTATCACGCCGCAGCGGTCGACGTCGCAGCGGGTGAAGTCCAGCCCGCTGTCCCGGACGGCTTCCAGGGCCGAGGCGACGGCGAATTGGGTGAAGCGGTCCATCCGCTTGGTTTCGCGGGCGTCCACCCCTGTCATGGTCGCCCCGTCCCAATCCCAGACCTCGCCCCCGATCTTGGAGGGAAAAGGAGAGGCATCGAATCGGCGAATCCGTCCGATACCGCTTTTGCCGGCGATCAGGGCCTGCCAGAACTCCGGGGTGCTGCGACCCAGAGGGTTGACCGTGCCCATGCCCGTCAGTACGACGCGGCGATTGGCCATTTGCAACGGTCCCTTCGATTGGGGTCCCCGACGCCGTGCATCGCGTCGGGGTCCCCTCAGGTTCAGGCCTTGTTGGAGTGCTCCCTGATGTAGTCGATCGCTTGGCCGACGGTCTGAATCTTCTCCGCTTCCTCGTCCGGGATACTCAGTTCGAACTGGTCCTCGAATTCCATGACCAGCTCGACGGTGTCCAGGGAGTCGGCGTTGAGGTCATTGACGAACGAGGTTTCGCGGGTGATTTCGCTCTTATCCACGTTCATCTGCTCGGCCACTATCTCGATCACCTTCTGTTCGATTTCGTCGGGCACTTTCGTGACCTCCCTGAGGGTTTCAAGTCCTTTGGTCCTAGCGGCCTTTTCAGGCCGCGGTACTATAGCTTGGCCCCTCCAGCCATGCAAGGGCCTCTTTTCGCCCCGCCGGGGCGGTTAAGTGTGCATTCCTCCATCGACGCTAAGGCACTGGCCCGTGATGTAGTTGGAGGCGTCGGAGGCCAGGAAGGCCACCGCCTTGGCTACATCGGTGGGCATGCCGAATCGCTTCAGGGGGATCTGCTCCAGGGCGATGTCCTTAGCCTGCTGGGGCAGCACGTCGGTCATTTCGGTCTTGATGAAGCCCGGGGCGACGGCGTTGCACCGGACGTTCTTGCTGGCCAGCTCCTTGGCCGTGGTCTTGGTCAGCCCCAGCAGCCCGGCCTTGGAGGCGGAATAATTGGCCTGGCCGCGGTTGCCCTCCAGGCCGCTGTAGCTGGACATATTAATGATGCTGCCGCTCCGCTGGTGGAGCATGTGCTTGGCCGCCGCCCGTGTGCCGATGAAGGCGCTGGTCAGGTTGACCTTCAGCACGCCTTCCCAATCCTTGTCGTCCATCCGCAGCAGCAGGCCGTCGCGGGTGATGCCGGCGTTGTTGACCAGCACGTCCAGCCGGCCCAGCTTTTCAGCCACGTCGTCGATCATGGCTGTGAAGCCGGAGCTGTCCGTCACGTCCATCGCGCGGGTCTGGAGCTTGCCCGCCGGGGCGTTCACCGCCGCCGGCAATCCTGCCAGCAGGTCCTCGCGCAGGTCAACCGCCACCACAGTCATGCCCATGGCCAGCAGTTCGCGGGTGATTTCCAGGCCAATGCCCCGGGCGGCGCCCGTGACGACGGCTACCTTTTCATTGTCCGCCATAGCGATCCTTTTCTCCTTCTCCTTCTGCGTCCCTCAGGAGGGGATGGTGAGCTTCTCTAACGCCTGGACGGAGTTGATGCAAGTCACTTCCGCCCGGCGATTGATCCTTTTCATCAGGCCGGCCAGCACCCGTCCGGGGCCGATTTCATAGAACCGCTCCACGCCCGCTACCAGCAGGAACTCCATCGATTGCTGCCAGCGGACCGGCGAGACCAGTTGGGCCAGCAGCTTGCCGCGGATGTCCGCCGCGCGGCGGTAGCAGGCGGCGTCAACGTTAGCCACGACGGGCCGCTGCAGCTCGGTGATCGTCGCCTGGTCCAGGGCCTTGGCCAGTTCTTCCGCCGCCGGCTGCATCAGGGGGCTGTGGAACGCCCCGGCCACCTTCAGCGGCACGGCGCCGGAAGCGCCGAAGTCCGCGGCCTTGGCCGCGGCGCGTTGGCAGGCCTCCAGCGACCCGGAGAGCACGACTTGCCCGGGGGCGTTGAAGTTCGCACAGACTAACACTTGTCCTTCCGCAGCCGAACGGGCCAGCTCCGCCGCCTTGGCCTCGTCCAGCCCTAGCACGCTCACCATGCCGGAAGGGACTGCCTTGGCGGCTGCCTGCATCGCCTGGCCGCGGCGGGCGACCAGCCGCACCGCCGTGGCGAAGTCCATGGCCCCGGCGGCGTACAGGGCGGTGTATTCGCCCAGGCTCAACCCGGCCAGGTACGCCGGGGCGATGGTGGCTTGCTGCGGGGGGCTGAGCCGCTCGTCCATGCATTTCAGCAGGGCGGCCGAGACCGTAAAGATCGCCGGCTGGGAGATGTCGGTCCGGGCCAGCTCCTCCTCCGGGCCCTGGGAACACAATTTCGTCAACGGCAGGCCGGTGGCCGCCTCGGCCTGGTCAAAAAGACTCTTGGCCGCCGGGGAGACTTCGTAGAGGTCGCGCCCCATCCCCACATGCTGGGCGCCCTGGCCTGGAAAAATAAATGCCGTCTTCATGCGTCTGTTCCGGTTGGTCTAACAGCCCTCCACGAATGCTACATCCTCACGACCGCTCCGGCCCAGGTCAGCCCGGCCCCGAAGGCCACCAGCACGACCAGCGACCCCGGGCCGATCTTGCCGGCCGCACGGGCCTCGTGCATCGCCAGCGGGATCGACGCGGCGGACGTGTTGCCGTAGCGATCGATGTTGATATACACCTTCTCCATCGGCAGGCCGAACTTCTCCGTGGCCGAGACGATAATGCGGCGGTTCACCTGGTGAGGGATCACCAGGTCGATGTCGTCGACCGTCAGGTGGCAGCGGGTCATGCAGTCCTCCAGCAGCCACTGCATTTTCTCGACGGCGAACTTGTACACGTCCCGCCCGCGCATTTTGAAAAAATGCTCGCGGGCGTCGACGGTCTGATGGCTGGCCGGGCGGCGGGCGCCGCCGGCGGGGATGTGAATGAAGTCCCATCCCGTCCCGTCGGTGTGGAGGACCGAATACAGCACGCCGCGGCGGTCACCCTCGGAGGCTTCCAGCACGGCCGCCCCGGCGCCGTCGCCGAACAGGATGCAGCTGCCGCGGTCGGTGTAGTCCGTGAAGCGGCTCATCGCCTCGGCCCCGATGACCAGCGCCCGGCGATGCGTGCCGGACTCCAGGAACTTTCCGGCGATGGTCAGGCCGAAGATAAATCCGCTGCACGCCGCCGAGATGTCGAAGGCGGGGACGTCGGTGGCGCCCAGGTCCTTCTGAACGAGGCAGGCGGTGGCGGGGCAGATCATTTCCGGCGTGATCGTCGCGCAGAGGATCAGGTCCAGGTCGCCGGCGGCGATCTTGGCGTCGGCCAGGGCGTCGCGGGCGGCCTGGGAGGCCAGGCTGGCCGTGGATTCCTCCGGCCCGACGATCCGGCGCTCCTTGATGCCCGTCCGTTGGGTGATCCACTCGTCGTTGGTGTCGACGAGCTTTTCCAAGTCTGCGTTGGTCAGCGTTTTTTTCGGAACCGCCGCCCCCAGGCCGGTGATGGCTGCTCGGAGGATTTTAGGCATCGCCGTCTTGGCCTCCCTCGCGCGGGCCGAGTAGTTCCATGATTTGTTCATTGACGTGACCGGCGGCGAAATCCCTCGCGACGCGAACGGCGTTCATGATGCCGCGATAGTTGCTGGCCCCGTGGCAGATGATGAAAATGCCGCTCACGCCCAGCAGCGGGGCGCCGCCGTACTCGTTGTAGTCGTATTTGGTGGCGATGTTCTTGGCGGCTTGGCGGATGAGCTTTTCCTGGTTGGGCATCGTCGCCAGAAGCTCCTCCAGCAGCGACTTGACGATGCCCTCGGCCATGCCTTCCATGAGCTTCAGTACCACGTTGCCGACGAACCCCTCGCAGATCATCACGTCGCAGACGCCGCGGAACAGGTCGCGCCCTTCCACGTTGCCGACGAAGTGGACGCAGGGGTCCTCCTTCATGAGCTGTCGGGTCTGCTTGACCAGCTCGTTGCCCTTGGCCTCCTCCTCGCCGATGCTCAACAGGGCCACGCGAGGGTTGTTGACGCCGCAGACGGCCTTGACGTACACCGAGGCCATGATGCCGTACTGGAGCAGGTGCGCCGGCCGGCAGTTCACGTTGGCCCCGACGTCGCAGACGGCCACCGGGCCGTGGTAGGTGGGGGTCAGGATGGCGATGCCCGGCCGATGCACGCCCCGAAGCCGCCGCAGGCGCATCTGGGCGGAGGCCACGCAGGCGCCGGTGTTGCCCGCGGAAATGCAGGCGTCGATCTCCCCCGCCGCGTGCATTCGCGACATCAGCGACAGGGAACTGTTGGGCTTGGTCCGCAACGCCTCCACGGGCGCCTCCGCCATGCCGACGACCTGGTCGGCGTGGCGAATCTCAATGAAGTCCGACCACTGACCGGCGGCGCCCAAGTGTTGACGAATAAGGTCTTCCTGACCGATCAGGACGATCTTGTCCCCGCTTTTTAGGAATTGACGGGCGGCTAGGGCGCCTTTGACTTCCTCGACCGGGGCCCTGTCGCCACCCATCGCATCGATGCCGATCCGCATCGATTAATCCTCTTTCTTTACTTCCAAGCTCAGGCCGGGCCGGACGTACCCGCAATTATCGCAGGCGGCGTGCGGCAATTTGGGGGAGTTGCAGCGGGGGCAATCGACGAGGTTGACTGCCCTCTTGGCCTGATGGGCCCGCCGGCTGCGCGTCCGACCTCTACTGATTTTTTGGGCTGGTAACATCTCGAATATCCTCAAATAGTTACATACCTGCCGGCTGCGGCGACGCAAGCCCGATGCTCGCACCCGGCCGGAGTAATTCTGCCGGAAACTAGAAATATACCGTCATTTTGTCAAGGAAAATAAGACCCCCCGGCTGGGTGCCACGGCTGCGTTGTGTGCAGCCGTGCAGGAAGCACACGGCAACTTACGACGTTGCCGTGGCACCCACGCGACGGGTTTTAGGCCAGCCGGCCCCGGATCCACTCCGCCGCGGCCGCCAGGGCCTCGGGGAGCTTGGCGCCGTCCTTGCCACCGGCCTGGGCGAGTGTGGGCTTGCCGCCTCCGGAACCGCCGACGATCGGGGCGACGGCCTTGACCCATTCCGCCGCGCTGCACGTGCCACCCTTGGCCAAGCCGTCAGCGACCATCGCTATTAGGGTGACCTTTTCGCCGTCGGAGCCGCCGACGAACACCGCCGCGGCGCCCTTTTTGCGATGGCGGTCGCAGGCCTGCCGCATCGCGGCCGCATCGGCCGTGTCCACCCGGCCGATGAGCACCGGACCGTGGGGGCTGTCCAGCGTCGAGTCCACCTGGAGCTCACCGCCGCCGGCCTTGGCGGGCTTCTTGCGGAGCTCCTTGAGCTCCTTTTGCATGGCCTCGATTCGGGCCGGCAACTCCGCCGGGGAGATCCGCAGCACGGCGCCGATAGCCCGGACCGTCGCGTCCAGCTCTTGCACGTGCGCCACGGCCGCCGGGCCGGTCAGGGCCGTGATCCGTCGCACGCCCTTGGCGATGGATTCTTCCGAAACAATTTTGAACAGCCCTACCTGGCTGGTCCGCTCCAGGTGCGTGCCGCCGCAGAACTCCACCGCCGTCTCGTCGCCGGCCTTGGCCGGTGGGTCTTGGCCGCCGGTGGCGATGACGCGGACCGGGTCGGGATACTTTTCGCCGAACACGGCCCGCACGCCGGGAATCTTTTTGGCCTGCTCCAGCGGCATGATCTTGGAGACCACAGGCTCGTCAGCCAGAATCCGATGGTTCACCAGACGTTCGACTTCGGCCAATTGCTCGGCCGGGACGGCCTGGTTGTGCGTGAAGTCGAATCGTAAGTGGTCCGGCCCCACCTCGCTGCCGGCCTGGTGGATGTGCTCGCCCAGCACTTTTCGCAGCGCCCAGTTCAACAGGTGCGTGGCCGTGTGGTTGCGCATCGTGTCAAAGCGCGAAGGATCCACCTCGGCCGTGACTTCCGCCCCGGCGTGCAGCTCGCCCTGCTCGACCACGCCGGCGTGCAGCACGCATTGGCCGGCGAGGCCAGAGTCGCGGACGGCAAACCGCCCGCCGGGCCAGACTAGGTCGCCCGCGTCGCCCACCTGCCCGCCCTGCTCGCCGTAGAAATTGGTTTTGTCCAGCACGATGGCCGCCTCGTCGCCGACCTTCAGCGACCCCGTTTGGACGAACTGATCGCCCTCCACCCAGCCCAGCACCTTCGCCCGGATGGCCTGGCGGCCGTACTTGGCGGAATCGTCCGTGGCCGGCAGACCGGCGACGGCCGTAACCTTGAACTTGCCGGCCGAGCCGCTCAACTCGCGGTGATGGGCCATGGCGCTGTCGTAACCGGCCAGGTCCACCGTCATGCCCAACTCCCCGGCCATGATCTGCGTCAGGTCCACCGGGAAGCCGTAGGTGGCGTACAGGTCGAAGGCCACGTCGCCCGGCAGCAGTTTTTGCCTTGGGCCGGCGGCCTGGAGCTTTTTCGCCTGGCGCTGGAACAGCTCGATGCCGCGGTCCAATGTCTTGCCGAAGGATTTTTCCTCCTCGGCGATGGTGTTCACCACGGCTTTCTGGCGGCTGCGAATTTCGGGGAATGCCTCGCCCATCAGTTCGACGATGGTGGGGACGAGTTTGGTCAGGAACGGGCCTTCGATCTTCAGATATTGCCGGCCGTAACGGGCGGCCCGGCGGAGTATGCGCCGCAGGACGTAGCCGCGGCCTTCGTTACTGGGCAGGACGCCGTCGGCGATGGCGAACGCCAGGCA
>JBEKZI010000008.1:0-42937 GCA_049510055.1 Phycisphaerae bacterium | reverse complement strand
GTGTATGTGCCGGGTGGGCGGGCGCTGTATCCCTCGACCCTGTTGATGACCGTCGTGCCGGCCCAGGTGGCCGGGGTGAAAGAGATCGCCATCTGCTCCCCGCCGACGGACCACGGCGAAATAAACGGTCTGGTACTGGCCCTTGCGGGACTGCTGGGCATCAAGGAAGTGTACCGCTTGGGCGGGGCGCAGGCGATAGGTGCGATGGCCTACGGCACGGCAACGGTTCGGCCGGTGGACAAGATCGTCGGGCCGGGCAACGCCTTCGTGGCCGAGGCCAAAAGGCAGGTGTTTGGTCTGGTGGGTATCGACAGCACCGCCGGGCCCAGCGAGGTGCTGATCGTGGCTGACGACACTGCCAAAGCCGAGTGGATTGCCGTCGATTTGATCGCCCAGGCCGAGCACAATCCCGGATCGTCCGTCCTGGTTACGCCGTCGGAAAAGCTCGCCAAGGCCGTGGCCGCAGCAATCGACAAACAACTGGCCGACCCGACGATCACACGCACGAAGGCGGCGAAGGCGTGCATTGAGGACTACGGCTCAATCATCGTCACAAAAAATATGTCCCAGGCGTGCGACATTGCCAACGACTTCGCCAGCGAGCACCTGCAAATTATCACAGCCAATGACGAGAAGGTTTTGGCCGGCATTCGCAACGCCGGGGCGATTTTTGTCGGCCCATACACGCCGGTGCCGCTGGGCGATTATGTCGCCGGGCCCAGCCACGTGCTGCCCACCGGCGGGACGGCCAGGTTCTTCGGCGCACTAAGCTGCAACGACTTCCTGAAGGCCTCCAGCATCGTGCGGTACAACAAGGCTGCTCTGGCGGCTGACGCAAAGGACGTCCGCGACTTCGCCACGCGCGAGGGCCTGACCGCACATGCACGTACGGCAGAAATCCGAATATCGAAATCCTCCTTCGCGGGCAAGCCCGCTTCGGAGGACAGGTCCGAAATCCGAAATCCTCCTTCGCCCTCGGCAAAGCCGGGGCTACGGAGGACAAGCTCTAAACCCAAACCGAAAACCAAAAAACGTAAATGAGCTTTTTCAAGGACAACATCGAGGCGATGGACGCCTACGTGCCCGGCGATCAGCCGGCCGACATGGGCGGGGTCGTCAAGCTCAACCAGAACGAGAACCCCTACCCGCCCTCGCCCAAGGCGCTGGCGGCGATGCGGAAGTTCGACGGTGCGTCGCTGCGCCTGTATCCCGATCCGATGGTCGGCTGCTTTCGCAAGGCCGCCGCGGAGTTGATGGGCGTGGCGGAGGATTGGATCCTGCCCGGCGACGGCAGCGACGACCTCATCATCATGATCGCCCGCGCGGTGGCCGGGCCAGGCCGGGCGGTGGCGTATCCGTATCCGACCTTCCCCTTCTACTTCACGCAGGGGCAAGTGGAGAACGCCCCGTGCATCCAGGTGCCCGCCAACGAGGACTTCTCGCTGCCGCTGGAGGCCCTGGCGGCGACGGGCGCGGCCGTGACGTTCATAGCCAACCCCAACAGTCCCACCGGCGCGACGGCCACGCCGGATCAGCTCGACTGGTTAGCGCGGCAATTGAGCGGCCTGCTAGTGCTCGACGAGGCCTACGTGGACTTCGCCGATCAAAACGCTGCCAAGCTGGCCATCGACCGCCCCAACGTCGTCGTGCTGCGGACGCTGTCGAAGGCCTACTCCCTGGCCGGCCTGCGGCTGGGCTTCGGCCTGGCCAATCCGGCGCTGATGGCCGGCCTGCTGAAGACCAAGGCCATCTACAACGTCGGTCCGCTGCCGGCGGCCGTGGGCGCCGCCGCCCTGGCCGACCGGAAATACCACGACCGCTGCGTGAAGCTCATCCGCCAGCAGCGCAGCCGCCTGGAGAAGGAACTCGCCGCCCGAGGCTTGAAAGTCTATCCCAGCGGCGGGAACTATCTGATGGTGGCCGTGCCGGGCGGCGACGGGCGCGGCGTCTTTGAAGCCCTCAAGGCCCGCGGCGTGCTGGTCCGATACTTCAACGAAGACCGCCTCCGCGACAAGCTGCGGATCAGCGTCGGCACGGAGCGGGAGAATGATGCACTGTTGGCGGCAATTGACGAGGCGAAGGTCGTAGGTCGTAGGTCGTAGGTCGAAGTGGGTGGAATGTGGGCAAGGTGGCAAACTACAAAGACCTCATCGCCTGGCAGAAGGCGATGGACCTTGTCGAGGCCATCTACCGCATCACCTCGCACCTGCCGGCAGACGAGCGCTTCGGTCTAACGGCACAACTGCGACGGGCCGCTGTAGGCGTCCCGTGCAACATCGCGGAGGGTTTCGGCCGATATGGCCGGGCTGACTACCTGCGGTTCCTCGACATGGCTTTAGGATCGATTAATGAAGTGGAAACACAGTTGCTGATCTCTCGACGCCTGGGTTTCCTCACAGAGGTACAAATCGTCAGTCCTATAGACAGTATCAACGAGTTGCAAAGGATAATAAAGGGCCTCATCCGTAGCCTACGAGGCATAACCAAGGATAATATCAGAGCAACCTAGGTCGGTTGGTGTTGCTTGCCCTTCGACCTTCGACCTCCGAACTTCGACCTATGAAAAACCGTACCGCCCATATCACCCGCAAGACCAAGGAAACTCAGATCGAGATCACGCTGGACCTCGACGGGGCCGGGAACGTCAAGGCCAAGACCGGCGTGGGGTTTCTGGACCACATGCTGGATCACCTGGGCACGCACAGCGGCTGCGACATCGCCGTCGCGGCCAAGGGCGACGTGCGCGTGGACGATCACCACACCACCGAGGACGTGGCTCTGTGCCTGGGCGACGCGCTGGCCAAGGCGCTGGGCGACAAGGCGGGCATCCGCCGCTTCGGCTGGGCGTCGGTACCGATGGACGAGTCCCTGGCCAACGTGGCGATGGACCTGTCGGGCCGGGCGGCCGTAGTGTTCAACGTCCGCTTCGCCGGCGACAAGATCGGCACGTTCGACACGCAGCTCGTCGAGGAGTTCTGCCGCCGCCTGGCCACCAAGGCCGGCATGAACCTGCACATCAACGTCCCTTACGGCGGCAACGACCACCATGTGGCCGAGGCGATTTTCAAAGCCGTCGCCCAGGCCCTGCGCATGGCCAAGGAAATCGACCCCCTGCGGGCCAAGGCCAAAGCGAAAAAGGTTCCCTCCACTAAGGGCACGCTGTAAGGCGCTCGGCGCGAGGGGACCGGCCCTCGCCGGGCACATCGGAAGTCCGTCATGACCAAGCTGACCGTCCTGGGCATCGGCAACCTCCTCATGCGGGATGACGGGCTGGGCGTCCGCCTGCTGGAGGCCGTGCGCCAGGCCAAGAGCTGGCCGGCGGAGGTGGAGTTCATCGACGGCGGCGCCCGGGGCCTGAACCTGATGGGCGTGATCGAGTCGGCCCGGCGGCTGATCGTCTTTGACGCCGCCGAGATGGGCCTGCCCGCCGGCCAGCATCGCCTCATCGGCCCCCTGCAACTGGCCGACGATTCCGCCGGACGGATCAGCCTGCACGACATGCCCTTCGTGGAGACGCTGCGGCTGTGCCGCCAATTCTCCACCGCCCCCGACGACGTGGTCATCCTGGCCGTCCAGCCGGCCGAGGTGACCCGCGGACTGGGTTTGAGTCCCGCCCTGGATCGCGAATTTGATAAACTACTGAAGGCGGCCGTGGCCCTGGTGGAAGAAAAATTGCGACAGCCGTCCTAGCACGGCTGCACGCTACGCAGCCGTGGCACCCCTCGGCGGGCGAGGAAAAATCATGCACGAGCATGGGCTGGCCAAAGACCTCTGGCCGCAACTGAAGCAGATCGCCGACGCACAAGGTCTGGGCCAGATAAAGCATCTGGAGATGATCGTGGGGATGCTGTACGGCGTCTCGGCCGAGGTGCTTATCCACAGCTTCTCACACGCCTTTCAGGGGACCAGTTTTGAGGGGGCCCAGGTGCTCATTACCATCGTCGAACCGGGCCAGGAGTTCACACCCCCCCACGCCTCCCAACCCACGGCCGCCCATGGCTGGGAACTGCTCGTCGTGCGGCTGGACGATGAAGAATAAGCTAAAGATTCCACCCCCTAAAATCTGCTTTGGGCGGTGAAATTTTCGCCCCAGATCTGCTCAAAAGGACGCAAGCCATAACTTTATATTTCCCATAGCCTTGGATGTGGCATTTACTGGCCACAGGACCCAATCGCAGCCGCTGGGGATACGGCGGCCCCGGCGGATGAGTTTCTTTCCCCCCGGACCCTATTTTTGGTCTTGCAAAAAACGGGAGGGTCGGCTATATTGGTGGAACGTGAGGCGCTTATCTCCACTCAGGTGTGCATATCTTGAGTGGTTGCACGGAGGCTAATCCGTAACTTCTTGTGGTAGAAGTAGGCTGTGCTCGGATGAAAGACGTAGGAGGAGACACACATCCGTGCCTTGCCAGCTGTTCACTGCAAGGCGGCCTCGCGGTCGGAAGCACGGTCCTCGTCGGTGCTAGTGTTCTATTCAGGAACATTTTGAAGCTCACCGACGCGGTGGCGTCTAACGACTGCGTGGTACTGTTAGAAGGAGAGTCCGGCACGGGCAAGGAACTCCTGGCACGGAGAATCCACGCCTACTCCAAGCGGTCGTCCAAGCCGTTCATCCCCGTCAGCTGCCCCGCCATCACCTCCAGCCTGTTCGAGAGCCAGTTCTACGGCCACGTGCGGGGCGCATTTACCGGGGCGGCTACCGACACGATGGGCATCGTCCGGGCCGCCGAGGGCGGGACGCTGCTGCTGGACGAGATCGGCGAGTTGCCGCTGCACCTCCAGCCCAAGCTGCTGCGGCTGCTCCAGCAGCGGGAGGTCACGCCGGTGGGGGCGGCCAAGCCCATCGGGGTGGACGTCCGTTTCGTCGCGGCCACCAATTGCAACCTCGCCCGCCGGGCCGCCGAGGGCAAGTTCCGGCCCGACCTGTATCACCGCCTGAACGTCGTACGCATCGTCATCCCGCCGTTGCGGGAGCGGCAGGATGACATCGAGCTGCTGCTGGACTACTATCTGGAATACTACGCCCAGCTCTACGAGATGCCCCCCTACCATCTGAACGCCCCGCTGCGTCGATCGCTGCTGAGGTACCCCTGGCCGGGGAACGTCCGCGAGTTGTGCGGCTACGTGGAGCGACTGTACGCCGCCAAGGTGTCGCCGATGATGCCCGACGCCGTCGATTGGGACGACGCCGGCCTGGCGGCCATCCCCAGGACGACCGGGGAGGAAATCGACGAGGACCAGGCCCCGGCCGCAACCGAACCTTCCCTGCCCACGCCCAACGGCAATGGCAATGGCCGCTACGCCGGCTCGGAGCGCCCCGAATCGCTCAACCTGGCCCAGGCCGAGGCCGACATGATCCGCCGGGCATTGGAGCTGACCAAGTACAACCGCTCCGCCGCGGCCAAGCTCCTGCAAATCCACCGCACGACGCTCCAGCGTAAGATCCGCCTGCTGGGCCTGGACCGCTAAGGCCTCTCCCTCCGACGCCGTTGCCTTAGAAAACCTCCCGGAATTTCTCCCTCGCCGATCCGCACACCGGGCACTTATCCGGCGCCCCTCCGCACACCGTGTTGCCGCAGACCCGGCAGACGAAAACCTTCGTGGGCGGGAAGTCCTTCCCTGCCTTGACGGCCTGGGAGGCCTGGGAATAGAGCCGGTGATGGATCTCCTCCACCGCCAGGGCGTTCTTGAAGGACGTCAAGGCCGCCTGATTGGCCTCCTGGCGGGCCTGCTGCACGAAGGGAGGGTACATCTTCTGGAACTCGTAGGCTTCCCCGCCGATGGCGGCCTGGAGGTTCTCCGCCGTCGTCTTCAGGCCGCCCATGGCGCGAAGATGGGCCAGGGCGTGGACCGTCTCGGCCTCGACGGCCGCCCGAAACAGCTTGGCCGTCTGAGGAAGGCCGTCCTTTTCAGCCTGGTCGGCAAAGGCCAGGTATTTGCGGTTGGCTTGACTCTCTCCGGCAAAGGCCGTTTGGAGATTATCCAGGCTGGTCATCGCTATTCCTTTCTCTCTGGCGAACCTGCGACGGAAATCCGCGTGGGCAACCACGCCGGCGGAAAATCTTTCCCGTCCTGCCCTATCCTAATAGACATGATAGGCGCGCTCCTGCGCGACGCACCGCCACTTGCAAAGCCGGCCGGGCGACGTGCGAGCCCTCGCGTGGCACGCCCCGTGCCGGAAGTCCTGGGGTGCGGCGGCAGCAGCGGCCCAGATTGAAACACTGTGTAGCACGCGGCGGCGTCACCTGTAGCATCGTGCAGCAGTCTGCGAGGCTCTCCAGGGCGTTGTGCCAGAGGGGCGAGAGAAAAATAAATTTCTATCTCCTTTTGTGGTAGTGAGTTACAAAATGTCGATTCGGAATTTTCCTCTTCGGCACCGGCGTTGCTCCTACTGTGTAGCGGAGCGAGTAGTAAGGAAGGAAGGGAGATGTTGCCTGATGTTGAAGCACGGGTCCCGGCGATGAGGCCGGCCCGATCGAATCTGTGTATCGTCATGGTCTGCAGTGACTGCGACGAGGCAGAGGAGATCGGACGAGAGTTCTTAAAAGTGAAGACAGGTTGTCTTCGGACCTATCGCAGTACTTACGATGTGCTGGAGAACCCCCCACGGGAGCCCGTGGCGGCGGTGATCCTGGCCACCAGCGATGATCCGGAGACAACTGGGCAAACCTTACAGTGGATGCGGCATCGATGGCCTCGCTGCCCTTTGACGGTCGTAGGCGACCTCGGGGGTGAGGAACACGAGATGGCCGCCCGCGAGAATAGCGCCAACTTCCTCACCAGGCCGGTAGCCTCCTCACAATGGCGAGCGATCGCCAATCACGCCACCGGCCAAGAACAAGATTTGGAAGGAGGGAGCAGCCCTGTCAGGGCAAAGAGCGGCAGGTCGCCAGTGAGCCTGGAGCCTGTGGCGGTTCGAGCTAGACTAGAGCCGCCTGCAAACGTGAGGGTTGTCTAAAAAGAGGAACCTCTGGAGCGACGACCATTGCAATTGGAGATAAGCGCCCACTTGCAGTTGCCTTCCTCCTCCTCCTGAGGCAACTCGGTCGTAAGAGGTTTCTCACGGTGGAAATCCGTTGGTCGTGCGAACAGTGGAGATGAGCGCCCGCTGGAAATGCCTCGGTCTCTCCTCCTCCGAGGTCTTTGCACGATATAAGCCTCCTCTTTGAGGCGACGGGTTCCTACCAAGGCGAAGGGCGATGGAGTGTCTCAAAAGAGGCACAAAATCGCCCCCTTTTTTTGTGCTCTTGGTCCCGTTTGGGTTCCGTTCGCTCTGAGCGTAAACATTCTGTCCGCGGTCCAGACACGCGACGAGGTTAGAGGTTAGAAAGTGACCTTCCTACAGCGAAGCCTCACCTCTAACCTTTTTCCTGAATCCTGCTGGCGTCGCGACGGCGGTTACGTAAAATGCACCGCGGCGGGAAGAACCCTTCGGAGAGCCTATGGCTGGACTTGGAGTCAACATCGATCACGTCGCCACGATCCGCCAGGCCCGGCGGACGGTGGAGCCCGATCCGGTCTGGGCGGCCGCGGAGGCTGAGCTGGGCGGGGCCGACTGCATCACGTTCCACCTCCGCGCCGACCGCCGCCACATCCAGGACCGCGACGCCCACCTGCTGCGGCAGACCGTCCGCTGCAAGCTGAACATGGAAATGTCGCTGGAGGAGGAAATCGTCCGCATCGCGATGGAGCTGAAGCCCGACCAGGCCACGCTGGTGCCGGAGAACCGCCAGGAGATTACCACCGAGGGCGGGCTGGACGTCCGGGCCCAGGCGGCCCGCGTCGCGAAGGTCACCGGCGCCCTGCGAGCCGCCGGGATCGTCGTCAGCGCGTTCATCGATCCTCAGCGGGAGCAGATTCTGGCCGCCCGCGACGCCGGCTGCGAGGCCATCGAGATCCACACCGGCGCCTACGCCAACGCCACCGGCCCTGCCGTGGCCAAGGCCGTCGAGGCCATCCGCAGCGGCTTGGAGACCGGCCTGTCCGCCGGCCTGATCGTCCACGGCGGGCACGGGCTGACGTACAACAACGTGCTGCCTATCGCCGCCATGCCGGGCTTTACCGAGTTCAATATCGGCCACTCGATCGTCTCCCGCGCGGTCTTCGTCGGCATGCGCCAGGCCGTGGCCGAGATGAAGCGTCTGCTGGACAAGGCCGCCGGCTAGGACTGCCGGTCCCGCCGGCCGCAATTCAGGGAGGTGGCGCATGAAGACGCTGATCGTCTATTACTCACGAACGGGCGTGACCCGCACGGTCGCTGGCGTCCTGGCCGAACAACTGGGGGCGGACGTCGAGGAGCTCCACGACCGCAAGGACCGCGGCGGCGCGATGGGCTACATCCTGGCCGGCAAGGACGCCACGCTGAAGCGCCTGGCGGACATCGACCCGCCGCAAAAAGACCCCGGCGCCTATGACCTGGTCGTCCTGGGCACGCCGGTGTGGGCCTTCACGATGGCCCCCGCCATCCGGACGTACCTGACGCGGCACGGCGCGGCCATAAAAAAGGCCGGCGCCTTCTGCACGATGGGCGGCAGCGGCGATAAGCGCACCTTCCGCCACGTGGCCGAACTACTTGGCAAGCCGCCGGCGGCCACGCTGACCCTCTTGGAGAAGGACGTCCGCCAGGGCGCCTTCGTCGCGGCGGCCAAGGAATTCGTCGCCCGACTGACCGGCGGCGCTTGAGACCCCCGTCTGGGGGGATATAATCTTCCCTCCGCCCGCCGGCATGGCGGGCAGGCCCCAAGGGCGGCTAGCCCGGGAGAAGTGTTTCATGCAAAAAATGCCGGAACGCAAAAGATTCGAGGGTGCGATTGTGGCCCTGGTCACGCCGTTTGCCGATGGCCAGGTGGATTACGGCGCCCTGGGCAAATTGATCGACTTCCAGATCGACGGCGGCGTGCAGGGCCTGTCGCCTTGCGGCACCACCGGCGAGAGCCCCACGCTGACCTACGAAGAGCACCACAAGGTCATCGAGTTTGTCGTTCAGCGTGCGGCCGGGCGGGTCCCCGTCATCGCCGGCACCGGCAGCAACTCCACGGCCGAGGCGATAGACCTGACGCGCCACGCCAAGGACTGCGGCGCCGACGGCTGCCTGATCGTCAACCCCTACTACAACAAGCCCACCCAGCAGGGCATGTTCGAGCACGTCGCGCGGATCGCCGAGATCGGTCTGCCCATCGTGCTGTACAACATCCCTGGCCGCTGCGGCGTGGCGCTGACGGCCGAGACCGTCGCCCGGATGTACGAGAACATCGAGATGGTCGTCGGCGTCAAGGAATCCACCGGCGACCTGAACCTGGCCAGCCAGATCGCCGCCAGTTGCGACATCACGATCCTTTCCGGCGACGATTCCCTCACGCTGCCCCTCTGCGCGGTGGGCGGCAGCGGCGTCATCAGCGTCGTGGCCAACATCCTGCCGGCGGAGATCCGCACGCTGTGCGACCACATCGCCAACTTCGATCTGGCCGACGCCTGCACGCAGCACCTGCGGCTTTTCCCGCTGTTCCGCGGCCTGTTCGTGGAGACCAATCCCATTCCCATCAAGGCCGCGCTGGCCATGGCGGGGATGATCCGCGAGGAGCTGCGCCTGCCGCTGACGCCGCTGAGTGCATCACTTCGGCCGGAGCTGGCCAGGCTGCTCAAGAGCTTTGGAGTGCCCCTGAAGGCGTAGGGGCGGCCGCCACCTGCCGGTAGATCCGCGTCACGGCCGCCACCGCCCCCGCCGGACTGTGCTCGCGCCGCAGGTGTTTCAACGCCCCGTCGGCCAGGGCCGCGGCCTTGGCGTGATCGTCCAGCAGCGCGGTGAGCTTGGCGGTCAGATCGGCCGCGTTGCCGGGCATAAACTGGAGCGCCGTCTGCCCGTCGATCAGGAAGTCGCTGGCGCCCTGCCCGGCGGCCAGCACCGGCACGCCCGCGGCCAGGGCCAGCAGGCACGGCACGTCGATGCCGCGGTCCGGCACGGGCGCCACATAGAGGTCGGCGGCCTTGAAAATCCCCGGCAGCAACCGCGGCGACTGGCGGTCCACGAAGGTCAGGTCTGCCCGCACGCCCAGCGTCTCGGCCAGGGCGCGGAGGCGTCTCTCGGCCCGGCCCTCGCCCATCAGGAAGAACACGCAGTCGCGCCCACCGCTCCGCAGCGCGGCGAAGCAGCGAATCACGGCTTCGAAAGGCTCAAACTCGTCCATCGGCCCGCCGGCGACGATCGAGACGCGCAGGCGAGCGTCCAAGAAGCAGGTGGGCTTGCGGACCTGATACACGCCCGGGCGGACCAACTCGATCCGCCGCGATTCGGCCACGCGATGGACCAGCAGCGACTGGCGGATCGGCTCGGAGGCAGCCAGCACCGCCGCGGCGGAATCGCCCAGGTGGCCCAGGATGCGATGGTCGTCCAGGTCCAGACTGCCGGCGATGCCGTTCAAGCCCGCCAGCTTCCCCAGCTCCGACGCCAGCTTCCAGGCGCCGGCGTCCAGGGCGTGCAACAGCCGCACCTTGCGGCGGCGAAGCTCCTCTACTAACTCGTCGACCGCGCCGGTGTCGAAACACCACCGCCGCGACGGACCGTAAAAAATCGTCTCCACTGGCGGGCTGGGAAGTTCCTGAACGTCGGCCCCCTGCGGACAGATGGCCAGGACCTCCACCAACTCGTCCATCAGCCCGATCGCCAGCGGCTGGAGGGATCGGCCGTACTCCTCCACCGTCGTCGGACCCGCCACCCAGCCGACGCAAAGGCGCTCACGAGGCGCCTCGGCCGCCGCGGGCGAGGCGGCCGTCGCAGAAAACTGCTCCGCGGCCGCCGATTCGGTGGCGGTGCTTGCAAGGTCGGCGTGTTCCTTGGTCCGGTCCACGACGGTCCTTTCCGGTCCGGCGGTTTTCGGCGAATCGCCCGGCCTAGCGGCCTCACGCGTGGGTCGGTTCCCCGTTGGCGGCGGAATCGCCCGAGTGGTCCGCGGCGATGGAGCCTTTCATCGCCTGCCAGTCCTCCAGGGTCACCAGACATTCGCGGGCCTGGCTGCCCTTGTAGTCGCCCAGCAGGCCCGCCTCGGCCATCTGGTCGATGATGCGGCTGGCGCGGCTGTAGCCGATCTGCAATCGCCGCTGGAGCAGCGAGACGCTGCCCCGCTGGGTCCCCAGGACGATCTCGACGGCCTGGTCGAACAGGTCGTCCTTCTCGCCGTCGCCGCCGTCCAGCGGCGAGGCGCTGAGGCGCATCAGTTCCGTGCTGTATTGCGGCTCCCCGCCCTTGCGCAGGGCGCCGATGATGGTGCGGATTTCGCCCTCGTCCACGTAGGTGCCCTGGGCGCGGATGAGGCTGCTGGTCCCCGGCTGGAGGAACAGCATGTCGCCCTGGCCCAGCAGCACTTCGGCGCCGTTCTGGTCCAGCACGATGCGGCTTTCCAGCCGGCTGGCGACGCGGAAGCTGATGCGGCAGGGCATGTTGGCCTTGATGAGGCTGGTGACGACGTTGGCGCTGGGCCGCTGCGTGGCCAGCAGCAGGTGGATGCCTACCGCGCGGGCCTTCTGGGCGATGCGGATGATGTACGTCTCCACCTCGCGGCTGGAGCTCATGATCAGGTCGGCCAGCTCGTCGATGACGATGACGATGTACGACAGGCGCGTGGCGATCTGGGCGCGCTCCTCCTCGGTGGCGGCGCCGAGGCGCTGGTAGATTTCCTCTTTCGTCAGGCGGTTGTAGCCGGTGATGTTCTTGACGCCCGCTTCCTTGAACAGCTCGTAGCGCTCGTCCATCTTGACGGCCGCCCATTCCAGGATGTCCTCGGCCCGCCGCATGTCGTTGACGATCGGGCACATCAGGTGCGGCACGTTCTCGAAGGCGGCCATCTCGACCATCTTGGGGTCGATCAGGATCAATCGGACCTGCTCGGGCGTCCGCGTCATCAGCAGCGCCATGATGACGGAGTTGATGCACACGCTCTTGCCCGAGCCGGTGGTGCCGGCGATCAGCATGTGCGGCATGGAGGCCAGGTCGGCCACGATGGCCGAGCCGCTGGCGTCCTTGCCCAGGTACAGCGGCAGGTGCATCGACTTTTCGGCGTCGGGGGCGGACTTCATCAGCTCGCGGATGCGGACGATCTCCTTCTGGAGGTTGGGCACCTCGATGCCGATGGTGTCCTTGCCCGGCAGCGGCGAGACGACGCGCACGCCCGGCACGGCCAGCGCGCGGGCGATGTCGTTGGCCAGGTTGCTCACCTGCGAGACCTTCACACCCGGCGCCAACGTCAGCTCGAACATCGTGATGACCGGGCCGGTCATGTGCCCCACCACCTCGGCGCCCACGGCGAAGTCAGCCAGGGTCTGCTGGAGCACGGCACGCTTCTCGGCGGCCTGGGATTCCTGAAGCTCCAGATAATTGGACGTCGGCTCGGCCAGCAGGTCTGGCGACGGCAACACGTATTCCTTGCCGTCCTGGCCGCGGGCGATCTTGCCGGGCGTGGGCCGGGCCGGTGCGGCCTGCGGTGAGCTCGGTCGAACCGCCGGCGGCCGCGGCGACGGCTTGGCGGCAAGCGGCGCCTTGGCGACCGGCGGCGGCAATCGCACGGGCACGGCCACCCGCGGTGCGGGGGCGGGCGCTTTTTCCTTTTCTTTTTCCTTGGCGGCCGGCTCGGCGGCCTTGCCGTTGGGCAGATGGGCGCGGACGGCTTCCACCACCGCCGGAATCTCGCCGCGCTTTTCCCAGACCTTCCGGCCCAGGCGCGGCAATTGAAGGACCAGGTTCTCCGCCGCCAGCAGCAGCCCGACGCACAGGGAAATGATAATAATCACCCACGCCCCGGCCTGGGCGAACCGCGACAGCACGAACCGTCCCACGGCCGTGCCGAGAACCCCCGCCGGCCCGACGGTGACGCCGTCGGCGGGGATGGGTTTGATGAGGTACACCGCGGCGCTGGCCGCGGCGACTAGGATGGCCACGCCGATGATGCGCCACGGCATGGCCTTAATCCGCCCGCCCAGCACCAGGATGAAGGCCGCCACGGAGGCGAACGCCAGCCCCATGTAGATGCCCCCGCCCAGCCAGTATCGCAGGACGTACGCCAGGTACGCCCCGACGACGCCGGCGGCGTTGGCGGGCCGCTGCGGCGGATACACGGCCGGTGAGGGCGGGTCCTGCGGCGAATACGTCAGCAGGCTCAGCCAGCACAAAACCACCGCCCCCGCCAGCACCAACGCGGCGCAGTACCGCACGGCCCTCCACCCCCCGTGGCCATGCGGACCGGAATCAGCCTGCTGCTTCCTTGCCATAATCACGACCGTCCTGTTCCTTACGACGTGCGCAGAACGCACCCTCACCGGCCGGAAGTCCTGGCATCTTTAGTGCGCAGAGTGCGCAGTCCTTCCGCTTGTCTCATGCCGCAATCGGCATGAGCGCGTCCATGCGCCACGGCTGAACGCACGCCTAATAACATATTATCGGACGGGCCGCCGTCCAGTCTGCAAGGTATATCCCCGCCCTTGCCGCCGCTCCCCCGCCGTGCTTAGATAATCGCCGTTTCCGGCTGAAAGGAGCCGCCATGTCGCATCCCAATCGTCTTCGCGTCGCCCTCCTTGGCCAGGCGTTCATGGGGCGGGCACATTCCAACGCCTGGAGCCAGGTGGGCAAGTTCTTCGACCTCCCGGCGGTGCCGGTACTACACACCATCTGCGGCCGCGACGCCGCCAAGCTTCGGGCCTTCGCCGCCCGGTGGGGCTGGCGGTACTTCAGCACCGATTGGCGGGCCGTCGTCGCCTGCGACGACATCGACCTGGTGGACATCGGCACGCCGAACCACCTGCACCTGCCGATGGCCAAGGCCGCCCTGGCCGCCGGCAAGCACGTGGCCTGCGAAAAGCCCTTGGCCGGGACGCTGGCCGACGCGCGGGAGATGGCGCACCTGGCGGCCGAGGCTAAAGGCGGGACCGGGGCCGGGCAAAAAACGTTCGTGTGGTACAACTATCGCCGCTGCCCGGCCGTGGCGCTGGCGTACAGTCTGGTGCGGACGGGGAAGATCGGCCCCATCCGCCACGTGCGGGCGTTCTACCTGCAGGACTGGGCCGGCCCGGACGTGCCGCTGGCGTGGCGGTTCGACCGCCGCCAGGCCGGTTCGGGCGCCCTGGGCGATCTGGCTGCCCACATCGTGGACATGACGCGATTCGTCACCGGCCAGGAGATCACCGCCGTCTGCGGCGCGATGGCCGAGACGTTCATCAAGCGCCGCCGAGTCATGAGCGGTTCCGCCGCGGGCGGCATCGCAGCCGGCCTGAAACGTTCCGCCAAGACGGGCAAGGTCACGGTGGACGACGCCGTGGCGTTCCTGGCGCGGTTCAGCGGCGGTGCGATGGCCACGTTCGAGGCCGCCCGCCAGGCCACCGGAAACCAGAACCGCAACGGTTTTGAGATCAACGGCGTCAAGGGCGCGCTGCGATTCAACTTCGAGCGGATGAACGAGCTGGAGTACTACGACGCCACCGCCCCGCGCGCCGTACAGGGCTGGACGACGATCCTGTGCACGCACGGCGGCGACCACCCCTACGCCGCGGCCTGGTGGCCGGACGCCCACATCATCGGCTACGAGCACGGCTTCACCAACATGGCCTACGACATCCTGCGGATGCTGGCCGGCAAGGCCCCCACCGTGCCGATGCCGGACTTCGCCGACGCCTACCAGACCCAGCGCGTGCTGGAGGCCGCCGCCGTCGCCGCGGCTGAGAAACGGTGGGTCAAGCTGAGTGAAGTGAAGTAACCGCCTGCTGCCCTTCGGCCGCGGCGCCCTCGGCCACCAGCGCCTGCCAGTGCTTGTCGTTGAAGATGCAGCCGGGGTCGCCGGCGTGGAGCTGGCCGAAGTAGGCGTCGGCCCTCGCGCGGCACCCGCCGCAATAATTGCGGAAGGCGCACACCTCGCAGTGGTGCAGGCGTCGCGAGCGGTCATTGAGAATCTCGGCGAAGGCGTTGCGGTGGAAGATGTCGATCAGGCCGGCCGAGCGGACGTTGCCCATCACGCGGTGCGGCAGGTACACGCAGGGGGTCAGGTCGCCGTTGGGCTCCAGGCACACGTAGGTGCGTCCGGCCCCGCAGCCGCCCAGGTACTTGGCCACGACGCGGGCCTTCACGCCGCTGCCGGACCCGGCGTGCGAGCAGGTCACCCGCCCGCCGTCCACGGCCGCCCCCGCCAGGCACACGCGGCCGAGCTGCGGAGCGGTGGAGATCACGCCCATGCCGCCGGCCTGCATCTTGGCGTTCAGCAGCGCCAGCAACTGCTCGCGCTGAGCCGGGGTGATGTCGCCGCGGGTCATTTTCAACCCGCGCCCCACCGGGATGAAGTTGAAGTGGGCAAAGCAGCCGGCCCCGAGCTTCTCCGCGAAGGCGATCATGTCCGCCACTTCGTGCACGTTGTCCTGGTGGACGCACATGGCGATGCCCAGCCGCAAGCCCGGCGTGGCGACCACGGCCTTGGCGCCGGCCACCGCACGCCGCCACATGCCCTTCTGGCCGCGGAACGCGTCGTGGCGGGCCTCGTCTACGCTGTCCAGCGAGATTTCCACGTAGCGCAGGCCCGCTTCGGCCAATCGGGCGGCCAACTCCGGCGTCATCGTCGTGCCGTTGGTGGCGATGGTCGCGTGCATGCCGTACTGCTTAGCCCGCTGGAGGACGGGGACCAGGTGCGGGCTGACGGTCGGCTCGCCGCCGGAAATCGCCAGCATCGGCACGTAGGCTTTTCCCAACTGATCGACCACGTCCAGCTTTTCTTCCAGGCTCAGCTCGCCGTCGTGGGCGGCGCGGTCGGCGTCCTGATAGCAATGGCGGCAGGCGAGGTTGCAGCGGTTGGTGAAGTTCCACACGACGAACAGCGGCGCGACGAACCGCTGCGGCACCTGCGGCCCGTATTCCGCCAGCGAGCGGGCGACGATCACCAGGCCGCGGAGCGTGGGGGCGTGCTCGGCCAGGCGGCGGCGGAAGGCGGGCACGTCCATCCGGCCGCGAAGGCGATCGATGAGCAGGTGCGGCAGCCAATACTTCACCCGCCGGCCCAGCGGCAGCGCCGGATCGCGGTAACCGGCGACGATCCGCTCCAGGGCCGTCACGCCGTCGCGGCCGGGCGCCGACAGCCGCCGCAGGAGCCAGCGGCCCGGCGACGTGCTCAGCCAGCGTTCCAGCGGATGGTGATAGTCGATCTGGAGCGGCTGGGGCGTGACCTGGTCGCCCCGGCGGCCGCCGCTACGGACGGCGGCGCCGCTGCTGACCTGGCCATCGTCGGTGCGGTCGGGGCGCTTATCGGGATTGACGGAGGCGGGGAAGTCGTCGGCGTATTGCTTGCCGATCGCGGCGGCCGTGGAATGCTCCGCCGCGGCGGTGTACGAGCGCACGGTGGTGCCGCAACGACTATGCGTCGGGGCGATCATGCCGAACCCTCCGCCGCCGATTCGGCGGCCCCGGCCGCCCTGGCGGCAGGCTGGCCCGCGGCGGCGTAGCAGCCCTCGACCACGGGGCGATATTCCGGCCCGCAGTTGTACGTGCAGAAGGGGAACACGCCGCCCGGCGTGGAGTACAGGATGACGCAGCGCCGAGCCCGCTGGACGTCGAAATTGTAGCGGTCCTGGAAGTGCATGCCGGCGCACAGCAGCGTCTTGTAGGTAGCTTGTTCGCCCTCGCCGCGTCCGACGTGCTTGTCCACCAGGCCGCGCAGCGAGCGGATGAACCGGTTGACCGTCAGGCCCGGCGGGGCCGCGGCGGCGTTGAAGTGCCGGCGGAACATGCGGAGCGTCCGCCAGCGGTCCAGCCAGGTCGCCCGCCCGCGGCGGCGGATGGCGGCGGCGATGCGGTTCATCTCGCTGAACATGCCCTCCACGTTGATCACCTGCGGGAAGGGATAGGCCTTGCCCTCCGGGGAGATTAGGAAGTACGTGCCGAACGCGCAATCCGGATGGCAGCTGGGTTGGACCTTGGGCCGGCCCGTGAGGGCTTCTAAGATTTGCGACAGCGGCACGACGATAGTCAGCGGGAACATGTCGCGCAAGGGGCTGGCGCCGGAGGCCTCGGCGATGCCGTGGGCCAGGTCGCCCAACGTGTAGCGGATGGCGCGGCGCTGCTCGGCGTCGATTCGGCCGGTGATGGAGACCGGCTGGAAGCTGATGGCGCTGATGACGTCGGCGTGGGCGACGGCGAAGCGGAAGATTTCCCCCACCTGGTTGTCGTTGACGCCGCGCAGGATCGTCGGCACCAGGCAGATTTTCATACCGGTGTCGCGGCAGTTGTCCAGGACGGCCAGCTTCTTGGCCCAGATGCCCGGATAGTTGCGCGTCTGGCGGTAGGCTTCCTCGCCGACGCCGTCGAACTGGAGGTACAGCGTGTGCAGCCCGGCTTCGGCGGCCTGGCGGGCGAAGCGGCGGTCCGCGATGCGCAGGCCGTTGGTGGCGATCTGAATGTGCGAAAAGCCCATGTCGCGCGCGGCCGAGACGATCCGCAGGAAGTCCGGGTGCACCGTGGGCTCCCCGCCGGTGAACTGAATGGCCGTGGAGGGCAGCGGCTTGAGGTCCCGCAGCACGCGGAGCTGGCGGATAATTTCTTCGTAGGGCGGCTGGGAGACGGGCCGGCCGGCGCCGGCGTTGGCGAAGCAGATCGGGCATCGCATGTCGCAGCGGTTAGTCAGGTCGATCTGCGCCAGGCAGGCGCACGAGAGGTGCTGGCCGCACAGGCCGCAATCGCCGGGGCAATGCTTCGTCGGCACGTGGGGGTGCTCCAGGCCGGCCAGCTCCTCGTAGCTCCACCAGGCGGCCTTGGAATACAGCAGCGCGTCGCTATTGATGCAGTCGCGGAAATAGCCGTGGGCGGGGCAGGTTTTCTCGACAAACACGGCCCCATCTTCCACGAAGTACCGCCCCAGCACCGTCGCGCTGCATTCGGGGCACAGCGTCTCGACGGTCCGCGGCAGGCGGCGCAGCACCGGCTGGACGCGATGGCCGCCGAAGGTCCGTTCGGCGCTGCCTGGGAAATCGCCGACGCGGTGGGTCCAGATGGCGTCGTCGTGCACCTGGGCCAGCGGCGGGCAGGCGGGGCAGCGAAAGCTCAGCACCACCTGGCGGCCGAGGCGTTCGAAGCGGGCGGGCACCACCCGGCGGCACGTCGGGCAGGTGGCCTGGGTGTCCAGGGGCAAGGCGGCGTAGGTGTGGGCGAACTGTCCGATCCGTTGCCGCAGCTCGGCCAGCGGCTTCCAAGGATCGGCCTGGCGATTCTCGGCCGGCCTTGGAGGCGAGGCTAAAATGTCCTGGTCAATCCGTTGCATGATCCGTCGGTTAAGTTTAGTCCAAGAAGAACGCCGGCCAGCGGCGAATTTGTTTCTTTCGTTTTCGGTAGTTGACGGCCAATTCCATAAAGATATCCAGGTCGCGGTCCATGTTGGAGCTGGTGGCGTCGAAGTAGAAATTCCGCACCGGAATGTCGTCGTGGTCGGCGGCCAGGGCATGATAGACGGCCTCGGAGACGATGCCGTTCATGCACGAGAACGGGCTGATGTCGACGATGCCGTCGACGCCCTTGCGGTACAGGTACACGCTCTTGCCGATGGACAGGGCCATCTCGCCCAGCGCGCCGTCGGCGGGCAGATACGGCCAGCCGGGCTTGAGCACCTGCTCGTAGAGGTCGTGCGGCTCCTCGTAGCCGACGAAATCGTCGGCGAACGGTTCCAGCAGCTTCTGCTCGTCGCGGCGCTGCACGGCGTTCTTGACCATCGCGGCCAGCATGGCCAGGGAGAAGGTCTGTCCGTCGCGCTTCAGCAGGCACTTCTGCGACCAGTTGGTGTACCAGACCCACTCGCTGACGTCGCTGAGCCAAGCCTCACCGCCGTGGGCCTCGATCTTGCGGACGGCGTCGGAGTTGCTGAAAGTGTTCAGGCGGCAGAAGATCTCCCCCACCACGCCGATGAGGGGCTTGTCCTTGGTGTAGTGGGCTGGGACGGCGTGGAACTCATCCCGCGACATCGTCAGTGCCTCGACGATCCCCGCCAGGCGGTCGCCGGACGACAGGTCCGGCCGCTGGACGACGGCCTCCAGGCGGTCCAGGCTGCGCTGGTAGGCGGCGTCGGTCAGGCCGGCGGTCGTCTCGTAGGGCCGGGTCTTCAGCAGCATCTTGCGCACAATGTCTGACGCGACCAGCCCCCACCACAGGTGCCGGATCATGTCGGGGGCGTGATCGGCCAGGCCGTCGTAACTGTTCTTGCTGGTGGGCGAGATGATGGGAATGTCCTGGAGGCCCAGTTCCTGGAGCACAAGCTTGAGGTACGGCCCGTACTGGCCGAAGCGGCACGGCCCCTCGGCCGTGGGCATGAAAAAGGCCGTGCGGGCGGGGTCGAAGTCCTTGGCGCGGATGATCCGCAGGAAGTCGCCCATCGTGACCTTTTCGGGGTAGCATTCCTCGCCGCTGCTGTACAAGCCGCCCAGCTCCAGCGTGCGGTCGTCGCTGGGGGGCGTGACGGCGGCGTCGATGCCGATGGAGCGGAACACGGCCGCCATCATCTTGGCGCCGGCGTACGTCATGCGGGGAATCCACAACGTCCGGCCACGCAATTTGTCCGTCACCGTACCGGAAGCCATACGCTCTCCAACCAATCGTAGGGGCATAAACTATAACAAACCTCCGCCGCTTTGCACCCCCTTTGTGCACACTCAAGACAGGCAAGAGGCATCCGCCTTCGCCCTACGGGCTATGACGGACAAGCCAGGGAACGAGTAGTAAACACTTGACGTCGCGGGGTAACTGCCGTATCCACCGGCGATAATTGGCTAACTGAAAAAAGGGACTCGTCAAATGCCCCAAGAGCCGAGCCGGCCCAAGCAGGAGTTCGCCAAAGACGAGGCCCGGGCCTTCTGGCAAGAGGCCCGCGCCAAAGCCGCCCGCGGAGAGGGCAACTTCGACGGCGTGACCTTTCCTCCGGACCCCGACGGCCAGGGCTTCGGCGGAGTGACCTTCAAGGGCGACGCGAGCTTCTGCAAGGCCCAGTTCAGCGGCGACGTGAGTTTCGACGAGGCCCAGTTCGCCGGCGACGCCAGTTTCCTCGACACCTGCTTCGGCAACCACGCGAGTTTCGACGAGGCCCAGTTCAGCGGCGACGCGAGTTTCGTCGGGGCCCAGTTCAGCGGCCCGGCCAGTTTCGTCGCGGCCCAGTTCAAAGGCAACGCGAGCTTCGTCGGGACCCAGTTCGACGGCCACGCGATGTTCCTAGACGCCCAATTCAGTGACTTTGCGAGTTTCTGGGTCACCAAATTCAGCGGCCACGCCTCGTTCGGTTCCGCCCAGTTCAGTTGCGGCGCCGAATTCGTCTTCGCGCAGTTCAGCGGGCACGCCGATTTCTCTTCCGCCCGATTCAGCGACCGCGTAAATTTCGAGCACGCCATGTCGAGCGGGGTCTTTGTGGTCGGGCTGCCCGGTGGGCACGACAAGGGTCAGCTTCCTTTCCGCCTGCGCAGTGAAGGGGCCGGAGCGTACAGGCTGGCGAAGCAGTCCGCCACGAACCGGGGAGACTACCACTTGGCGGGCGAGTACCACTATGCGGAGCAGTGCACCCTTTGGTGGGTGTACCTCAAGCGAGCCTGGAAAGACGTGGTCGGGCCTCGCGACAAGGGTGAGACGATCCCGCACCGTGCCTGGAGAGGCATCCGCGGGACGGGAAGGGTCATTCTCGCCATGCTGGGATTCCTGCTGGGCAGGCTCGTCTTCGGGTACGGCGAACGCATACCTCGAATCATCGGGTGGGCCTTGATAGTCATCCTGGGGTGCACGGCGTACTACGCCCACTACGGGATCGTAGAGTCTGCGATAGCCAGCGCCTCCGGTCAGGTAGTGATAACGCACAACCCGTGGGACTGTTTGTACTTCAGCATTGTGACGTTCACGACGGTGGGGTATGGCGACCTGCTGCCGGCGGGGAATCTGCGATTGATGGCCGGCCTGGAAGCCATCATCGGCGCGTTTCTGATGGCCTCGTTTGTCGTGGCCATGGCGCGACGGTTCACTCGATAGCAAACGGGGCCGGGTCCAGAGGACGTTTCGGAATCCCGCCAGGTCGCCGCGGCCTCGGACAGCCACATGTGGCTAGGAGAACCATCGATGAACAAGGTGCCTTTGGGAACCACCGGTGTAGCCGTCAGCGAATTTTGTCTAGGGACGATGCACTTCGGAGGGAAGGTGGATGAGCCAACGTCCTGGGCGCTGATGGATCTGTATGTAGAAGCCGGGGGAAGTTTCCTCGACACGGCCAACATCTACGGCCGCAAGGACCCCGAATCCCCCGGCGGCGGCAGCGAAACCGTGATCGGGCGATGGCTGCGGCAACGGGGCCATCGCGACACCGTTTTCCTGGCCTCCAAGGTCGGATTTCCCTGCCCCGGCGTCGAAGGCGGACTGGCGGGCCGCGTCATCCAGTCCGAGTGTGAAAAGAGCCTCGAGCGCCTAGGGGTCGAAACGATCGACCTGTACTATGCGCATCGGGACGATCGCGCGGTGCCGCTGGAGGAGACGCTGGCCGCCATGGACAAGCTCGTCCGGCAGGGAAAGGTCCGCTACGTGGGCGTCAGCAATTGCCGCGCCTGGCGGATTCAGGCTGCCCGCAACCTGGCGGCTAAGCACGACTACCCGCCGTACTGCTGCGTCCAGCAGCGATATACCTATCTGCGTCCCGGACCCGGTGCGGACTTCACGCCCCAGGTCGCCGCCGACGAGGACTTGCTGGATTTCTGCCGCGCCGAACACGTGACGCTCATGGCGTATACGCCGCTGCTCAAGGGCGCCTATACGCAGAGCCACAAGGCCCTTCCGTCCCACTATGTCTGGGCCGACAGCACCGTACGCCTGGCGGCGCTGCGGGCACTCGCGCAGGAGAAGGGCATAACGCCCAACCAGCTTGTGCTTGCCTGGATCCGTCGGACCCCCGCGGTCACGGTGCCGGTATTCTCCGTCTCCGGCGAGGAACAACTGCGCGAGAACCTCGGGGCCCTGGAGGTTCACCTGTCCGACGATGAACTCAAGAGGCTCGACCCCGCCTGTCCCTGAAATCCGGATGGACCCAACGCGACAAAAGCCTAGAGATGGCTCAGGAGCTACTTCCGCGCGGAAACGTCTTTGGATAAGACGAAGAGCACGCTTCGGACGGGCCGAATCATTGACAAGGACGGATACGACGAGGACAATGCGATCACCGCATAGACGTTTGCCGGGGGGCTCTAGTGCTGCCGTGATCTATCCGCCGGCCCATATGCTCGCAAAGACGTGACTAAGGAGCCCAATGACCGTGAAAGGCAGAGAAAAACCACCCGTCCCCAAATATCACTACAAGCTTGTCACGGTATCAGGCTCCCAAGAAGCAGGCCGCATGGAAACGGCATTGCGGAAACGACTGCCGCGTTCCGGTTTGAGTTTCTTTGCGATTTGCCACCCCAATGGGGACTGCGATGTGATGGGCGACTCCGGGGGAAGTCCTCTGGAGGACGCTGCCCTTCGGAAGGCACGAGCCGTGGCGGCTGAAATCAGGAAGGCCTGAAAGCAAAGCCCTCGCATGACCAGCGACCCGACCACAGTGACGAAACTCGATGAACTGTTGGCCGCCATCCGGGGCTACGAGGATCCTCGTCGGGCCGCGGGCGAATGGAAGCAGGTGTACAACCTGCTGCAGAAGACCGACGTGCCTTCCGAGCGCGTGACGCATGTCGTGGGGATGCGCGACGTGGTGAAGTTGACTGAGCTGATCGATCAGCTTCGCGCCCCTGCCGCGACGGCCGGGCTGCCGCACGCCGACGCCCCCAGCGCGGAGACCTGCAAGCGTGCCCTGCGGGCGTTCCGCAAACGGCTGGCACTGACGCGTCTGGACGAAGAATCGCAGATCAACAGCCACAACCCGCTGTCCAAGGGCACGGATTCGCGTGTGGCCGCCGCCATCACTCCGCCGATCGAGTGGCCCGAATCCGTCTGGCAGGAACTGGTCCGTCAGGGCAGGCTGCGCTCCATCGGCCATGGGTTGTACGAACTGACGAAACAGTAGCCGACCCGTGGCTGGGATACGGCGATCAGTCTTTGATCGCGGAACGCTGGATGGTCAAACGGCTCATCGCCCGTTAGACTCCGGTCATGCCGCAATTCCTAACGGGCCGTTTGGTGCTGTGGTGCTTGGGTGTGGCTGTGGCGTGTGTCTATGTCCTGCCTCGCCTGCTGGCGGCACTGCGAGCCAAGCCGGTCGAGGCCGGGGATCCCCGCAAAGGGATCGTGCTATTCATCGAGCCGCTTCGCTGGCTCGGTGTGCGGTGGGGACGATGCGAGACCGCCGCCGGCTTGCGACGCGCGGGATTCGGCGGCGAATTCCTATTCTGGGCATGGGATCCAACCTGGCGAGCCATGCTGGTCCTTCCCACCATCGCCGCGCGGGGATTCCTCGACCGCCAGGCGCGCCGGTTGGCTGATCGCCTTATCGAACTGCGCCAAACCCACCCGGACCGTCCGATTCATCTGATCGGATACTCCTGTGGCTGTTTCGTGGCCGTTCGGGCGGTGGAGCTTCTCCCCAAGGAGGTGCAGGTGGATTCGTTAGTGCTGCTGGCGGCAGCGCTTTCTCCGTGGCGCGACCTGAACCCCGCCGCCGGCCACGTCCGCAGACCGGTGATCGTCAGTTCATCGGTGCTCGATATGGTGGTGGGGTTGGGCACGCTGCTGGTGGGCACGGCCGACCGCGTATACACGCCGTCCATGGGGACGTTGGGGTATCATGGACCGGCGTGCGACAAGATTATCTCGTTCCGTTGGCGTCCAGCGTGGATTCGCTGGAGGCACTGGGGCAGCCACTTCACCGCGCCGGCCGAGCGGTTCATCGTTGAGTGCATCGCCCCGGCGATGGGTTTGGGCAGGTAGCATGGCAGGGTTATGGCTCGACAAGAGGCCTAAGACCACTTTACCATCATCCCGGGAACGGTCTTCCATTGGAAAGGAGCAACGTCATGTCAAAGGTACTGGTCGTCTACTGCAGCATGTCCGGTAACACCATGGCGGCGGCCAAAGCCATCGCCGAAGGCGCCAAGTCCGCGGGCGCCCAGGTCGTGGTCAAGACCGGCTTCGAGGCCCAACCCCAGGACCTGCTGGATTGCAGCGCCGTAGCGCTGGGGTCCTACGACGCCTTCAGCTACATGGGCGGCGGGCTGAAAGACTTCCTGGATCGTGCGTTCTACCCCACGCAGAACCAAGTCACCGATAAGCCCTATGCCGCCTTCCTCACCCACGGTGGCGGCGGCAAGGCCATCGCCAGCATCGAGTCGGTGGCCAAATCATTCAAGTTGAAGAAGGTGGCCGAGTCGGTCCTCGTCAAAGGCAAGCCCGAAGGCAAGGCCGTCGCCGATCTGAAGGCACTGGGCGTCAAGCTCGCCACGGCTTCTTAGAGCTGTCCCCCGAAAAACTCATCTGCGTCTTTGGATAAGACGGTTGGGCGGTCGGGACTTCTTCAGTCCACAACCCTCTTCAGCAGCCACGCCATGTTCTCACCCAGAATTTTCATGGTCCGAATCCCTTCCTCGTCCTTCTCGACTTCACCCTTCTTGTGCCCCACGCCCATGTTCCAGTAGGCCGAGCCTGGAATGATCATCTGGCTGATGAGGAAGAAGTGGTTCATCGTGTCAAAGGCGTGGATCGAACCGCCTCTTCGTACGGCCACGATGGCCGCGCCGACTTTACGCCCAAACATGCCCCCGTTGCCCTTGCCCACCAGGCACGCGCGGTCGATCAACGCCTTGATCTCGGGGGTTACGTCAGAGACGTAGGTGGGCGACGCGAGGATGACGCCGTCGGCCCTTGCCATCCTGTCGATACATTCATTGGCCACATCATCGTCGAAGGCGCATCGGCGATTCTTGGCTTCAAAGCATCGATAGCAGGCGCGGCATCCGTGGATGGGAGCGCCGCCGAGTTGATAGACCTCAGTGTCAATGCCGTCGTTTCGCAGGGCGGCAAACACATGGTTGATGAGGAGGAACGTGTTGCCATCCTTGCGAGGGCTGCCGTTGAAGGCGATGACTTTCATGGCTTGACCTTCCGTTCTTTTTGCGTGGCGGTTGTTCCACCCGTCGATGGGGTTGAACGCTATTGTAGACAGTTTGGCGTGGGTTGCCACGGGCACGAACGGCCCGGGTTTGTGAAAGGCGCGGCGACAAAAGAATCGCGACATCTTCAATGAGAAGCGGAAAGTGAAACGGCCTTGCCCTCAGATGCAGTACTCGGCCGCACGGGTGCGGTCGAACTTGCGTTCCTTCTCTACCAGGTCCTGGAAGGTCGTCGCATCATAGACTTCCTCGACGACCGCCTTGGCCTTCAACCACACGTCGATCAGGGAACAGCGGCCTTTGAGGGGACAGGGTTTGCTCTTTCCCACGATGCACTTGACCGGCTCCAGGGGGCCGTCCACGAAACGGATGATCGTACCGACGGTCAACTCCTTGGGGTCGATTCGGAGCAGGTATCCCCCCTGCACCCCCCGGCGAGACTCGACAAAGCCCCCCTGCCTCAACTGGTTGAGGATGATCTCCAGGAACCGCGGCGGCACGGCTTGGTTTGAGGCAATCTCGCTAATGGGGATCGGCCCCTTACCGTATCGCTTAGCCAACTCAAGGATGGCCCGCACGGCGTACTGACACTTCTGCGATATGTTCACCGTTCCACTCCTCTAATCACCACTAGATAGATGATAATTATGCCATTTGAAGCTACAAAGGTCAACTCGATATGGAGTATGAGTTGATTGAATCTTCGTATTATGTTTCACCTAATATATTGTGGATAATGGTTATGTAGAAATTTACATAAAATATGACAAATTCGCTTGACATTCTTTGACATTATAATACACTGCTCCGATTGACTTAGTTGGATAATACAAAAACATGACTACGAACACCATCACTCCAGCCTCCGCGCCGCCCCTGGCGACCGCGGCCTTTCTCGCCGAGCTTCGGCGGAAGCACCTCAAGCTCCGCCGGAACCCTTGGGTGCCTATGCGCTGTCGCAGCCGGCGAATGTAGCGCGTGTCGACCGGCCTGCAACCGTCGAGTCTTCCCTGGCCCCAAGGATAAGGATACACCCCATGAAAATTCATGTTCTGTCTATCTTGTTCGTCTTTTTGCTCGCAACCGTAGTCGTTGCGCAGGACGAGGCTACGGAGGTGTTTGATCTGGCCAGTTTAGCTAGCAAGCAATCCTATACCGCCCCGCCTGCTGAAGCGAATGTCGCGACGGAGAGCAACTGGCTGGCCTCCGCCCAGCAGCTTGCCGCCGCTGAAGAAACTGCCGCCAAGGAGGAGCCGGCCGCGGCCAAGACCCCGCCGAGTCAGCCCCCCGCCGCTGCCGAGAAAGGCCCTCCCCTGCCCTTCCACACGATTGAGGGCTACGGCGGTGGCGCCATCACGCCCATGGCGTACCTGGTCAATCCCGGCCCCAAGGGCAGTTGGTTTGGATTGCCGGCCGCCGCCTTCTCAAACGTCATCATGGGCCGCAAGAATCTTCAGGCCCTGACGATCACGGAGACTCTCTTCGGCCGGATCGAGCTTGGCTACGGCCTGGATCGCTTCGGCGTGGGAACGCTCGACAATGATATCCGTCGAGCAACCGGCGTGGACATCGACCACGACGCCGTTTGGCTGCACAACTTCAATGTCCGCGGCCTGCTGGTGGAAGAAAACAGCTTCGGCCTGCCGCTGCCCGCCCTGACCGGCGGCGTGCACTTCAAGGTGAATGACGGCATTTCCTCGATAAACAATAAGCTCGGTGGGGCCTTGAGTTCCATCGGGTACGAGAAGGCCAACGGTGTCGACTTCACGCTCACGGCCAGCAAGACCTTCGTGGACAAGATCTTCACGCTCAACCGGCCCCTGATCCTGACCGCCGGTCTGCGGAACAGCTCGGCCGCGCAGTTGGGTTTCCTGGGCTTTAGCGACCACCGCTCCACCACGTTCGAGGGCAGCGTGGCCTACCTGCCCACGGACTGGCTGCTGGTGGCCTATGAGTTCCGCGGCAAGGCCAACCCGTACGACAGGATCCCCGGCCTGGTCGGTGATGAGAACAACTGGCAGGCCATCGACGTCAGCTGGATCATCAACAAGCACGCGACGTTGGTGGCCGGCTGGGGCGATTTCGGGAACATGGCCAACACCGTCGAGGACGGGGCATGGTGGCTCCAGTTCAAGTACGAGTTCTAAGGAGCGCATCATGACTGCCGAGATCATCTGGACCCTTATGGAAATGGCGTTTATCGCGATTGCGGCGCTGGCGATCAGTTGGTGGATCATCGCGAGCGTTCTGTGACCAGGCCACCGCACTAGGAGACATCCGTGTCGAACATATATCAAGACATCACGAAAACGGTCGGCCGCACGCCGCTGGTCCGCGTCCGCAAGCTGGCGGGCCGGGGCGCGGCGGTGCTCGCCAAGCTGGAGAGCCACAACCCGCTGGCGAGCGTGAAGGACCGCATCGGCGTGGCGATGATCAATACGGCTGAGAAGAGTGGCAAGATCACCGACCGAACATTAATCGTCGAGCCGACCAGCGGGAACACAGGGATCTCGCTGGCGTTTGTAGCCGCTACCCGCGGCTATCGGCTGCTGCTGACGATGCCGGAGTCCATGAGCCTGGAGCGGCGCAAGGTGCTCAAGGCGCTAGGGGCCGAACTGGTGCTGACGCCGGCGGCGCAAGGAATGACCGGCGCGGTGAACAGGGCGTTGGAGATCGCCGGGGCCGACAAGAATGTGTTTGTGCCCCAACAATTCGAGAACCCCGCCAACCCGGAGATTCACCGCCGCACCACGGCTGAGGAAATCTGGTTCGACACCGACGGCAAGGTGGACATCCTGGTCAGCGGCGTGGGCACGGGCGGGACGATCACGGGCGTCTCGGAAGTCATCAAGGCTCGCCGGCCGTCGTTCAAGGCCATTGCGGTCGAGCCGGCTCAAAGCCCCGTGCTCACCCAGGCGCTTGCCGGCCAGGCCCCAAAACCCGGCCCGCACAAGATTCAGGGCATTGGCGCGGGCTTTGTGCCAAAGGTGCTGAACCTCAAGGTCGTGGACGAGGTCATCCCGATCGAGCAGGACGAGGCCATCGATTGGGCACGCCGGGCGGCGAAGGAGGAGGGCTTGTTCGTGGGCATCTCCAGCGGGGCGGCGCTGCGTGCGGCGGCCATCGTGGCCGCCAGGCCCGAGAATAAAGACAAGGTGATCGTGGTGATCGTCCCCAGCTTCGGCGAACGGTACTTGTCATCGCCGCTGTTCGCCGACCTGACGGCGTGACGGTGACGGGAAGAAAGGAGAGTGATCGACGACCCCAGAGACAAAAGCTGCACAAGTCGAATCGGTTCGCTGCAAACATCAAGAGTGCGCGAGGGTACTGGCCCGACGACCGCACGACAACCTGCCCTGAGCCAGTCGAGGGACAAGGTGCCAAAGCCAGCCCGTGGCCATCGCGACCGACACGTCGCGACGGCCGAAAAGGGACCGATGCGGCCCGACACTAGGGCAAGTTCGATTTCCGTGGTGGAAGTCACCCGCCTGTCGGCGTCCCGTAGTCCCACTGACTGCTGTACCATGAAAGGAACGCTGAAATGACCACTGCAACCCACTATCGTTTAGGAACGCTGGCCCTGCATGCAGGACAGCAACCTGACCCCACCACGACGGCCTGCGCGGTGCCGATCTACGCGACGTCGTCCTACGTGTTCAAGAACACGGACCACGCCGCAAACCTGTTCGCGCTGAAGGAATTCGGCAACATCTACAGCCGGCTGATGAACCCCACCAACGATGTGCTGGAGAAGCGTCTGGCGGCGTTGGACGGCGGGGCGGCCGGCCTAGCATTTGCCTCCGGGCAGGCGGCCATCACGGCCGCCATTCTCACCATCACGCACAGCGGCCAGAACTTCATCTCCTCGACCAACCTCTACGGAGGCACCTGGACGCTGTTCACGCAGACCTTCAAGAAGCTGGGCATCGAGGTGCGGTTCTTCGACCCCGACCACCCGGAACAGATCGCCAAGCTGGTCGACAAGAACACCCGGGCGGTGTACCTGGAGAGCCTGGGCAACCCCAAGAACGACGTGCCGGACTTCCGCAAGCTCACCGACGTGGCCCACAAGCATGGCCTGCCGGTGATCGTGGACAACACGGTCACGCCGCCGCCGCTGCTTCGCCCCATCGAGCACGGCGTGGACATCGTGGTGTACTCGACCACCAAGTTCATCGGCGGCCACGGCGTGCACATCGGCGGGGCGATCGTGGATGGCGGCACGTTCCCCTGGGCCGAGAACCCCAAGAAGTGGCCGGAGTTCACCGAGCCCGACCCGGCCTACCACGGCATCATCTTCACCGAGGCGCTGAAACCCATCGGGAACATCGCGTACATCATCCACATCCGCACGCACTGGCTGCGGGATACCGGCGGATGCTTGAGTCCCTTCGCGGCGTTTTTGTTCCTGCTGGGCATCGAGACAATCCACCTGCGCCTCCCGCGGCACTGCGAGAACGCCCTGGCGGTGGCCAAGTGGCTACAGACCCACCCGGCCGTCGAGTGGGTCAACTACCCCGGCCTGCCGGATCACACGCATTACGCCAATGCCAAGAGGTACCTGCCTAACGGGCAAGGCGCGATCGTGGGCTTCGGCATCCGTGGTGGCGCGAAGGCCGGCGTGAAGTTCATCAACAACGTCAAGCTGGCCAGCCACCTGGCCAACATCGGCGACGCCAAGACGCTGGTCATCCACCCGGCCTCGACAACGCACTCGCAACTGACGCCGGAGGAACAAGTAGCCACGGGCGTGACGCCGGAGTTTGTGCGCCTGTCCATCGGCATCGAAGATGTCCAGGACATCATTGCCGACCTGGACCAGGCCCTGAAGGCCTCGCAAGCATAGGAGCGGTCATGGATGGGCCGGCTCCAAACGGTGAAGGTCACGACTCAGACGCAAGTCTGGCCAAGTGCACAAAAGCCCTGCGGGGCATGGATCGTCTGATCGTGGCCTTCTCCGGCGGGGCCGATAGCTCCTGCCTGCTCGCCCTGGCCGCCAGGACGCTTGGGCCAACCAACGTCTTGGCGGCCGTGGGCGTCTCGCCCAGTCTGCCGCAGCGTGAACTGGTCGCGGCGCGCGAGCTGGCCGGGCGGCTGGGCGTAGAACTGGTCGAGGTGCCCACCGGAGAGCTTAACGATCCGCAGTACGCCGCCAATCCGGCCAACCGCTGCTACTTCTGTAAGCATGACCTCTTCACCCGATTGGCGGAACTGGCCCGCAGCAGGGGATTCTCCGCTATCATTAGTGGCGCGAATGCTGACGATGCCGGTGACGTCCGTCCCGGCCTTGCCGCCGGTCGGGAACTCGGCGTCCGCAACCCGCTCATGGAGGCCGGGCTAACCAAGGCCGACGTGCGGGAGCTCTCGCGACGAATGGGCCTGCCGACCTGGGACAAGCCCGCGATGGCCTGTCTGGCCAGCCGCGTTCCCTACGGCCAGCCGATTACGGCCGATCGGCTGGCTCGCGTCGAACAGGCCGAGAATGCCCTGCGCGACTGGGGCTTCGTGGCATGCCGCGTGCGCGACCATGATACCGTGGCCCGTATCGAGGTTCCGGCAGAAGATTTCAGCAGGCTCTTAGCTGTCAGGGACGAGCTTGTTCGCCGCCTCAAAACGTTGGGCTTCACATATGTCTCGATGGACCTTGGGGGACTGCGAAGCGGGTCGATGAACGAACTGCTGCCACGCATCGGCCTCGTGCAGCACGAAACCAGCCCGCAGGTCGCCACGGGCACGAACGGTGCGGTTGCCCGGTGCCGGAATCGGTGACAAGGGCGTCAGAACCCCTGCCGGAAGCGCCTAAACCGGCCGGTACTGCCCTCCCCCATTAGCCGTCTCCAATTGAGCGACATGTCCAGTTGGCTTTCTGCGGCCACCAGCCTGGCGGCCAGGGACTCGCGGCTCTGGAAGAAACAGATCCTGCTCCTCAAGGCATCCGTTGCCCAAGGCCATTCTCGCATCAGTCGAAATTCAAACGATGTTCAGCACGATAGTGCCGGTGGCCCCGTTGTAGCCGTCGACCGCAATATGATAGGTCACTCCTGCCACCGCATTGAAGGCCACCGCGCTGGTAAGGGTTCTGCCGGCAGGGTCGTCGTCATTGCTGGCGACCAGGGTGGTACCGGAGACCGAATTGCCGGTGTAGACGCCCAGCAGCGTGTCGAAATTGCTGCCGTGCGTGTTGATGGTCACCGCCCCGAAAGTTGGAGCCGTCCAGGTCAGCCACACCGAGGCCCCCCCGACGTTGCCGGCGACGTAGGGCTCGCCCACCTCACGGGTGGCGGTAGCGTTGGTGCCCGTCCACATCACGGGCCGGCCTTGAAGCGCGACGGCGTGGGCGAACTTGTTATTGGCGGGTGCGGGCGTCTCGACCAGGTTCAGTACAATGTTGCCCGAGGCTGCGCTGTAGCCGTCGACCGCGATGTGGTAGGTCACACCGGCCACCGCGTTGAATGTCACGGCGCTGGTGTAAGGATTGGCGGAATAGCGAGCGGCAGGGTCGTCGTCATTGCTGGCGACCAGGGTGGTGCTGGAGACCGAATTGCCGGTGTAGACGCCCAGCAGCGTGTCGAAATTGCTGCCATGGGTGTTCAGCGTCACCTTCCCGTTGGCTGGCGCGGTCCAGGTGTACCAGACCGACCTGCCCCCCGCGTTGCTCGCAATGGCCGGCTCGCCGGCTTCCTTGGTCGCCCCGATATTGGTCCCGGTGACCGTGAGCGACGTTCCTGAGATGACGGTACCGCTCGCGAAGTTGTCATTGCCTGGTGCCGCGGGGGTCACGTTCAGGTTGGTGCCAACGGCATCGCTGGCGACATTAGCACTATCGGTGGCGACGGCATAGTAGGTGTGGCTCCCGATGGCCAATCCGCTGGTGGAAATCGACAGGGACCAGGTGCTGCCGTTCTGGGTCCCTTTGCCCACCAGCGTATCGGAGCCGATCTGCAAGCCGGCGATCCCGTTGGTGTCCAGATAGAAGCGGACGGAACTGATCGTGGCGGAGGTGTCCTGCACATTGCTGGCCGTCAGGGTGACCGACGCACCGGCCGTCACCGACGAAGGGTTGACCACGAGTGATCCGATGGTCGGAGCGGGCGCCTGCGCAGCCGGAGCAAAGCCCGCCAGATCGGACACCAACAGGTTGACGATCGGCGTACCGCGCCCGGTGACCAGGTCATACCCAACGGTAGCGGGGTAACCATTGTTGCCGGTGGTAATATCGTGGAAGTCCCGGCTGGGCAGCGAATAGATCTTGGGAAGGGTCATGCTGGGGCCATCCAGGGTCGAGAGGCCCTGGAGTACGCGCCCCTGGTCGGCGATAGCGATCACACCGGCCCACGACGGCGCGGCTACGCTCGTGCCGCCCAGTTGAGCCCAGGGCGCGGAACTGCCGAAGTCCCATGAATCGTAGACGGCCACGCCGCTGTTGGGATCGGCGTCGAAGGCCACGTCCGGCACCGTGCGGTAGGCGCTGCTCTGGGTGACCACGCCGCTCTGATAGCTGGGCTGGCGAACAACGGTGCTGATGCCCCCCCCGCTGCCGCCATAGTAACTACTCAGCCAATAGTTGCCCCAGCCGCTCTCGGAGATGTAGTTGCCGGCGGCGTCGGTACTGAGAAACGTCCCCCCGACGGCCAGCACGTTGGCCGACACGGCTGGGTAGTCCGCCGCCACTGCGCCGGTTGTCGAGTCGTAGGCGCCGCTGTCGCCGCTGGAGGCCACGAACGTCACCGGTATGTGGCCCGAGGGCGTAGTGAAGTAGGAATTATAGGTCGAGAGCTCAGAAGAAGACTCACTGCCCCCCCAGCTCATCGAGACCACCGAGACGCCGGCCCGCCTCCGCGCCGTGTTCACCGCGGTCATCAGGTCGTTGAGCGAGGCGGAGTTGGCCTCCACCAACACGATATTGGCCTGGGGGGCCACCACGTGTGCCCATTCCGCGTCCAGGGATATTTCCAGAGCCCAGGAGTCGCCCTTGCCAGAGGGATCGGTTCTCGGCAGAGACGTTGACCCAGTCTGGCTGATCCGGGTAAGGGTAGGATCGGGCAAGCCGAACTGGAGATCGAAGGCGTGCAGATCGGCGACAATGTTGGGATCATTATAGGCGTCGACGATCGCAATGGTCTGGCCTGTCCCGTCGCCGACGACCGAGCCCAGCTTGACGGCATCGATCCCGTAAGCGTGGCGGATGATCGAAGGCGTCAGGCCGATGGGGCTGGCCGTGTCGGCCGCGGTGGCCATCCCGCTGTTGTAGAGCACGAAATCCGGGGTGGCCATCAGCGCGTGCGACAGCAGCACACGCGGTTCTAGGCTTTCGATCAGACAGCCCGTGACCTCGTGCGATGTCGCTGGAGACGCCTCTCGCCTGAACCATCCCCACCAGTAGAAACGCCGAACGCTTCCGGACTTCTTTGCCTTCTTTCGCTTAATCACAGACCGCCTCGTCTCTTGTCTGGCGGATGATGATCGGCAGAAGGTTGCGTGCCGACGGTCATGGCCGCTTCTGGTGAGCTCTATTAATTATTATACGATTATTATACGCACCTGTTCCAGCGTCGGGTCGGTCATTCCGCCGATGGCAAGACGGTCGACGTCCATAGCCTTCGGCATACCTTCGCCACGCTGCTCAGCAAGGCCGGCGTGGTGCCGCGAATGGCGCAAGAGCTGATGCGTCACAGCGACATCCGTCTGACGATGAACACCTACACCCACCTCCAACTCATCGACACAGCCGGGGCGGTTGAGCGGCTGCCCAGCATCGGCCTTGAGCGGCACCAAACCTGCCTGCAGGCCGTTACGAGACATACTGCAACACCTTATGTGGCCGTGACTTGCGAGTCGGCAGAGGTTTTGGATAGGGACGCGTCTGTTAGCATCGGATACAATGAAGGGGTTGTGAGTCTGTGGAACTTGGCCTGCCACCCGCAGGCGGTCCAGCGAGGGCTGGGGAGCTATCCATAATTGGCTTGCTAAGGATCCAAAACGAGGCAGAATTAAGGAAACGATGGACGGTAGTAATACGTTAAGCAGGAGGTCGTCGAAGCGACGGTGTCGGTTAAGTCGGAACTCCGGCGTGGAACTCCCTGGGCATGAGCGGTAACCATGGTCTTTGAAGACCCAAGCGGGATCAGGTGGAAAAAATTCCTGTTTATCTGCACCGGCATATGCCTGGTCGGATTGATTCTGATCCTCGGTTTCGTGTTCAGCGTCGTCGTTAAACCACAACTGCATCGGGTTCCTCGTCTTTCGAGCCCGGATGGCAACGGTTACAGAATCATCGAATCGGAGCTTGCCTCCGCGGACGCGCCAAAGGAGCCGGCCACAACCGCGCCAGCGGACTCTGAACCGGCAACCCAGCCCGCAGTCCAGCACCCGTTGAGTCAGCCGGCATTTTTCAAGAAACCTTTCCTCCACGTCGCCTTTCTCATTCAGGATGACCCCGCCAGCGTGGCCTCTTTGAAGAACAACATCCAGCGGTTGGACATTGTCGTCCCGGACTGGTACACGCTCAGCACGGCCGACGGCAAGCTTCACGAGACGGTCAAGCCTCAGGTGACCCAACTGCTGACCCACGGCAAGGTCCAGCTTTTTCCGCGCTTGGCGAACGTGGATGTCGAAGGCGTTTGGCATGCGGATGAATTCTCAGAGTTGCTGCGGGACGAGGATGCCCGAACGATTCTCATTCAGACCTTGGTAGACAAGATCCTCCAGTCGCATGCCCAAGGAATCAACCTGGACATCGAGGCGCTCAGCAGCGAGGATCGGGATCTCTATCTGGACTGGATGGCCGACCTCGTGGCCGCTTTCCACCGCCATAACCTCTACGTCACGGTCGATCTCCCCCTGAATGACGAGGCCTTCGACTACGAAACCATTGGCAAGATTGCCGACGCTGTCATCGTCATGGGGTATGACGAGCACTTCCCCGGCGGCCAGCCCGGCCCGATCGCCAGCCAGGAATGGTTTGTCGACGGCATCGAGACCATGGCCCATCGCATCCCGCCGGAGAAAATAATCGTCGGTCTGGGCGCCTACGGCTACGACTGGAAAGTCGGCGACAACAGGGAAACCCAAAGCCTCACATTCATCGACGCCATGAGGCTGGCTGCATCTGTCGGCGCCAAGGTTAAGACCGAAAGCGTTTCCGTCAACACCCATTTCTCGTACAAGGCCCAGGATGGATCCCAACACGATGTGTGGCTGCTGGACGCGATTTCCTTCTGGAACCAGTTCTTGACGGTCAAGAAGGGTTCGTTCGGTGGAATCGGCCTGTGGCGGCTGGGGCAGGAGGAGCCCGGCGTTTGGGACATCCTGGCCTGCGACTCTCCGGCCGATTTCCAGCCGTCCGACCTCGAAACGGTCAAGAGCCAGCAGACGATCCTGAGCGAGGGCGAAGGCGAGCTGCTGAAGGTCGACTCGCTTCGCCGGGACGGCAACAGGGACGTCTCGGTAGACGGGCAGACCATCGACTGGGCCGGCTACGGCGAACTTCCCCGCTATTTCACCGTGAAGGAAATGGGTCACAGTACCGATCGCAAAGTGGCGCTGACGTTCGACGACGGCCCCAATCCCGAATGGACGCCCCAAGTTCTGGAGGTTCTCCGGCGCAATAACGTTCGGGCCACATTCTTCTTAATCGGCGAACGGGCATCGGAAACCCCCGATCTGGTCAAGCAAGAAGCGGCAGAGGGCCATCTGTTAGGGAATCACACCTTCTCACATCCCGATATTCAGGCCATATCAGACGTGCGGTTGAACTTGGAGCTGACGGCCACGCAACGCATCATCGAGTCCTGCACCGGCCGAGAAACCCTGCTCTTTCGCCCTCCCTTCGGTCTTTCCTCGCCGCTGGAACCCGACGAAGTGACCCGCCTGTATGCCGTGTGCAAGAAGGGTTACCTCATCGCCGGCGCCGACATTGACCCTGCCGATTATGCCCAGCCAGGGGCAGATGTGATTGTTCAACGGGTTATCGATACACTCAAGATCAGCGGTTCGTCAGTGGTTCTCATGCACGATGGCGGCGGCAACCGATCTCAAACCGTGCAGGCGCTGACCATTCTTATTCCCCGTCTTAAGAAAGAAGGATACCGGTTCGTCACCCTCAACGAGCTGTTGGGGCTGCCACGAAAATCGCTCATGCCATCCGCACCCCTTCGCGAGCGAGTGCTGGCGATGGGCGGACGCATCCCTTCAACCGTGACCAAACTCTGGTGGCCGTTCTTGAAGTGGCTGTTCCTGGTGACCACGGCCGTCTCGATCTTTCGGATTCTCCTGCTGGGGTTCTTTGTCATCCGTCGTCGATCCCAGCAGCGGACGGCCGACTACACGCCGCCCGTCACGGTGCTGATCCCCGCCTACAACGAAAGCAAGGTCATCCGACGCACCTTGGAGGCCGTCTGCGATAGCGACTATCCAACCTTCACCGTGCTCGTGGTCGACGACGGCAGCACGGACGACACCGCCGCCATCGTGCAGGAGATGGCACAATCCGACAATCGCATCAGCCTGATCTCCCGGCCAAACGGCGGAAAACACTCGGCATTGAATCTGGGCTTCCAGACAGCCAAGGACGACTACGTCGTCACCCTCGACGCGGACACAATCGTCTCGCGGCAGACCCTCCGGCATCTCATCGCCCCCTTCGCCGACCCCAAGGTCGACGCGGTGTGCGGCAATGTCAATGTCGGAAACACGCAGAACCTGCTCACGCTGTTCCAGAACGTCGAATACGTCACCTCCCAGAATTATGACCGTCGGGCCTTCGAGGCATTGAACAGCATTTCAGTCGTCCCAGGCGCCACGGGGGCATGGAGGCGGCAAACCGTCTCTCGCGTCGGAGGCTATTCCGGCGGCACGTTGACCGAAGACGCGGACTTGACCCTTACGGTCTTAGAGTATGGCGGGCGGATTGCGTACGCCCCCTTGGCCCGCTCGAAAACGGAGGCACCGGAGAGCACCTCGGCCCTGTTCCGCCAAAGGTTCCGCTGGAGCTATGGGACCTTCCAGTGCCTTTGGAAGCACCGGAAGAGTTTCGGACGCGGCAGCCTGGGTTGGGTCGCATTGCCAAACATCCTGGTCTTCCAACTGATCTTTCCCCTCTTCGCACCCATTGGCGATCTGGTGCTATTGATCTCTTTCTTCCGAAGAGACTTTACCGCTATCCTGGTCGGCTACCTCCTGTTCCTGGCCCTTGACCTGTGCGGGTCCCTCTTCGCCTTTCTGCTGGACGGCAAGAAACTGCGTCACCTGTGGGTCATCCTAATTCAGCGGTTCTACTACCGCCAATTCATGTATGTCGTGGCCTGGAGATCGTCGTTCGCAGCCATCAAAGGTCTTCGTCAAAAATGGCACAAGCTGGATCGACAGGCATCCATCGATGGCGTACGCGGCGCCCTGCCGGCCACCGTAGGCCTCGCTGAGGCACGTTCGACGTGAACCGGATGGGCTCTTAGATTCTGCTGCTTTTGTGGAATCTCCCTCACGGCAGGGCAAGGACGCGGACCTCGATTTCCTTGACGAAACCCGCCCGCAGGTCGCCACGGGCACGAACGGCCTGGTTGCCGGTGCATGAATCGGTGCCGGTTTCGGTGCCAGCGGTGACGGAATCAGTGACACCGGTGCCGGAATCGGTGACGGACTGTAGTCCACCGCTGTCACTTATTGTCACCCATTGGCAAAACGGACCGGCCGGAAGACCGTTTTGAAAACGCCCCAAGTCTTGGAACCTGCGGAATAAAGGCAACGCCTGTCGCTTGCTGTCATCCCCTGGCAACGATTGTCAAAATAGCCAGCGGAGGGAATCGAACCCACAACATCCGCTTTACAAAGCTGGACGCTATGCCTTCTAAGCCCTTAGAACACCCAAGAGATACGGTCGCATCCGCGTCGCCGGTGCCGGAATCGGTGACAAGGGCGTCAGAACCCCTGCTGGAAGCGCCAAAACCAAGCCGGTACTGCCCTCCCTCACTAGCCGTCTCCAATTGAGCGACATGCCAGGGTGATCATTCACTTCTCGCCCTGCCGCGTCGCTCGCGTGCATACGCCAGCCTCCCAAACGCACCCGCACCGACCTTCCCTTCGGGACCAAATCGTCGCCTGGTGCTTGGTCAACAGGAAGACGGCCGACCAGCCGGCGCCTCCCTTGTTAACCTACCGCCGGGCAGCCTGCCTTGTCGGAGCTTTAGCGAAGACAGGTTCGGAGTTGTCGGGCAGCAGCTCATACCCCTTGTGCGCCACGAACCCAAGGTGTAGAATTCCTCCGGACAGATGGGAACGCCGCCAATGATTGTGATCCCTTTCGCGGCAACAGAGACCCGCAACTGGAGGTCATGTAATGACTCGTCATAATAAGGTCGAGGTGGATCGGCTAACGGAGAAGTTCTTTGAGCAGGCACGACAACACTTTCGTGACGGAAAATCTCTTGAGGAATGCGGGCAAGCTCTTCACCCGAAGCTCGGGGTCAACGCGTTTAGGGAACGGATCAACGAAGCCTTTGAGAAAGGCTATCTTGTTCTGAAGGGAAAGTTAGCCGAGGAGAAGCTCGCAGTCACCATCCAGTCCCAATGGCTCAGAGTCTACGGGCAGAACGTGCAGGTGTTCGTCGCTGATGGTTCTCCGGATAACGCAATGTTTGCTCTCGTGGCAGCAGAGATCCTATTACACCTGTTGCGGGAGCTCCTGCTAAACAGCAGGAAGACCGAGGTAAACATCGGAGTCGTAAGCGGATCCTCGACCGGGGAAACGGTAAAACAACTAGTGGAAAGCCGTTTCTGGGACGAACTGATTGGGAATATAGACAACGTGTCCAAGATAATTAACATCGCAGCACTTAACGTTACACCGGTGGATGGGTGGGAACTTGAAGGGAACGCTAACATTGCTGTGCTCCGGCTGGCAGAGATGATTCGTGATAGGCTTCCCAAGTGTACGGTAACCCCATACGGACTGAGTTCGACGTTGGTGGTATCTGAAGCTGAGCTCGACCGAGAAGACATTAGCCAATCGAACAAGAAGGTTCTCGAGCTTGCCGACCCTGATAGGCTGAAGGCCGGGGCAAAGTCAGGCCTCGACCTGGTCATAACTGGTGTGGGAACACCCGCGAACAGTGTCTTCAAGAGGGTTCTCGATGCAGAGCGAATCAAGAGCCCGAAGGAAATGGTCGGTGACGTGGCGTTCTGGCCTGTGGATAGGGAAGGGAATCCATTGGCTCTGACACGGATGGCCACTGATGGAGGGGAAGAGACTTGCTTAATCTATAGTGCCATCCGACTCAGGACACTCCAACAACTCGTCAAGTCAGGGGCAAAGGTGGTTCTCATTGCACGCAATAAGCGCCGAAGTGATCCAGTCGACAAGACAGAGGCGATTCTGGCAGCTGTCAACGGTGGCTATGTGAGCCATTTCGTAACCGACATGGAGACGGCGCTCAAGCTGTAGTCCGAATACTGCGTTGCTGGTGACAACCTATACCCGCCATCGGTCTCAATTCTCTCCTATTCACGTCTCTTGGGGTGGCAAAAGTCTACTCCCGATTGCCCAAACGGCAACATACCCTAGACAGCGCATAACTCTTCAGAAACCAATGGGTTCTCGTGCGCGCACTCAGGTACTTAGCGGTGGTATCCAGTCCGGCGAGGCACTCTCTTCCCCATTGGGCTCCCAAGTGTTCGTTTAGTAGGATGCATTTGTTCGCATGGTAACCTCGCGTCTAGCTCATGCGAGAGGTTCATCATTCCCTCGCGAGTCCAATCGAGCGCGACTCAGAACTTCCGTAAGTCCTTTCGCTGTTGAGTGTTAAGGCTTGACAACGGATGCCTGTTTCTCATAGGATAACAATGTCGGAAAGAGTACCTACGAGGAACCCTAGTCGTGAAAGGAGTGGAAAAATGAAACCGGTAATGGCCATGCTAATGGTAATCTTCGGCGGCGGTGACGTGATCCGACGACTCCTAGCCGGCGGGAAGGCGCACCCACTTTATGGTGATGTGCCTCTTGTGGTGGTCGCTCCGCAATGCCTACCTCAAGTGCAGCGACTGGTCAAGTGGATCTGGCCACTATCGCGCCAAGGTCTTGCCCACCTGCTGAATCTTGCGCGGTCGTTGTACATTGGCGTCCCTCCAGACAAGTCGCTGTCCATACTGAAGAGGGTGAGCCGAGGTGGCTATCGGGGGCAGACGATCATTGTGGAGAAGCCCCTCTGCAAGCCATCACAGATTGGACAGGTGCGAGAGACCTGCTACGGCCTGAATGTCGTGGTTGACGATCATTGGTTGATGGCTCCAGTAGTCAAGGTCCTGTCCCACTATCTGCATTGGATGCGCGCCCAATTCGGTGAACTCCTATGGCTGGACGTCCGGCTGGATGAAACCAGACTTGTGGATACAGTCAACAGCGCTCCGTTTCTGGCGATGGGGTCGGTCTGGGCCGAATATCTCTACCATGCGTTCAGCCTTCTCCGCCATATAGTTCCCGGCTTCAAGGTAGATGTTCGTTCAGGGCGCCTATTCATGACACGGCACGAAGGCGCACCTTCGGGGCTCCTCACTTTTGGTGCTTTTGTCGGTCTGGCGAGCGGGTTTGGCCGCTTTGCACGGACTGGGAGAGTGGCAATAACGATCAGCGGTGGCAAAGGCCTCCAGAATGATACCAAGGTGTTCGAGTTCGTCTTCGAAAACGGGTCATTGGTCTATTCGCACTCAACCGGCCGGATCATCCTGCGGAGACCCGATGGCAAAGAGAAAGAACTCCTGAACAACCCCATAGACCCCTTTTCGGTGGTCTTCGACCGGTGGATTGCTGACGATCCGTCAGCATTCCAGCCCCTGGAGGAGACCATAGCGACGGTCGCGGAGATGAACCGCATCCAAACTTCTTGCTTGGCTACTTCGGGGGGACCTGGGTTGGTTGTGATTCCAGCCGTGCACCGGGCCGGTAAGCATCCCCTACCAGAGTGGCCATGTGATGGGTTAGCTTCGATGACTGCGAGCTCATACTTCCAGAAGTGGTGTACGGATACTCAGGTTATGGACAGGTCGGCAGTTCGGGCAAAGCTTTCGCGAGTGCTACTGCGGCCTGTGACATTCCAGGCACGGGTCGGAATTGCCTGAGATTCCTCGACCAACTGTGTGCCGCCAAGATGGAGTCTAGCAGCTGCGAATCTGCCCACTCAAGGACTACTCTGTCGGGGGCTACCGCCGGAGAATCTACGATGTCGGCTGTACCCTCTTCCTGAGTTCGAGGAGAGTCAGCCCAAACAGGCGCGCAGTACAACATTGTGTACAGGCTTGCCCGTAAGAGGAGGCGCTGTCCGGCCCAAGCTAGGAGTCACAATCTGGCCAGCCTGCAGGGATAAGGGCATTTCCTACCTTCATGATTGCGGGATGCACATCTGCTCCTCGTTTTCGGAGTAGACTCCGGTGATGGGAGGAGGAGCGGTAGTTTCCGCATGGAGCTTCGGGGTTACTTGTACGGGCCTGTGAGAGTTTTTGTGTGTCCTTTCGCGCCGGCCCGACTTGGACCGGGGTTGCTGGTTATCTATGTCGTCCGCACGCAAGCTGTCCGGGCAGACAGTGCTTAGAGGGTAAAGCCTTAAGTGGAAGTGGCACCATCCCTTGTTGTACTGCTAGGTGGCGAGTAGACTTTACGCACTACTGCTCTGGTCGCCGGGCCACTGGCGTTCTGCAAGACTGACTCGGGTCGGGCCTGTTGGTATGGCCACACTGATAGTACCGTCTAGGAGCCTGTCGCCAATGCACAAGCCGTTTTACAGACAGACGATACAAATGTTAGGCGAAGCGATCCGTCGAACAGGGAGTTGTTCGATCTTCCTTGGGGCGGGGCTTTCTGTGTCGTCAGGCATCCCAAGTGCAACCGGCATCATTGTTGAGGTCGGCCGGACACTAATGGGCGATGCGGCCGCACCACCGGACAACATCCTTGCTTGGCTGAGACAACAACCATTTTTCGACCCATCCAACCCGTATGCCTCCACCCTTGATGCTGGTTTCCCAAGTCAAGAGGAACGATTAACCTTCTTTGAGCGAGCCATCACAGGGAAGAAGCCATCGAGTGGCCATAGGTGCATCGCAGAGCTAATTAACCGAGGATACTGCCGTATCCTGGCGACCACAAACTTCGATCGGTTGGCAGAATACGCTATCCTTGATGAATGTGGGTACTTCCCCTGCGTTTTCCCAGGCGATCAGTTTCCTGCATGTGTCGATATAGGCTCGCGACGGACACGAGTCTTGAAGCTCCACGGGGACTATCTCTATGGCAACATCAGGAATCTTGAGCATGAAATGTACATTGTCACAACCAGCATACTCGCAAAGCTAGGAACTTCCGCCCGAGAGGGCGTCATGATCGTGGCTGGCTACGCGGGCAATGACTCTTCCATAATGAGCGTGCTTCTGTCCTTGTCAGAGGGCGCAACCGCTTTCACAGGTGGCATATACTGGCTGCTCCTTCAGGGGCATGGTCCGAGCCAGCACGCAATGCGCCTAATTGAGGCCACAATAGCAAGAGGTTCTGGGTTCATCGAGGTTCTTGATGCAGACACATTTTTTGGAGACCTCCTGCAGGAGTTGCCCCCCACCGGAAAGCCCAAGTTTCCCTCTCTCCCCGATGCAGCATGGAAGCCGTTTGACACCAGCACCTGTATGCGGGAGTTCATATCGCAACGACTGGACCATCTCTCCACAGAAGAGCTCATGGTCTTAATCGATCGCCATCCCGATTTCTCGAGTCTTGCGCGCATGCCAGCTTCTTTGGACTACCTCTTGAGTCGCTACGAAGAACTGCAGGAACTTCCTCGCAATGTGGGGGAGACGGTCAACCGTTATGTGGACCTGCTCGCCCACCGGATCGCCAAGCCCGTGC
>JBEKZI010000079.1:0-18946 GCA_049510055.1 Phycisphaerae bacterium | reverse complement strand
GCCGATGGCCTCGGCCAGGCAGTTCATGCTGTTGGCGGTGAACAGGCCGCTGCACGACCCGCAGCCGGGGCAGGTGTTGGCCTCGTAGCGGGCCACCTGGCGGGCGGTCATCCGGCCGACCTTCTGCTGGGCGACGGCGTAGAACTGGTCGATCAGGTCCACGTCCTCGCCGCCGACTCTTCCCGCTTCCATCGGTCCGCCGGAGACGAACACCGTCGGAATATTCAGCCGCAAGGCGGCCAGGAACATTCCCGGCACGACCTTGTCGCAGTTGGGCACGCAGAGCATCGCGTCGAAGGCGTGTGCCACGCACATGCTCTCGACGCAGTCGGCGATCAGCTCGCGCGAGGCCAGGGAGTACTTCATGCCCGCGTGGCCCATCGCGATGCCGTCGCAGATGGCGATGGTGTTGAAGACGATCGCCGTGCCGCCGGCGGCGTGGACTTGGCGTTTGAGGAACTCGCCGACGGCGTCCAGGTGCACGTGGCCGGGGACGACGTCGGTGTAGCTGTTGACGATGGCGATCAGCGGCCGGCGGATGTCGGCGGGAGTCAGCCCCGTCGCCCGCAGCAGGCTGCGGTGCGGCCCGCGCTCCAGGCCCTTCTTGATGAGGTCGCTTCTCATGGGGAATTCCAATCTTTACTCGTGCCCGTCTGCCGGCGAGGCAGGCTTGAAGTTTTCCAGGTACTCCGCCGCGTGGATCATGGTGGGAAAGTGCTCGATGGCCGTCAGGATGTAGTTGGCGGTGGAGTTGTCCCGCAGGGGACGGATTTTGACGAAGTCCGGGTCATGGGAGAGCTTTCGCAGCTCCTCCAAGCTTGGGTAGGCGATCAGCCCGCAGTATTGCTGCGTGCAATTGCCCATGTAGACCATGCGCGTCAGGCCGTACAGCAGCACCTGGGCGCCGTAGCGGTCCAGGATGGGCTGGACGGCCCGAAGGTACCTGGCGTAGTCGCCCTCCTTACCGGGTCGGATGTCGAACAGGTTCAAGACGACGATCACGGGGTCTCTCCATGACTCAAGGCCCAGGCGGCCTGCGGCTGGCCGCTTGCGGCTTGCCGCTTGCGAAAAACCTCGCCGCCGGTGTCGCGGCAACCGGCCCAACACACTACGGTCACGGGCGGGGGTTTGACAATAGGATTATGGGGAGCATGCCTCCTTCGCCGGGGCTACGGAGGTCCGCGAGGGGGAATTGAGCTTGACAAAACGCCGCGGATTCACGAGTTTAGCGTCGTAGCGATGGCGCGAACCTGCCTAGCGGTAGGCGGGGCGGCGACGAGGCCGCGTGGGCTTTGCACCGAGGCGCCGACTCAGATACGGCGGGAGAGGCTGCAATGAACGGATTGAAGATGGCCGGCATGATGCTGATCGCTCTAGCCGTCGCGGCGGCCGCCGGCTGCAACCGCCAGACGGAAAACGAACCGAGCAGCAGTTCCAACGGGCCGCCCTCACCCCCAGAGCTTGCGGCGATGACGCGCCCGCCGATACCGGACTTGCCGGTACCCGTCGGGTTCGATCTGGACCAGAAGTACAGTAGGAATCTGGCGGCGGCGGGAATACGGTGGGTGGACCACCTGTACAAGGGCTCACCCGACAAGTTCGCCGTGGCCAGGTTCTATCGGCGGCAGATGCCCATCAACCGCTGGACGCTGGTGACGGAAATGTTCTCCACCGGCAGCCTGAAGCTGGATTTCGAGAAGCAGAACGAACGGTGCCATATCACGGTGTCCGATGGCAGCCTGTTTAATCCCACGTACATTCGGGTCGAATTGTGGACTGCCGGGCGCGTTCCTCAGCAGGCGGTCAATCCCCTCAAGGAAAGCGAACGGTAAGGGTGTGTCATGAAGGCCCAGAGGCGCCACGAACTCCAGGAGAACGTCCTATCCGCGGAACTCGGCAGGGGCGTTGAATTTTTCAGGCAATGGAGGACCTACATCGTCTGGGGCGCCGTGCTGGTTCTCTTGGCGGTGCTCGTCGTGTGGTACAGCGCGAGCAAAAACCTCCGGGCGCGCCGCGAATTGCAGGCGACGTACGACCGGCTCGTCCTGCTGCCCAACGTACCGCCCCAGGAATTCCTGGACGGCATGAAGACCCTGGCGGATTCCGACGACAAGCACATCGCCGTCCTGGCCTCGATGCAGGTGGGCCGATACTGCCTGGCGCAGTTCGTGACGGGGGGAGGGATGGTGGCGGATCCGCGTCAGAAGGCCCTGGCCGATCAGGCGGCGGCCTACTTCCGCCGCGTTCTTCAGAGGTATCCCGATCAGCGTCTGGCGGTCGCCGAGGCCCATTTGGGGCTGGGGCGGGTGGCGGAAAGCGAGGGCGACTTTGCCACGGCGACGGAAGAGTATCAGGCCGTCACGGCCATGACGGATTTGGGCGGCACGCCGGCGGCTACGGATGCCAGGATTGCTCTGGCCCACCTGGACCAGATTAAGTCGCCCGTGCGGATGGCCACCACCAGCTCCGCCCCGGCTGCCACCAAACCCGCGCACTAGCCAGCCGCAGGCGGTCCGGAGCTGCCCCGAACCTTCGCCGTTCCCACCGTCCTGGCGGTTTGGTGACTTGACAAGTTAGCGGCGTGGCGTCTTTGCGTCTTTGCGAAAAGAGTTTCGGGCCGCCTAGAACGGTTATGGAGAGGATGTGGCATGGCTGACTTGGGTGCATTGGCGAACGCGTTGGTTCAGGGCGACCGCGGCACGGTCGTGAAGCTCACCGAGGAGGCGTTGAAAGAGGGCCTGGCGCCCGCCGAGGTGCTTCACAAGGGCCTGATCGCCGGCATGGAGATCGTCGGCAACCGTTTCAAGGCCAACGAAATCTACGTGCCAGAGGTGCTCATCGCCGCCCGGGCGATGAAGAGCGGTCTGGAGGTCCTGGGGCCGAAGCTCAAAGCTGCTGGCGTGCAGCCCATCGCCACGGTGGTCCTGGGCACGATCAAGGGCGACCTGCACGACATCGGCAAGAATCTGGTGGGGATGATGCTCACCGGCGGCGGCCTGAAGGTCGTGGACCTCGGCGTGGACACCTCGCCGGAAAAGTTCGTCGAGGCCTGCAAGGCCAACCAGGCCCAACTCTGTGCCATGAGCGCCCTGCTGACCACGACCATGCCGAACATGGGCGCGGTGGTCCAGGCGATCAAGGCCGCCGGCATGGCGGTCAAGACCATGATCGGCGGGGCGCCGGTAACCCAGGCCTACGCCGACGACATCGGGGCCGACGGCTACGCCCCCGACGCCGCCAGCGCCGTGGACCTGGCCAAGAGCCTGTTGTAAGTCCCGTCAAGCGGCAGGGGAGAGAGTCTCTGGCCAAGCGCAAGCACAACACGTCTCGCCCGCTCGATTCGGCCGTCCCGGCCGATGCCGGGGCCATGGAGGTCGTCGAGACGCCGCTGGAGACCGAGGCCGAGGACGGCCTGGAGCATCTGCGCATCGACATCCGCCGCGCCCTGCCCGACCGGCGGCTGGACAAATACCTGGCCGGGCGGCTGGGCAAGGACCTCTCCCGCACCTCGCTTCAGCAGTACATCCGCGAAGGCAACGTGACGGTCAACGCCCATCTGGTCAAGCCCAGCTACGTCATCCGCACCGGCGACCAGATCGACATGATGCTGCCGCCGGTCCGGCCCAAGGAAATTCCCCCCGAGCCCATCCCGCTGGACGTGGTGTACGAGGACGACGACCTGCTGGCCATCAACAAGCAGGCTGACCTGATCGTGCATCCGGCCCGCGGCAACTGGACCGGCACGCTGGTGAACGCCTTGGCGTACTACTTCCGGCTGAACTGGCGCGACATCTCCGAGCTGCCCACCAGCGGCGAGGTCTCTCGGCCGGGCATCGTTCACCGGCTCGACCGCGACACCACCGGCATCATGCTGGTCGCCAAGAGCGAGTTGGCCCTGTGGCGGCTGGGAAAGCAGTTCGAACTGCGGCAAGTCCACAAGACCTACACCGCCATCGTCCACGGCGTGATCGCAGTCGAGGAGGACGTCATCGACGCGCCCATCGGCAAGCATCCCAAGATCCGCGAGAAGTACGCCGTGCATCGCGACACCGGCCGGCCGTATCCGGTGACGAGCAAAGAGGCCGTCACGCGCTACAAGGTGCTCCAGCGGTTCGACCGCCTGCGGGCCTGCCGGGCGGGCTTCACGCTGGTGGAGCTGTACCCCAAGACCGGCCGGACGCATCAGCTCCGCGTGCACATGAGCTTCATCGGCCATCCGATCGTCGGCGACCGGATGTACGGCGGCGGGCCGGTCTATCGCAGCCAGCTCCTGGGCCACGCCGACATCGCCGAGGGCCCGCTCATCACCCGCCAGGCCCTGCACGCCCACACGATCCAGTTCCGCCACCCGCGAACCGGCAAGGAAATGACCCTGACGGCCCCCTGGCCGGCGGATTTCGCGGCCACGCTCAAGGAGTTGCAGGAACTGGCCGAGCCGATATAATGCGAATGCGATTAATCTAATCGCGCGGGCGATTAGCTCAGTTGGCTAGAGCGTGCGGATCACACCCGCAAGGTCACTGGTTCGAGCCCAGTATCGCCCATCCGCCGTCGCTCGCCGAGGGCGAGCTATGGCGGATGCCCGCCGTAGCCCGAGTGTAGCGAGGGCGAAGGTGGGCTTTTCCTTATTCCTGTTCTAGATATGCCATGCGAACCGTGTACGTCATCCGAAGTATCTCCCATCCCCGCCAAACATACATCGGAATCACCGATGACTTGGCACGTCGCCTAGATGAACACAATGCTGGTCAATCCCCTCACACAGCCAAGTTCACACCTTGGCAGCTTGTGGTATCTATGCAATTTGCAGATGCACGCAAAGCTGGTGCCTTTGAGCGGTACCTGAAGTCAGGTTCTGGCTGAGCATTTGCCAAGAGACATTTCTGACGGAAAGGCAATTTCACTTCGCAGGGCCCCGGTCTCATCTCGTGATACAATCCTTTCATGGCTGACGTGCCGGACAACATTCTGCACCTGCGGGAGATTATCCGCGACTGCACGCTATGCCCGCGGAATTGTCGCGTGGACCGCACGGCTGGGCGGGTGGGCGCCTGTCGCATCGGCGCGGCGGCCGTCGTTTTCTCGGCCGGCCCGCACTTCGGCGAGGAGCCGGTGCTCGTCGGCCACGGCGGCAGCGGGACGATCTTTTTTTCAGGCTGCAACCTCGCCTGTGTGTTCTGCCAGAATTGGGACATCAGCCACACGACCGATGGCGACCCCTGCACGCCAGACCAGATCGCCCAGACGGCGTTGGCCCTTCAACGCGGCGGCTGCGAAAACGTCAACTTCGTGACCCCCACGCACGTATCGCACGCCGTGGCCGAGGCCGTGTGGCTGGCACGGCAGGGCGGCCTGACCGTGCCGATTGTCTACAACTGCGGCGGCTACGAGGCCGTCGAAACGCTACGGCTGCTGGAGGGCCTGGTGGACATCTACATGCCAGACTTCAAGTATGCCGATGCCCAGGCCGGGCAAAAGTACTCTGGCGTATCCGACTATCCGCAGGTGGCCACCGCGGCCCTGGCGGAGATGTACCGACAGGTCGGCCCGCTGCTGGTGGACGACAAGGGCGTGGCCGGTCGCGGCGTGCTGGTCCGCCACCTGGTGATGCCGAACGACTTGGCCCGCAGCCGCGAGGTCATCGACATCGTCAGCCGCACGGCCCCGGCCTGCGCCATCAACGTCATGGGGCAGTACCACCCGGCCGGCGAGGCTGCGAATTTCCCCGAACTGCTAGCCCGCCCATCCGCCGATGACATCGCCGCCCTCCGCCGCTACGCGGTATCCCTTGGCCTCCTGCGCGTGGATTGAAGCAGACGTGGGACTTGGGGCTTTTAGACAGCGAGTTTCGGCAACGGGGCTACTTGTCCAACACTTCCGCGCCGATGTCGGAGGTCAGCAGGGCCTTGTGGGCGGGATCGGCCAGGAAAGCCGACGGGTCAGCCACGGCCCAGAAAGCCGGCTTGGGCTGGCCGGAGCGGTCGAACAGCAGGGGGTGGTCGCTGCGGTCCTTGATGGGCATGTAGTTCAGCCAACTGGAGCGGTCCGTCGTGCCCCAGAAAGTCACGCGCTCGATGACGTCGCGGTGCCGCCGGAAGATCTCGAACATGGCCGCGTACCGGGCGGCCTGCTTGGCGAGCACCGCCTCCGGGACGCCGTCCTTGTAGCGGTTGTCGGTCTGCGGCTTGGTGAACAGGCTCATGTCCAGTTCGGTGACGTTGACCTTCACGCCCAGGGCGGCGAACGTCTCGATGGTGCGTTCGATCTCCTCCAGCGGCGGGGTCTGGAGGTGCCAGTGGCCTTGCGTGCCGACGGCGTGGATCTTGATTCCCGCGGCCTGGAGGCGGCGGATGAGCTGGACGACCTTGTCGCGCTTGGCGGGATTCTCCAAGCCGTAATCGTTGTAGTACAGTTCGGCGTTGGGGTCGGCCGCGGCGGCGAAGCGGTACGCCTGCTCGACGTAATCCTCCCCGATAATCCGCCGCCAGGGCGAATCGCGGAGCAGTTCCGTGCCCTTGGTGGCCACGGCCTCGTTGACCACGTCCCAGCCGCGGACTTTGCCCCGGTAGCGGCCGACGACGGTCTTGATGTGGTCCTCCATCCGCGACAGCAGCAGTTCGCGGCTGGCCGGCTTGCCGTCGGGGCCTTGGAACACCCAGTCGGGCGTCTGTTGGTGCCAAACAAGCGTGTGGCCGATGAGGGTCATGCCGTGCCGGGCGGCGAAGTCCGCCACCGCGTCGGCCTGGGTGAAGTCGTAAACCCCCTCGCGGGGATGTGTCGAGGCCCACTTCATGGCGTTCTCAGCTGTCAGGCTGTTGAACTGCTGGGCCACGAGGGCGGCTACGGCCTCGTCGCGGCCGCTGACCAATTCATAGCTGACGGCTGCGCCGATGAGGAAGTCGTTCTTATAGATGTCTTTTAACGCAGGCAGCACGGGTGGCGCCTTTGTCGGCTGGGATGGGGCCTCGGCGGCATCATACTGCACCGCCGTCGCCGCCACTGCTAAAAACGCCGCGACGCAGAGGACGGCCGGCACGTGAATTCTCAGGTTGATTCTGTGGAGGAGCAAGGGGACACAGCCGACCAAGGGATTCGAACCCTCAACCCCGGCTTTACGAAAGCCGTGCTCTACCGTTGAGCTAGGTCGGCGTCAGGACCGCGGAAAAACATGATACGTTTCAGCGGCTCGCGGCGGCAAGGTTATTTGCAGGCAGGGGCGGGGGCGTCGTCGAGACCGCCCCGGGCACTTCCGGCGGCGGCCAGGTGGCTGCCGTCAGCCAGGGCAGGACATAGGAGGTGATGAAGTGGTGGCGGGTGGTGCTGCCGTGGGCGCTGCCCTCTTCGTCGTCGGTGGTCATCTCCATCTGAAAGAGCCTCTGGTAGGCCATGGCCTTTTCCGGCGAGGCCCGCGAGCTGGGCCTGTCGAACCCGATGGCCCCGGCCGCCGGGCCGCGGATGCCGTCCACGTTGCCCGCCAAGGTCGTGCCGATGATCAGCAAGCCGACGTCCGAGGTGACGTAAATGTTCAAGATGCCCTGGCGGCAGTGGCTCAGGGCGTGGGTGAGGTCGTAGGCGCTGGAAATGCTGGCCGACAGCAACACCACACCGCTCAGGGACGCGTCCTTGGGCATCGCCTCGGCGGCGAAGACGGCGATCCCGCCGCCGCCGCTGTGCCCGATCACGTACACGGGCCGGTCGGGGTAGCTTTTGTGGTAGGCGACGATACGATTGGCGATCTCCTTGCCCTCGATGCGATTGCCCAGGATGTCCATCTGGTTCAGGAGCGGGCCGGCCAGCGGCACCGGACGGCCCCAGTGATAGATGGTAATGGCGTAAGGGCATCCGCCGTTCAGCAAGCCGCGGCGGATGTCCTGGTTCAGCGCGCTTTCGCCCTCGATGCCGGGCAGGATGATCACCAGGCCGGTGTTCAGACGGTCCGAGCTCATGAGGATTTTATTGGGATCGGAGTCGCAGCCGCAGGCGGCTGATAGAATAACAATAGCGAGACACGAGAAAAAAAGGCGCATAGGGTTTCTACTTTTGCATCTGGCCGGGCCGAATGAGAGGTGTTCGTCTCTTCCGACGGCGACGCCAGACAGTGTATGCTGGTTAAGCAGTATGGACAATAGCCTGCACTCCGGCACGTGGAGCGGTTTTTTTAGTTGCAAGAGCCTCCGAAGCCTAGAGATAGTATCGGCGTATTCGGGAGGCGAGTTTGGGATTGTGAGCAGGTAGTTATGGCCAGGGACAACGCGCCAAATTTTGAGGAGAGGGGAGGGGAATTCACGGACTTTGTGCCGGTGGTCTTCGCCCGTTCGCTCCAGGAGGCGGAGGAGTTCCGCCAGCTCCTGGACGACCATGACATCCCCGCCATCGTGGATACCGAGGACCATGCCGCCAAGTCTTCCGACCCCTCCACCCGGCGGCACAATTTCAGCCGCGGCGTGCCCGTGCTGGTCCCCGAGGCCTTGTTGGACGAGGCGGGGGAGATCATCGCCGAGCGCGAAGAGACGGACGAATTTGGCTTGGACAAGGGCGATTCCGACGAACCGGAAGAAGACGAAGAGGAATTCGGACTCCACGGGACGGAGCCGTCGTCTCCGGAGGACCAGGAGGAAGAGCTGGAAGAAGATGAGGAAGACGAAGAGGAGGAGGACGACGACCAGGAAGACGGCCTGGAGGGCGAGGATTTATTCCAAGACGAAGACGATGAAGACGAGGGGGACGATGAGGGCGAAAAGGATGCCGATGAAGAGGACAACGGGCCTTGATCTCCCCGCGGCGGCCGTGGCGCCGCCCCGTGCTTTTGGCCCGGTTTGGAAGGGCGCCGCGACGCTTTTGTCGCTCACTTCCCGCCGGCGGTTTGGTCGATAGAGAATTGTAGATGAGCGGGGCAGGACTTCTTTTTTGCTCCGAGGAGTTTTGTTATGGCAGAGACCGGACCAAGCGATCCCGCGGGGGAAAAGCGGTTGGGAGCCAGCGGGACTGAGCGTCGCCAGGGCGACCGTCGCGTTGCGATGGACCGTCGCAGCGGGCTGGACCGCCGCCGCGGGCCGGGCCGCCGCCGCAGCGACGACCGCCGGTCCGCCGAAGAAGGCGAAATGACCGACGAGCAGTTCGAATTCCTGATGGCCCTCAACGAGTACAAGGTCGTCAACAAGAGGGCGTTTCCCACCTGGACCGAGGTCCTGGATGTGATCAAGGCATTGGGGTATAGAAAAGTGGCCGAAAGGCAGAATATTCGCTAAAATAACCCATAAGGACAGATCGTCTCGTGACGAGCATTGCGGACATTGCGATTTCCACCCGCGTGGCGACCCTGATGGGGCCGGTGGCCGTCTATTTCCTTGTCCTGGGCCTGCTGAATACGCGCCGCCGCCCCCAGATGCTGACGGGCCGGACCGACTTCGCCTTGCTGATCGCGGCCCTCAGTCCGCTGGTCTTCCTGCCGGTGCTGCGTTTCCTGGGCGGCTCGCCGCTGATCGCCCTGGCAATCGCCGTTTTGCTGGCCGGGATGGTCTTGGCATTGTCGCCGAGCCGGTCGTGGGTGGTCTACAACATCTCGGCATATGCCGCCGCCGACGCGGTGGCCGCGGCGCTGGGGAAGCTGGGAGTGGACTTCGCCCGCTCGGCCGAAGGGTTCGTCGTCGAGGCGGAGGGGATCACGATAACGGTCGGCGGATTCCCGCTGCTTCGCAACGCCACCATACGTTTGCGAGGGGCTGACCGCCGTTTCACCCGGGCCTTCCAGGCGGCCCTGGCCGCCAACCGTCTCCCATGGCCATCTCGATGCTGCTGGTGGCCGTGATTATGCTGGCGGCCCCGCTGGCCCTGATGGCCCAGGATGCCCCCCAGATCGTTCGCCTGCTGACGGACCTGCTGCGGTAATCAATTCCGGAGGGAACGCTCCGCCCTGTTCCTGGTGAGCGGTTTTTATTGCGCTGGCCGGGAGATCAGCCCAACAATTGTTTGTGGACCCAGGGCACGGCCTTGGTGCCGTTCCATTCGTGGCCGCCGGAGAACACGTAGAATTCCAGGCGGTCTTTGCAGCCCAGGAGTTGGTACGCCTTGCGGGCGATGTCTACCTGCGGCTGGACGTCGGCCACGCCCTTGGGACCGGAGAGATTGTCGCTATCGCCGACCTGAATCAGCAGCGGCCGCGGCGCGATCAGGGCGGCCAAGTCGCCCAAGTCGAGTTCTTCCCACAGATGCGGCACCATGTTGCAGGGGCACATGTGCTTGTGGAACAGCAGGGGGGCCGCCACGGGGTGCATATAGCCGCTGATGACCGTGCAGGCCGGCCGATCGTCCACGGCCCCCAGCGCCAGGGCCTGCCAGCCTCCGCCGCTGAAGCCCACGCAGCCGATGCGGTCGGGCCGGACGTCCTGGCGGGATTGCACGTAGTCTATCAGCCGCGCCAGGTCGAAGGCGTGCGTGCCCACCACGGCGATGCCCAGCGGCAGGCCGACCGATTGCAGGTAAGTGCATGAGCTTTGCCCGGCCGTCTTGCGGGCGTCGTACTCGCGGCGCTGGCCGAAGCCGCGGGCGTCGGGACAAAACGCCAGCATCCCCGCCTTGGCGTACTGCACGCCGAAGGCGCCGTAGGGGTCCGACACCACGCCGGCGATGGCGTCCTTCCCGGCCCCATGGCCATGGCAGCAGATGACCGCTGCGGCCGGGCCGGCCAGATTCTTGGGCCGCAGCAGGTAGAACGGCATGGTCATGTCCGGCTCGGTGTCGATCAGCCAGTATTCCCGGAGAAAATCGCCGCAATCCTCAGTCCCCGCCTGGCGGGGGTTGGGCTTGGCGGCCGTCATGCGGTCGAAACCCGTCAGTTCGATGAACTTGGCCCGCGCGGCCGCCGCCCAGGTTTTGAACTCCGCCGCCGTCGTAGCCTTCAGACTCAAGCGGGGCGGATGGGCGGCGTAATAGTCCGTCAGACGCTTCTGGCTGTCGAAAAACTCGTGAGTGGATTGAGGCGATGCCATGGTGGTGCTCCTGTCATTGGCTGAGGATGAGGCTGCCGACGCGGCGCCCAAGGCGCGGGAAATAGACTGGGCCTTGCTCAAACCCAAGGCGGCAAGGGTGGCCTTCAGAAAGCCGCGACGGCTGAGGTCTTTCATGTCCCATGCTCCCGGGCGCCGGCCCAAACCGGAACCTGATCGGCTGACCGGCGGACCGATAAAAAGATTATCAGACGTTTGGGGGACGAGAAATTCAATTGAATTCCGTCCTCCAGACGATACACTACCATATCCCCGGCCCGGACCGAGGACTGATCTAAGGTGTGTTTATGAAAGACAAGATTCACCCGGCCTACAAGGAAAGCACGGTCACCTGCGCGTGCGGGAACACGTTCAAGACGCGCTCCACCAAGGGCGACATCCAGGTGGACATCTGCGCCAACTGCCACCCGTTCTACACCGGCAAGCAGAAGTTCGTGGACACCGCCGGCCGGGTCGAGAAGTTCCAGCGCAAGTTCGGCGGGGAGTATTTTCACGCTAAAAAGTCCGGCAAGAAGTAGCGTCGCGCACCCGTTACGCCGACGATCTTTCTCTCACAGAGCGTCGGCGTTTTTCTTTCGTCGTGACGTGATGGCCTATGGCTGAGGCGAAAACATCCTGGTTAGGGAAGCTGGAAGAGCTGGACCGCCGCTTCGAGCAGGTGGTGAGGGAAATGAGCACCCCTTCGGCTAATTCCGCCCAATACGTGGCGCTGGCCAAGGAACACGCGCGCCTGGCCCACATCGTCGAGCCGTACCGCGCCTACAAGGCCCTGGAGGCCCATCGCCACGAGGCCCAGACCATTCTGGACGACCCCGCCGCCGACGGCGAGCTGAAGACCCTAGCCGGCGGGGAGATCGACTCGCTCACCAGCCGCGTGGCGGAGGCGTTGGAGAAGCTCAAGGGCCTGCTGGTCATGAGCGACGACGAGACCATCGACTCGGTGGTGCTGGAGATTCGCGCGGGCACCGGCGGCGAGGAGGCGGCCCTGTTCGTCGCCGACCTGATGGGCATGTACCGCCGCTACGCCGAGGGCAAGCGGTGGCGGTTTGAGCTCCTGTCGGCCAGTCCCACGGACATGGGCGGGTTCCGCGAGGTGATCCTGGCCGTCAAGGGCGAGGGGGTCTGGAGCCGGCTGGGCTACGAGGGCGGCGGACATCGCGTCCAGCGCGTGCCGGAGACCGAGGCCCAGGGGCGAATCCACACCTCTGCGGCCACCGTGGCCGTGCTGCCGGAAACCGACGACGTCGAGGTCAGCATCAACTGGGACAAGGACGTGCTGGAGCACACCAGCCGCGCCGGCGGCCCCGGCGGGCAGAACGTCAACAAGGTCGAGTCGGCCATCCGCCTGGAGCACATTCCCACCGGCATCACCGTCTCGATGCGCGACGAGAAGAGCCAGCACAAAAACCGCGCCAAGGCGCGGCGCATCCTGGCCCTGCGGGTGTACGAGCATTTCCGCAATCAGCAGCTTGCGGCGGAGGCCGCCGCCCGCAAATCCATGATCGGCTCAGGCGACCGCTCGCAGCGCATCCGTACCTACAACTTTCCGCAGAACCGCTGCACCGATCACCGCCTCAAGGGCCAAGACCGGGAAGGCGCCAACTTCAACCTCGACCGGATCCTGGGCGGGGAGCTGGACGACCTGCTCGACGCCCTGGCCACCCACGACAAGGCCGAGCGGTTGGCGAACCTGTAAACTGCTGATCTTTATGTCTACCGACCCAACTGACATCGCCAAGATCATCCAGGTGGCCGAGGGCTTCCACGTCCGCCAGGCCGTGGACAACATGGCCTGGATCGACCTGGGCGACGGCGCCATCGTGGTGGATGCCCTGGAGCAGCCGGAACTGGAAACCGAGGTGCTGGAGGCCATCGCCGCCACGCTGCCGGACCGGAAGGTGAAGTACGTCCTGAACACCCACACGCACTACGATCATGTGGCCCTCAACGCGACCTTCGTGCGGCGATTCGGCGCGGAGATCGTGGACAACTCCGCCGGTGCGATCCCGCCCGACGGCCGATGGTTCGCCGGCCCGCGGCGGAAGGTGTTGATGCTGCCGATGCCGTCCTGCCACACTGAGGAGGATTGCGTCGTCTGGTCGCCGCAGGATCGCGTATTGCTGGTGGGGGACATCTTCGGCTGGGGGCTGATTCCGTTGACGGCGGAATTGCGGACCGAGACGGCCCGGCTGTTGGTGGATACCTATAATCGCCTGATCGCCTTCGACGCCGCCGTCGTCGTGCCCGGCCACGGACCGCTGTGCACCACGGCCGAGCTGAAGCGATGGGTGGAATACTTCCATGGCCTGATCGCCGACGTCGGCCGCGCATGTCGAAAAAGCCTGGATGACAAGGCCGTCCTGCGTCAGGTCGTCCCGCCGCAGGACATGAAGGGCTGGTGGCGGTTCCTGGCCTGGAAACACGACGACAGCGCCGCCAAGGTGCTTAGAGCGGTTCGAAGGGGTCGGCTGGAAGGCTGGCTGCCGTAGCAATCGCGGCGATCGTGGGATACCCGTCGTTGGTTACTGGAAGTGGAAGAGGTTGTTGCTCCGCGCCGGCACGACGAGTTCCACGGGCGCTCCGCCGGGGGCGGCGATGCCGCGACGGACCAGCAGCGAGCCCTCCAGGCGGTACAAGTCCACCAAGGCTTCCAAATAGGCGACGACGGCTTGGACTTCATTGACCTGGGCCGACAGCAGATCCTGCTGCGCGACGCTGACCAGCAGCGAAGTGGATTTGGCCGCCTGAAAGCGAGCGGTCTCCGCCCGCAGGGTCTCTTCCTGGGCTCGGCGCGTGGCGGCGGTGGCCGTGACCTGCTCCCGCGCTTGCAGGACGCTGATGTACGCCGTTCGGATGTCCTGCTCGGCCAGTTGGGCCAGATTGGCCAGGGACGCGACGTCCTGATCACGGGTGAGTATCGCATTGCGGTAATTGGCCTTGGCGGCGCGGTTCAGCGGCGGCAGTTCGAAGTTGACTCCCGCCTGCACGTCGGAGGAGCGGCCCTTGAACACGTCGCTCCAGGAGGGCCCGAAGGTCTCGGCGTAGCCGGTTTTGCCCAGCGCGATGAAAAAGTTCAGTTGCGGCAGCAGACCGTTGCGCGTTTGGACGATCTGCAACTCGCCGCTGTTGATCTGGAGGCGGGTCTCATTGAGGTCCGGCCGCTGCTGCATCCCCGTCTGCACGTGCTGATCCACCGTTCCCAACTCCACCGGGATCGCCGCCGGCTGGTCCAGAAGTACCAGGCCGAAGTGGAAAGGGGAACCGTCGGGAGGACTGATCAGTTGCAACAAGTTAAGGCGAGCCGTCGCCTCGGCGGCGCGGGCGTTGATGAGGTCTTCCCGTCGCAGCGCCACGGTCGCCTCGGCGGAGGCCAGTTGCGAACCGGCGAGCTTGCCGACGCGAACCCGTTCCTGGGTGTCGGCCAATTGGGCCGTAGCGACGTGGAGCGCCTGAATGACGATCTGCGTTTCCTGGCGGCTGAGGGCGTAGTTCCAGTAGGCCTTCTCCACGTTCGACACCAGCGTTTCGGCAAAGCCGCGCAGCTCGTAGCGGGTGATCATCTCGGTGAGCTTGGCCTGGCGCAGACTCACGAGGTTCACGTCCATGCCGAAGCCGCGAAGCAGCGATTGCGTGACGGTGAGCCCGACGTTCGAGGCGTAGGCCTGATTGCCGCCCCCGGCCGTCGCGTCCGTGCTGAGCGTCAGGTCCAACGTGGTGCCGGTGGGAAGGAACTCGGTGAGGCCGACTTCACCCACGCCGGTTCTGGCCACGGTGTTCTCGCCGCTGGGGGCGGTTTGCTGGCGCTCGTAGGTAAACGAGGCCGTCAGGTCGGGGTCGAATACCGCCCGTTGCACGTCCACGGCCGTGGCGCTGATGTCGGGGTTGTACTTCTGCACGATCAAGGCCTTGTTGTTCTCCAAGGCCATCAGGATCGCCTTGGACACGGTAAGTTCCAGCTGTCCTTGGGTTGGGATGAGGGCGTTGCTTTCCAGCCGTACCATGAGTTGTTCCATGGCCGCATCGGAGGCCGGCTGTGACGTGGCGGGTTTAATCGCCGGTTCCGTCGTGGCCAACTGGAGAGCTGGTTGCGTCGTAGCGGAGGAGATCACCGGTTCCACCGAAACAGGTCGGACCGCCGGCTGCGTCGCGGCGGGTTGGACCATCGGGCGCGTGGTCGGCCGAGGAAGCACGGCGCGCGTCGTGGCGGAGGAGGGCGTCGGGCGCGTCGTGGCCAGCCGGCGAACCAACCGCGTGGGGGCGGATTGACTCGCCGGGCGCGTCGTGACCTGTCCGCTGGCCGAAGCTGGCCGGGAGGCGGCCTGCCTTGTGGTCGGCTGGGACGTGGTGGGGGGGCGTTCGTCATCCGACAGGTCCGCGGCCCGGCTCAGGATCGCCAGGCCGAGGAGGACGGCCCCCGCCGCCGCGAAACCGCATCGCAAGGTGTACGTAGTGGCCACGGATCGTTCCTTCCTACTCATATCGCAGGGCCTCCACCGGATCGAGCCTGGCGGCTCTCCAGGCCGGATAGAAGCCGAAAAAGATGCCCACAAAGGCTGAAAACGACAGCGACAGGATGATGCTGAACGGTTCGATTTCGGTGGCAAAATTTGGGGACATTTTCGCGATGACCTTGGCCGCGCCGGCTCCGGCGACGACCCCCAGCAGGCCGCCCAATCCGGTGGTGATGACGGCCTCCATCAGAAATTGCAGCAGGATGGTGCGCTCTTTGGCGCCGATGGCCTTGCGGATGCCGATTTCCCGCGTCCGCTCGGTGACGCTGACCAGCATGATGTTCATGATGCCGATGCCGCCCACCAGCAGCGAGATGCTGGCGATGCCTCCCAGCAGGATCGTGAAGGTGCGGATGACGTCCTGGGCGGCCTGGATCATGTCGGCCTGGTTGCGAACGTTGAAGTCGTCCGGTGCGTTCCCCAGGAGCTTGTGCCGCTTGCGGAGGACGACCGTCATGGCGTCCTGGACCTCGGTGAGGTTCTGGCCTTCTTCGGCCTGGATGTCGATCTCGCGGAGGTAATCCAGGCCGAACAACTGCTTCATGGCCGTGGTGTAGGGGACGATGATCTGGTCGTCGAAATCGAACCCCTTGGCCTTCAGCACGCCGATCACGGTGAAGTTGATGCCGTTGAGCTTGACCGTCTCGCCGAGGGGGTCGTTGAGCCCGAAGAGGTTGTCGACGGTCACCGGTCCCAGGATGGCCACGCGGGCGGTCTGTTCCACCTGGGTTTCGGTGAACGCCTTGCCCTTTTCGACGGTGAAGTCGCGTATGGGCAGGTAGGTGACCGAGGAGCCGACCACGGACGTGCGGCTGTTGTGGTTCATGTATTTGGCCTGAACGCTGCCCGTGACCGCCGGGGCGAGCCGCTGCACGCCCTTGGTGTCGGCCAGGATGGCCTCGGCGTCCTCCAACGTGAGTTTTTGGCTTGTGCCGCTGGCCACGCCGCGCATTCCCGTCTGGCCGGGGCGGACGGCCAGCAGGTTGGTGCCCATGGCGTCGATGCGGGCCATGACCGTTTTCTTGGCTCCGGCCCCCATGGCCAGCATCGCGATGACGGCCGCCACGCCGATGATGATGCCCAGCATGGCCAGGAAAGACCGCATCTTGTTGGCCCACAGGCTGCGGATGCCGACTTTGATGGTCGTGCTGATGAGCATGGTTCTAGTTTCTCGTTTCGGCGACGATGCGCCCGTCGCGCATGGCGATCTGGCGACGGCAACGGCCGGCGATGTCGGACTCGTGGGTCACGATGATGATGGTCCTTCCGGTGGCGTTCAGGGAGGCGAACAGGGTCAGGATTTCATCGCCCGTTCGCGTGTCCAGGTTTCCGGTGGGCTCGTCGGCGAGGATGAGGGCCGGGTCGGTGATGAGCGACCGCGCGATGGCCACGCGCTGCCGCTGTCCGCCGGAAAGCTGGTTGGGCCGGTGGTGGGCACGGTCCGTTAGTCCCACGGCCGCGATGGCCTCATGGGCCCGCTGCTTGGCGTGGGCCAAGCCCGCGTACAGCAGGGGCAGCTCCACGTTCTCCAGGGCATTGAGCCGGGGCAGTAGGTTGAAGGTCTGGAAGACGAATCCGATCCGGCGGTTGCGGATCTCGGCCAGCTGGTTGCTCGAGAGGCGCGAAATATCCTCGCCGGCCAGGATGTATCGCCCGCTGTCGATGCGGTCCAGGCAGCCCAGGATGTGCATCAGCGTGCTTTTGCCGCTGCCGGACGGCCCGGTGATGGCGAGCATTTCGCCCGCCTCCACGTTGAGGTTCACGCCGTCCAGGGCGGCGACTGTGGTGCCGCCCATGCGGTATTCCTTGAACAGTTTTTGCGCCTCGATGATCATTACCGTCTTCCGCCGCCACCGCCGGGGCCGCCGCCCATGATCGACGGCGGGCGGTTGCCGCCTTGCGGCCGTTGCTGGCCGGCGTTCCATCGGCTGTCGGCGGCGCCCTTGTGAACCACGACCGTCTCGCCTTCCGTCAGACCCGAAATAATTTCCGTGTTCGTGCTGTCGGTGATGCCCACCTCGACGGTGCGGTCCTCGTTTTTGCCGCCCTTGACCACCGTGGCGGTTTGTTTGCGGCCTTTGCGGAGAACCGCGTCGGCGGGCACCGTCAGCACGTCGTTCTTCTCGGCGGCCACGATTTCCACGTTGGTGGTCATCTCCGGTTTCAGCAGATCGCGGTTCTCGCTGATGACTTCGATCTTCACCTCGAAGGTCACGACGTTGGAGGAGTTCACGCCGCGCGTCGCGATCCGCACCACCTTTCCGGTGAACCGCTTTCCGGGGTACGCGTCGGCCGTGATGGTGGCTTGCTGGTCTTCAGCGACCTTGCCGATCTCGCTTTCGTCCACGGACGCCAGGACGAAGATGTGCGACAAATCCGACAGCGTCAGGATGGTTGTGCCGCCGCCCACGTTGCTGACGGCGCTGGCGATGATCTGGCCGATCTGGACGTCGCGCGCCACCACCACGCCGTCCATCGGGGCGACGACTTTGGTGTCGTGCAGGCGGTCCTCGGTCTGCGTCTTGGCGATGGTGTCGCTTTCGACCTGGGTCTGGGCCAGCACGACGTCCTGGCGTTTCAGCTCCAGGGCCTGCTCTTCGGTCGTCAGCACGTCCATCGCGACCTCGGCGGCGGTGAGGGCGCTTTCTGCCTGGGCCGCTGTCGTCTCCGCCGTGTCGGTCTCCTCTTGGCTAGAAAGCTGCTTGGCCAGAAGCTGCTTCATGCGATCCGCCTTGGCGCGCGCATCGGCGGCGCTCACCTGGGCCGATTGCAGGGTGGCTTCGGCACGCTTGCGGTCGGTGGCCAGGGTGCTCTCGGCAATGGCCAGGTTCTGCTGGGCGACGATCAGTTTGGCCTGCGAGGCCGACAGCCCCACCTCCGCCAGGCGGAAATTTCGCTGCTCGTCCACAGGGTCCAGCTCCATCAGCAGGTCGTCCTTTTTGACCTTGTCGCTGATATCGAATGGCAACTTGACGATTTCTCCGCTGGCCTTGCACTTGATGTCCACGTCCAGGTTGGACGCGACCCGCCCGGTGCAGGCGACGGCCAGGCGGATGTCGCCGCGGGTGACCTGGGCCAGGGTCGGCTTGGCCGTGGGATTTTTGGCCCCTCCCCAGCTTAGCGAGACCCACACGCCGCCGCCGATGAGCGCGACAATGAGCGCGGCGGCGGGAATCAGAAATTTCTTTTTACGCCACATAATTTTTAACCTCTCCATCCGCCACATCCCACATCCGTCTGGGCCGGTTGTGACGGATGTAGTGAATCTACAGCCTGGCCTCCTGGGTTAAATCGCCATAATTGCGGCCCTTCCCCAGTAACGAACCATCATTAATTAGGCCCATTTTCACGTAAATGGGGTGAACCATTCGACCTAAGCGAGGCAGGAGCGACGCGAAGGCCGACGCCGCAGTTTCATCTTCCAGTTCT
>JBEKZI010000078.1:0-9931 GCA_049510055.1 Phycisphaerae bacterium | reverse complement strand
CGCGCTGATCAGGTCGGCCTGGGCCCACGTGTATCCGTTGCTGTCCGTTCCCAGGTTGCCCAGTTCCGTCGCGGTGGTGCCGGAGGCGTCCCATCGCACCGCGCGACCGCCGCGGTCGATGCCATCGACATACTTCATCGCCCATCCCACCGTCGTGCCGGCGTTGTTAATGGCGGAGGCCAAGGAGGAGGCCTGGGCCCATGTGTATCCGTTGCTGTCCGTCCCGAGGTCTCCTAACTCGACGGCGGCTGCGCCGGAAGCCTTCCATCGCACCGCGCGGGCGCCGCTGCCTCCGAAAAACTTTCGGGCGTACCCCACCACCGTGCCGGCGTCGTTGATGGCAGAAGCATGGACCTGCGTGTAGCCGTTACTGTCCGTTCCAAGGTTGCTTAATTCTATGGCGGTCGTGCTGCCTGCATTCCATTGCACGGCGCGCTCGCCCACGCGAACGCCACCGACGTACTTGTAGGCCCATCCAACGGCCGTACCGGAGGCATTGAGGGCATCGACTTCGACGTACGTGTAGCCGCTGCTGTCCGTGCCGAGGTTTCCCAGTTCCGTCCCGGTCGTACCGGAGGCGTCCCAGCGGACTGCCCGCCAGCCATTGCTATCTTCACTGACCCACCCCACCGCCGTGCCGGCATCGTTGACGCCAATAGGCTGAACTCCCACAATCGTGGTGTCCCCGTTGTACGCCGGACCGCCATAGACCGTCAGATAGGCCCCCTGGGCCACGGACGCCAGCCCTGCCCAAACAGCCAGACACACAAATGAAACACATACGATTATTGCTGTGCTGCTTTTCATGGATTGGTCTTCTTTTTTAGCGGCCGCAACACATCCTTCTGATTCACGCTCGAGGCGGGAAAGTATGAGCTGCCCGTACTTGTCCCGCCTCGGCCAGGCAGCTAGCGTCGGCGACGCAGCAATCCCAAGCCGCCCAAACCCAACAGACACAAAGAGGCCGGCTCGGGAATCTGGACTAAAAAGAGCCGCTCATAGGCATCGGCCCCACCTGCGCCGTCGGGATCATACCAGCCCTCCCCAGTCACCCAGCCCGTGTCGCTAATGGCTCGGGCGTTTGTCAGCGTCCAGCCACTGTTGGGGTCGATCAGGGTATTGAGGTCCACCGCGATACCGTCATCGCCCCAGTAGACCGCGCGGTCGCCGGTGTAGTTGGCGTCGACGTATTTCTCGGAAAACCCCACGGTGATTCCGGAGGTGTTGATCGCATAGGCCTCGGCGAAGGTGTATCCGTTGGCGTCCGTCCCGAGGTTGCCCAGCTCCGTCGCGGCCGTGCCGGAGGCGCCCCATCGCGCCGCGCGATGGCCCAGGTTGTTGCCCGCCCCGTCGTACTTCTCGGCGTATCCCACGGCCGTGCCGGTGGCGTTGATGGCCACGGCCCGGTTGTCCGCGTAGCCGTTGGCGTCCGTCCCGAGGTTGTCCAGCTCCGTCGCGACCGTGCCGCCGGCAGCCCATCGCACCGCGCGCATGCCCATGTCGGCGCCGCCGACGTACTTCTGGGCGCGTCCGGCGGCCGTCCCGGCGTTGTTGATGGCGGAGGCATAGGCGTAGGTGAAGCCGCTGCTGTCTAACCCGATGTTGCCAAGTTCCGTCGCGGCCGTGCCGGAGGCGTCCCATCGCACCGCGCGGACGCCCATGTAGCTGCCGCTGACGTACTTCTGGGCATATCCCACGGCCGTGCCGGGGGTGTTGATGGCGTCGGCCTCGACGTAGGTGTAGCCATAGATGCCGTCCGCCCCGAGGTTGCCCAGTTCCGTCGCGGCGGTGCCGGTGGCGGCCCATCGCACGGCGCGAGGACCGATGGGACTTCCGTTGGCGTCATACTTTTGAGCCAGTCCCACGGCCGTGCCGGTGTCGTTGATAGCGTAGGCGGCGGCGGAGGTGGCTCCGTCGCTGTCCCCTCCCAAATCCCCCAGCTCTACGGCCGCCGTGCCCGAGGCCTTCCAACGCACCGCGCGCGAGCCGCTGCCGCCGTACACTTTTTGGGCGTATCCCACGGCCGTGCCGGTGCTGTTGATGGCATAGGTGTAGGACCAGGTGACTCCGTTGCTGTCCACCCCGAGGTTGCCCAGTTCCGTCGCGGTCGAAGCGCTCCATCGCACCGCGCGGGGGCCGACATCGTTGCTGTTGGCGTCGTATTTTTCGGCCCACCCCACGGCCGTTCCGGCATCGTTGACGCCGCCAGCCTCGCCTCCCGCAAACGTGCTGCCCGTGTTGGCGTCATACGCCGGACTGCCGTAGACCACGAGATAGGCCCCCTGGGCCACGGACACCAGCCCCATTCCCACAACGACCACCACACATAAGCTAAATAAAATTGCTGTACGACTTTTCATGGCATGGTCTCCTCTCTTTTGCCCCTGCGGTCGGACCCCAGGAAGCAAACCAACCACGCGGATTGAAATTAAAAAGCGCAAGCAGAAAAAGCTTTAGCGGTTACGGTACGTCCTCCTGATTCACGCTTGAGGCGGGAAAGCCCAACAACCCGTTCCAAACCCGCCCTTTAAGGGCCGTCGCGTCCTCTTCGCGGAGCCCAATGCAGGAACGGAATTCTACCGCGCGCATCCCGGCGGCGCCAACGATAATCCACGATGGAATATCATTTTCCGCGTCGAAATCTTTAGCCGGCAGGAGCCGGTCCGGCCTGGAGGTTCGCAGTTTTCCCTGTTGCGATGAGCAGGAGACGGCGGTATCCTCCGCAGTTCGGCTCGACTGAACGCACCGAAGTCCGAAGGCAGCAAGGCCTTGTCAAGGTGGATGATATGAACGTTCTGATCACCGGTGGGGCGGGGTTTATCGGCTCGCATCTGGCCGAGGCGATGGTCCAGGACGGGGCGAACGTCGTGGTGGTGGACGACCTGTCCACTGGCTCGTTGGACAACATCCGTTCCCTGCTGGGGCGGCGGGATTTCCAGTTTGTCCGCGAGAACGTCCGCAACGCCTCCACGATGGCGGCGCTGGTGGACCGTTGCGACGTGGTCTTTCACCTGGCCGCGGCCGTGGGCGTGCAGCTCATCGTCGACCGGCCCGTGCACACCATCGAGACCAACATCCACGGCTCGGAGGTGATCCTGGACCTGGCCAACAAGTTCGGCCGAAAGGTCGTCATCGCCTCCACGTCGGAGGTCTACGGCAAGAGCACCAAGGTCCCCTTCAGCGAGGACGATGACACCACGCTGGGCTGCACGCGCTACACGCGCTGGAGCTACGCGTGCAGCAAGATGGTGGACGAGTTCCTGGCGCTGGCCTATCGGGACCAGTATGGGCTGGAGACGATCGTCTGCCGGTTCTTCAACACGATCGGGCCGCGGCAGACGGGCCAGTACGGCATGGTGGTTCCGCGGTTCGTGCGGGCGGCCTTGTCGGGCCAGCCGCTGCGGGTCTTCGGCAGCGGAAAGCAGAGCCGCTGCTTCTGCTGCATCGCCGACGTGATCGCCGCGCTGCGGAAGCTGATCGACTGCCCTGCGGCCATCGGCGAGGTCATCAACGTCGGCTCCGACGAGCCGATCACCATCGACGCCCTGGCGGCCAAGGTCATCACGCTGACCGGTTCGGCCTCCCCCGTCGTCCGCATCAGCTACGAGGAGGCCTACGGCCGGCCGTTCGACGACATGCTCGTCCGCGTGCCGGACCTGACCAAGATCAAAAGACTGATCGGATATCGGCCGATGTATAACCTCCAGCAGACGCTGGTGCAGATCATCGAGCACGAAAAGTCGCACCCGGCGTCGCCAGGTAAGGATTAACCGGATGGCCAAGTATCTCGTCACCGGCGGGGCCGGGTTCATCGGCTGCAATCTGGTGCGGTTCCTGCTGGCCAAGGGCCACCAGGCGGTCGTGCTGGACGACTTCTCCACCGGCAAGCGGGCCAACGTCGCCGATGTCGCCGACCGCATCGACCTCCGCGAGGCCGACGTGCGCGACCGCCAGGCCGTCACCAAGGCCATGGCGGGCTGCGCCGCGGTGTTCCACGAAGCCGCGCTGGGCTCGGTGCCCCGCAGCGTGGCCGATCCTGTCACCAGCCACGACGTCAACGTCAATGGCACGATCGCCATCCTGGAAGCCGCCCGCGCCACCGGTGTGCGACGCGTGATCTTCGCCGCCTCCTCCAGCGCCTACGGCAACCAGAAGGAATCCCCCAAGCACGAGGGCATGGTGCCCATGCCCATCAGCCCCTACGCCTCCAGCAAGGTGGCCTGCGAGGCATACATGGCGGCCTACGCCGCCAGCTACGGACTCCAGACGCTGTGCCTGCGGTACTTCAACGTCTTTGGGCCCTATCAGGACCCCGAAGGCCCCTACGCGGCGGTGATCCCGGCCTTCGTCAGCCGCCTGCTGCACGGCCAGCGCCCGATCGTTTATGGCGACGGGGAGCAGAGCCGCGACTTCTGCTATGTCGATAACGCCTGCCAGGCCAACTGGCTGGCCGCCAATGCCGACGCCGAGGTGTGCGACGGGCGGGCGATCAACATCGCCTGCCACCATCGCACGAGCCTCAACGAGATCCTGGCGGCCCTCAACCGCCTGCTGGGATTGAACGTCAAGGCCGACTACCAGGCCGTCCGGCCGGGCGACGTGAAGCACTCCCTGGCGGCCATCGACCTGGCGCGGAAGACCATCGGCTACGAGCCGAAGATCTTCTTCGAAGAGGGCCTGGCCAAGGCCATCGACTGGTACAAGAGCAACTTGGGCTAGCATTCCCACCGGCGCCCGGCCGGGGCCGGCAGGGGGCTGGGCAAAAGCGGGTTCTTTCTGCAATCCGGCTGCATCGTCATGATAAAACGATTGTTTGACATCGTGTTTAGCCTGATCGCCCTGGCGGTCCTGGGCGTCCCGATGCTCTTGATAGCCTTGGCGGTCCGCCTGGGTTCCGCCGGGGGGGCTCTGTTTCGCCAGCAGCGGGCCGGCCGGGGAGGAAAACCCTTCACCATGCTGAAATTTCGGACGATGCGGGCCGGCGTGGAACCCTACGGCCAATCCCCCCGCGGCGGGGACGATCCCCGTCTGACGCCCCTGGGGCGGTTCCTGCGTGAGCACAGCATCGACGAGTGGCCGCAACTGCTGAACGTCCTGGCCGGTCAGATGAGCCTGGTGGGTCCGCGCCCGCTGTATCTGCGCCAGGCGGAACAGTGGGACGAGCGCCAGAAGCGGCGCCTGCTCGTTCGGCCGGGGCTGACCGGCTACGCCCAGGTCGCCGGACGCGGCGGCCTGACGCTCGAGGAAAAGATAGAACTCGACCTGTATTATGTGGATAATCGGACGCTCTGGCTGGACGTGCGGATTATTCTAAAGACGATAACGGCCGTGTTCGGCCGGCGCCGCGCGATTTACGAGCGCCGCTACAGCCGCGACCAGGAGCGCGAAAACCATTAGCACGCGGGAACTGAACATCCTGTTCACCTGTGCCGGCCGGCGGGTGGCGCTGATGCAATGCTTCGCTCGCGCGATGGAAGCCCTCGGCGTCACGGGCAAGCTCATCGCCAGCGACATCACGGCGGCCTCCCCGGCCTTCCAGAAGGCCGACGTGGGCGTCCTGGTGCCTCCGGCCCGGCGGGTGGAATATTTCCCGGTCTTGCAGGATGTCATCCAGAAGCACCGCGTCGGGCTGATCGTGCCGGTGACGGACCTGGACCTTCGCAGCCTGGCCCGCCACCGCGACGAGTGCGCGGCCATGGGCTGCACGGTCATGATCGGCTCGGAGGCCACGATCACCCTCTGCCGCGACAAGGCCCAGACCAACGCCCTGATCTCCAAAGCCGGACTGGCGACGGTCAAGACCATCACCCTGGGGGAATTCCTCCAGAAGCCTTTTTATCCCTGCTTCATCAAGCCGCTGTACGGTTCCGCCAGCGTCGGCACGGCCCTGATCCGCAGCGACAAGCATCTGCGGGCCCACATCAGCACGTACGGCGAGTTGATGATCGTGCAGGAGTACGTCCCCGGCCAGGAGTACACCGTGGACGTTTACCGCAGCCGGGACGGCCAGGTGCGCAGCGTCGTGCCGCGGCAGCGGCTGCTGGTCCGCAGCGGCGAGGTGGAAAAGGGCATCACCGTCAAGGACGCCGAGCTGATCCGCACGACCGCGGTCCTGGCCGGCAAGCTGCCGGACATCTGGGGCGTGTTCTGCTGCCAGTGCCGTCGCAGCGGCAACGGGCCGGTCCACTTCCTGGAGGTCAACCCGCGTTTCGGCGGCGGGGCGCCGCTGACCATCGCGGCCGGCGCCAACCTGCCGTTGTACCTGTTGCAGGAGGTGCTCGGCCTGCCGATCACGGCCGAGATGAGCAACTTCACCGACCGCCTGCTGATGCTCCGCTATGACGAGGCGGTCTTCGTCCAGCCCGGCGAGAACCTCAACAACTTGCCCGGTTCCTCGGCCCCGGGATTCCACTAGCTCGCCAGGCCGCAGCGGACGTGGCCGGTCGCCCTGGAGGGGGGGAAGTGCAACGATGGCGCCATTCGAAAAGCTCCCGATCCAGGCCGTGGTGTTCGACCTGGACGACACGCTCTACGCCGAGCGAGATTACGTCCGCAGCGGCTACGTCGCGGTCGGCGAGCACCTGCGCCGCACGCGGGGGACGGTCCGGCGGTTCGAGGATTACCTCTGGGACCTGTTCCAGGCCGGGGCGGGCGACAAGGCCTTCCAGGCCGCCGGCGCCGCCTTCGGCCTGAACCTCACCGAATCGCAGATCGCCGAGTTGGTCGAGGTCTATCGCGGCCACGCCCCGGCCATCGCCCCTTACAGCGGCGTCCCGGAATTGCTGGGCCGCCTGCGCGACCGCTTCCGCCTGGGGCTGCTGAGCGACGGCTTTCTGCCGGCCCAGAGGCTCAAGCTGGAGGCGCTGAGGCTGGAGCGTTTCTTTGACGAAGTGCTCTACACCGAAGACCTCGGCCGGGAGTGCTGGAAACCCTCGCCGAAGGGTTTTGAAATTATCGCCGAACGCCTGGGCGCCCCGCACCAAGCCTGTGCCTACGTGGCCGACAACCCGGCCAAGGATTTCGTCGCACCCAACGCCCTGGGCTGGCGGACCGTCCAATTCCTCCACCCCGGGCAGATTCACGTACACAAGCTCGCCCCATCCGGCGGCCAGCCGCAACGCGTCGCCCGCACCGCCGATGCGCTCCTGGCGGCCCTGCGAATCTAGAGAACCCTTGATTTTCAGCCGGATTTGGGGACGATTGGCGGACCATGAGTCGGACGTTCTACGTCACCACGCCGATCTACTACGTCAACGACGTGCCGCACATCGGCCACTCGTACACCACCGTCGCCGCCGACGTGCTGGCGCGGTACTTCCGCGCCGAGGGCCGGGACGTGCACTTTCTGACCGGCACCGACGAGCACGGCATCAAGATCGTCAAAGCCGCCGCCGAGCGGGGCATGGCGCCGCCGGCGCTGACCGACGAGGTCGTCGTCCAGTTCACCGATCTGTGGCGCGACCTGAATATTTCCTACGACGACTTCATCCGCACCAGCCAGCCGCGTCACGAGCGGCGCGTGCAGGAGCTGGTCCGCCGGCTGCTGGAGCGCGACGAAATCTACCTGGGCAAGTACGAGGGCTGGTACGACGAGGGCCAGGAAGAATTCGTCACCGAATCGGTCGCCCGCGAAACTGGCTACAAAAGCGCCATCAACGACAAGCCCCTCGTCCGCTACAGCGAGCCGGGCTACTTCTTCCGCCTGAGCAAGTGGATTCCGGCCCTGGTCAAGCACATCCAGGCCCACGAGGACTTCATCTTGCCCCAGGCCCGTCGCAACGAGGTGCTCAGCAAGCTGGCCGCCGGGGTGGAGGACCTGAGCATCTCGCGCCTCTTGGAGCGGCTGGGCGGCTGGGGTGTGCCGATGCCCAACGACCCGGCCCACAGCGTGTACGTCTGGATCGACGCGCTGAGCAATTACGTCACCGCCCTGGGCATCCCGCCCGTGGGCGATGAGTTCGACGGCTCGGGCGATCGCTACTGGCCGGCGGACATCCACCTGATCGGCAAGGACATCCTATGGTTCCACGCGGTCTATTGGCCGGCCATGCTGATGGCCTTGGAGCTGCCGCTGCCGCGGTGCGTCTTTGCCCACGGGTGGTGGACGGCCGAGGGCAAGAAGATGTCCAAGAGCCTGGGCAACTTCGTTTCGCGCGACGCGATCCTTCAGATCTGCCGCGACTACTCGCGCGACGTGTACCGCTACTTCCTGCTGCGCCAGGTGCCCTTCGGGACCGACGGCGACTTTTCGCACGATATGTTCCTGCGGCGCTACAACGGCGAGCTGGCCAACGGCATCGGCAACCTGCTCAGCCGCACGACGAACATGATCGGGCGGTATTTTGATTCCACCGTGCCGCAGGCCAAGGCCGCCGTGCCGGAGGCCGCCGAGGTCCGCGCCGCGGCCGAGGGGCTAGCCGCCGCCGTTCCTGCGGCCATGGCCGCCTGTCGCTTCCACGAGGTGCTGGAGAAGGTGCTGGAGCTGGCCGCGGCCACCAACCGGTTCATTGACGTCACCGAGCCCTTCAAGCTGGCCAAGGATCCCGCCGGCAAGGACCGCCTGGCCACGATCCTCTACACCTGCGCCGAGGCGGTGCGGATCATCCTGCTGTACCTTGGCCCCTTCATGCCCGAGACGTCCCATCGCGGCCTGGCGCAGCTGGGCTGGCCGGCGCCGGAGGAGCCCATCAGCGCCCTGGGCCGCTGGGGCCGCCTGCCCGCCGGCGCGAAGGTCCAAAAGGCCGAGGGCCTGTTCCCCCGGAAGACCTGATGGCGGAACTGTCCGACAAAAAAATTTTCGACGTCATCCGCGCCGACGGGCGATACCCTATCGAGGCGTACGCGTTTCTGCTCAACGAGGGCTGGCCGTATGCCCTCCGCCAGGCCTACGGCGAGGAGGCCAAGCCCGCCCCGCCTGTGGCGGGCGGGGGTGATCCGAGCGGCAGTATGGGGAAACCTCCGCGTCACGTCAGCGGCCGGCAGATATGCCTGGCCTTGCGCGACGTGGCGGTCGAGAAGTGGGGCATGCTGGCCGAGACGGTCCTTGGACATTGGAACATCCGCCAGACGATCGACTTTGGTAACATGGTCTATTTGCTGATCCGCCACGAGGTGATGCACAAGACGACGGAAGACAGCCTGGAAGATTTTCGGGACGTTTATGACTTTCACCAGGCCTTCGGGCCGTCCAACCAGTTTCGCCTGAAAGAATGAGTAAGCCCGCCACGGCAGACAAGCCACCGCTCCGCGAGCCGCTTGACGTGGTCGGCGGCATTCCGGACCGCGCCGCCCGCACGCCGTGGTGGCGCTATGGGCTGCTGGCCGCGGTCGGCCTGGCCTGGATGGCGGTGCTGGTCTATTGCTGGTTAGCCGGCGGCGAAGGCCGCTAGGTTCACAAACGCCCCCCCGGGGCACGGACACGATAAACGATAAAAAGGAGTGCGCGGTGTCGAATAGGAAATGGACGGTCTTGTTTGTGATGGCGGCCGGGATGGCTCTGGCCGGGTGCGCGAAAAATCAAAAGATCCAAGCCGACAACGGCGTTCTGCTGACCCCGCCGGACACCATCAGCATGTACGCGTTGGCGGAACGGCTGGGCATGATCGTCTCGGACCGTTCCGACACGCTGGTGGCCTTTCGGGACGACCACAACTCGGTGGTCATCTTCACCGGGACCGACGGCCGGGCCTTCGTCAACGGCAAGGCCGTCCCCTCCCCGACGGGCGGCGTCGTGCTGGCCGACGGCATACTGTTTATCCCCATCAGTTACGAATCCGCCATCCGCGAGCAGTTGTTGGGACCGCGCGGCCGGCCGTCAGCGGCCGCCGCGGCCGCGGCCGCACGGTCTGCCGAGTCGCCGATCGCCTTGCCAGGCTCTTTGCGAGGTGGGCTGGTCCTGATCGACGCCGGTCATGGCGGCCAAGACCCCGGC
>JBEKZI010000077.1:0-10027 GCA_049510055.1 Phycisphaerae bacterium | reverse complement strand
CTGCGACCCTCAAGCCCCGCACTGGGCGGACCGTGCCGGCCGGCCTGCCGGAAGGGCAGGCGCCGCAGCCGACGGAAGCGGAGGCCCAAAGGGCTTTTCCTTGAGCGATGAGCTAGTCAATGACTTGTCCGGAGGGGCAGGCGCCGCCGCTGGCTGGGGCGAAAGTCCAAAGAGCTTTTCCTTATGCGACGGGCTGACCGATGATTTATAATGCCCCGGCGCGGTTTGCCTGAGACCAACTGCCGCGGGAAACTTCGAGGACACGTCCATGGCCGCTGAAATGATCGCAACGCAGACAGGGTTTCTGGCCTTCTTGGAGAGCATCGGTTGGCCCGAGTGGCTGCTGATCGCGATAGTGATCCTGCTGCTTTTCGGCGGCAAGAAGCTGCCGGAGTTGGCGAGGGGCCTGGCCCGCGGGCTGCGGGCCTTCAAGGAGGAGATGGAGGGCATCAAGAAGGACATCGAGGAGCCGTCCAAGGATAAGGACAAGAGTTCCGACGCCGCCAAGACCGATCAGAAGAAGGACGACAAGAACCCTTAGTTCCCCGCCGCGTTTTTGCGTTGCTCCGCCCCGCTTGCCTCGCCGCCCTTAGGGGATTTCCGTCGGTGGACGCTTGTTCACCGCCAGGTACGCCAGCAGCACTCCCAGTTCGTAGAGCAGGTACATCGGCACGGCCAGGATGAGCTGATCGACGATGTCGGGCGGCGTGGCCACCGCGGCCAGGATGAGAATCGCCACGATGACGTGCCGGCGGTATTTGCTCAGCGTGCGGACCGTGATCAGTCCCATCTTGGCCAGCACCAGGATGACCATCGGCGTCTGGAACGCCAGGCCGAAGACCAGCATCATCGTCGTCACGAAGCTGATGTGCTCCTGGAGCGTCACGACGGGCCGGACGCCCAGCCACGTGCTGAACCCCAACAGGAACCGCAGCGCCGGCTTGAGGGCCACCAGCAGGAAGAAGGCCGCCCCGGCCACGAACAGCGCCACCGACAACGGCACGGCGTACGTCACGTACCGCCGTTCGTGGGGATACAGGCCCGCGGAGATGAACATCCAGAGCTGGTAGAACACCCACGGCGAGGCCAGGATCGCCCCGGCGATCAGGGCGACGTTGAAATAGACGATCACGGCCGCCGTGCTGGAAAGCACCGCCAGTTGGCTGTCCAGCCCCTGCTCCTTGGCCACCTGCATGTAGGGCTGCTCCAGCACGCCGATGAGCTGGCGGCCAAAGATCATCGTCAGCCCCATCGCCACGGCCAGCCCCGCCAGGGCGTAGATGAGCCGCCGGCGAAGCTCCTCCAAGTGCTCGCCAAGCGTCATCTGCCGCGGATTGTCCGGGGGAGGTGTTTGGGTCATGGGACTCAAGCGGCCATGTCCTGCTGCCTGGATGCAAAAGTATAGCAGAAAGCCGACCCGATACGAGCTATCCGCTGCTTCCGACTGGCCGAAAAAGGGCGTCATCTTCTTGGCCGTGCGGCATTTACTCTAGTTTTCGGGGAAACCAGTCCGATAAGGGATGCAGCCCGCCGCCCCGGCGGCCCAACACGTAAGAGTCATCGACAACCATGACCACGACGACGCTGATCCTGGACAAAGGTCTCCGGCAGTACGTCTTCCGCTACACTTCCGGCTGCGAGACGGCGGTGTTGGACCGGATATGGCGTCTGGCGGAAGACCGGGACGTTGATCTGGACTGGTTGGACGCCGCCGTGTTGAGCTTCCACGTCGTCAGTCAGGCGGCCGGGATGCCCATGGCGCCGGTAAGACCGCAGCGGCGCACCGGCGCCTATCGCTGACGGCCGGGGCGTCTCCCCTTGCGAGGCGGTGTTCGCTATGACCATGCTGGACACGCCCATTGTAGAACGCTTTCTGGAGTACCTCGACAGCCAGCGGGGCTTTTCCGCCCACACCGTTCGCTGCTACGCGGCCGACCTGCTCCAGTTCCTCCAGTTCCTGGCCGTTCCGCCCACCGCCGACTTGGGCGCGCAGACCATCGCCAAGCTCACCCCGCTCCAGCCGGCGGCGCCGGGGGCGATGGAGCAGCGCATTCTGGCGGTCACGCCGGTGGAGGTCCGCTCCTACCTGGCCGTGCTGCGGAATAGCAGCTATTCCAAGGCCACCGTGGCGCGGAAGCTGGCCTCGCTGCGAAGCTTTTATAAGTACCTGGTTCGCGGCAGCATGCTGGAAGCCTCCCCGCTGTCCGTCATCCGCACGCCGCGGCAGGACCGCCGCCTGCCCGCCTGCCTGGACATTCCGCAGGTCAACGCCCTGCTGGAAGCCCCCGACGCCTCCACGTTGCTGGGGGCCCGAGACAAGGCCATCCTGGAGACGATCTACTCCTCCGGCTTGCGGATCAGCGAGGTGGTGGCGCTGAACGTCGAGGACCTCGATGAGTTCGCCGAAGCGCTGCGGATCCGCGGCAAGGGCAAGAAGGAGCGGCTGGTGCCCCTGGGCCGCAAGGCCGCCGAGGCCATCGCCGCCTACTTGCGCATGCGAGACGGTTCGACTTCGCTCACCGCAGGCGGCTCAGCTGCCGGGCGGCACGGGGCGATCTTCGTCAACAAGGCCGGGCGGAGATTGTCCGACCGGTCCATCCGCCGCAAGCTGGTGCGCTATCTTCAAGCCGCCGGCATCGACGGCCACGTCAGCCCCCACACGCTCCGCCATAGCTTCGCCACCCACATGCTCAACGCCGGGGCCGACCTCCGCAGCGTGCAGGAAATCCTGGGCCACGCCAGCCTGTCCACCACCCAAATCTACACCCACCTGACCACCCGGCGGCTGAAGGAGGTCTACGACCGCGCCCACCCCCTGGCCCGCCAACCCGCGGTTCGACAGGCTCACCACTCTGCCCACGCCACGGCCGGCAGCCACTAGATTTCCTAGAATTGGCTGAATTGGGCAGACAAAGTGCCGCTTTTGAGCAAAAAAGGGCGAAAAACGGCGAAAAACAAAGGGGTCCTGGAGGTTTTGTATAGGCGCTGCGGCGGGGAGCGCGTTAGAATACCCCCCTAGGAGAACCTTCCGCTTTTCAAGGGAGCGGCGGAGGGTGGAGAAGTCGGTTTCGGGCAGGGCGAGACTCGCTCGCTTGTGCCTTCCTGCCTTAGGCCATCTCGGCCAAGTTTCCGCCCAGTGGATGCGTATTTGGCCTCCATAATCGCTGCTGTTTAAAACCCCTGGTGGGGCGGAAGAATAGGTCATCTGGCATCTGTTTACAAGAACTGGGCACACTCGCATTGAAAAGGGCTGGAAGGAAGGAAAGTCATGAACCGGAGTAGAAACGTATGTTTAGTGTCTTTGGTGGTGGTTCTTGCAGCCATTGTATCGAGCCCGGCCTGGGGAGGCACAACCTACACGGCCATCGACTTGAACCCCAGCGGCTTTACGTCCTGTTACGGTTACGGGATCGGCGGGACACAGCAGGCCGGCTACGGTTATGGCTCAGCCACAAGCAACAACGTGCATGCCCTGCTCTGGAGCGGCAGCGCTGCCAGTGATGTTGATTTGAATCCCAGCGGATTCACGAGCTCTTACGCTTGCTGGACCAACGGGTCGCAGCAGGTCGGTTGGGGTTCCGGTTCGGCTACGGGCGGCTCGGAACACGCCTTGCTTTGGAGTGGCAGTTCCACCGGCTATGTCGATTTGAACCCCAGCGGATTTGCTTCATCTCATGCTGAGGGGGTCAGCGGCACGCAGCAAGTCGGCCGGGGTGTTACGACCTCGGGCGGCACCCGTGCCTTGCTTTGGAACGGCAGCGCCGCCGACTATGTCAATTTGAACCCCACCGGGTTTACCTACTCTGATGCTCTTTCGACCGACGGGACGAAGCAAGCGGGCGTCGGTTATGGTTCGGCCACCGGCGGCAACTACCATGCCTTGCTTTGGAGCGGCAGCGCCACCGGCTATGTTGATTTGAACCCCAGTGGATTCACTACCACTTATGCCGAAGGGATCGGCGGGACGCAGCAGGTCGGCTTGGGGACGGGCTCAGCCACGGGCGGCAGCTGGCACGCCTTGCTGTGGAGCGGGACTGCCGCAAGCTATATCGATTTGAACCCCGACGGATTTACTGCCTCTTATGCTTACGCAACCAACGGCACAGAGCAGGTCGGCAACGGCCTGGGCTCGGCCACCGGCGGCTATTCCCACGCCCTGCTGTGGGACGGCAGTGCCGACCGCTATATCGATCTCCAGCAATTCTTGCCGACCAACTTCTATAAATCTTTTGCCTCGGCGATCGATGCCAACGGGGACATTATTGGCTATGCGAGAGATACATCGGGCAATTACCACGCCGTCCTTTGGGAGCCCATCCCCGAGCCGGCTACGCTGGCCCTGCTGGCCGTCGGCGGCATGGCGCTGCTGCGAAAGCGGCGAGGGGCCTAGAGTTCCTCATAGCAAAAGACCACTGAAACTGGTGTTATAAAACGGACGGAGGGTGGCTGGATCAAGGCCCAGCCACCTGCTGTATTTTTTTGATAACGGCAGCGCACAAAAGGACATAAAACACCGATTTTTGACAGAATCCGGCTAGGCGCTGGTGCGGGAGATATGTTAGAATAACTCACGATGTAGCCTCCGCTTGAGTAAGGGAGCGGCGGAGAGTTTTTCAAAACAAGGGCAGGGCGAGACCCGCTCGCTCGACCCTCCTGCCTTAGGCCACCCCGGCCAAGTTTCCACCAAAGAAGTTGCTTGTTTTGCATCCCTCAAGGGCTGCTGCCCGCCCGGTCGCGGGCGAGAAAATACAGAGCAAAGGAAGGAAACGAAGGAAGGGAGCAGTGGTTATGAAGTGCAGGGCAATTATTTTCTGCGCAGTAATGGGGGTCATGCTGGCCGTGGCATCTTTGGCCCAGGCGGGTTCCTTGGCGGTCTACGGTAGCCCGTCCTACAATCCCGTCACGGGCAACGGCTACATGAGCGTTTCCGTGGGCGGGGTGAGCGACACCGGCGTGGCCGTGGGGTCTGCCATCTATTACGTCGGCGGGAGCAGCCAGGGCACTCGAGCCGTGCAATGGTCTGCCTCCGGCGCGACGGAATTGGGCGGCCTGGGTACGCGATCTGACAATTGGTGGAATAGCGAGGCCTACGCGATTAATGCCTCCGGCACGGCTGTGGGATATTCCCAGGCGTACGACGACGGCGAGTACGCGGGCGTTTATGGGGCGCGTTGGAACGCCGGCGGCACGGCCGCGACGGAATTGGGGTACATCGACAGGTACGTCGAGAAGCCCGGAGGGTGGGCCACGGCCGTCAACAACAACAACGTCGCCGTGGGATACGTGGACAAATACTTCGACGCGGACTACTTGATAGGACATCGCGCGGTGCGGTGGGATGCCTCCGGCACCGTGACGGAGCTGGACAGCCTGGGGACCGCGGGGACGGACGAATCCGCCTACACCGACAGCCGGGCCCTTGCGATCAACAATACCGGCACGGCCGTGGGATGGGCTGAGAAGTTCGACGCGGCCGGCAATGACTGCGGCCCTCGGCCGGTGCGATGGGCGGCCGGCGGCACGGTCGCGACGGAACTGGGCAACCTGGGAACGGACGGCGGCGGATGCATGAGCACCGTGTCGGTCCGCGCGATTAATGCCTCCGGCACGGCCGTGGGGGGCATGGAAAAATACGACGGAAGCGGCAACTACTTTGGCGTTCGCGCGGTGCGATGGGATGCCAACGGCACCGCCGCGACGGAATTGGGCAGCCTGGGCGACGACGGGACCGGATGGACGGCCTCCGGCGCCGTTGCGATTAACGCCACCGGCACCATCGTGGGGTATGCCCAGAAGTTTGTGGGGGGCCACTCCCCAGGCCAACGCGCGGTGCGCTGGGACGCCGGCAGCACGGTCGCGACGGAACTGGGCAACCTCGGAACGGACAGCAGCGGATATACGACGTGCCAGGCCAACGCGATCAATAGCTCCGGCCTCATCGTGGGCAGCGCAGCGTGGTACGTCAACGGCGTAGACATGGGCCAGTGGCACGCCGTGTACTGGGACGCCAACGGCAACGCCGTGGACCTCAACACCCTCATCGACCCCAACAGCGGCTGGACGCTGCTGAATGCCCTGTCCGTCAGCGACACGGGCTGGATCGCCGGCATTGCTAATTATGATTCGGACGGGCCGGGCGGAGCTTCCCCCTATTCGCGGCTCTTTATGGTCCAGATTCCGGAGCCCGCCTCCGCGAGTTTGTTGGCCCTGGCGGGTCTGGCCCTGCTTCGTCGGCGCCGGGCCAACTAACTAGCTAAAAAGAGCTTTTTTGTCAGGCGCCGGACGCAAGACGCCTGTGGAGTTCGTAGCCCGCCGTTCCGGGCGAGAAAATACAGAGCAAAGGAAGGAACGTAAGGAAGGGAGCAGTAATTTATGAAGAGCAGAGCAATTATTTTCTGCGCAGGGATGGGGGTTGTGCTGGCCCTGGCCTCGTTGACCCAGGCGGGCGTCTTGGCGGTCTATGGTGGACCGTCCTACGATGCCGCCACGGGCAACGGCTACATGGGCGGCGCCGCGACGGGGATCAACGACTCCGGCGTGGCCGTGGGATATGCCAGCATCTATGCCAATGGCGCCAAGAAGGGTTACACCACCGACTGTTATCGCGCGGTGCGATGGGATTCCTCCGGCAGCATGGAGATGGACTGTATCTTCCAAGGCGGCGCCTATGATCCCCAGGACGACCCCTTTATGCAGACGCAGGCGTACGCGATCAACAATGCCGGCACGGCCGTGGGGTATTCCAATTATATTCCCGGCGGCGATTTGAGGGGCAGTCGTCCGACGAGCTGGGATGCGGCGGGGAACGTGACGCAACTGGGCGACTTGGGGACAGCCAACGATTACGGTGATACGCATGCCGCAGCCTTGGCGATTAACGCCTCCGGCACGGCCGTGGGCTGGGCCAGCAAGTACCAATACGATGATGAAACCGGCCTGGACTACCGAGGCAGTCGCGCGGCGCGATGGGATGCCAGCGGGACCGTGACGGAATTGGGCAGCATTGAATACGGGACGGACAGCGACGGGTACGGCGAGTCCCAGGCCTTGGCGGTTAATGCCTCCGGCGTCGCCGTGGGCTGGGCCGAGAAGTTCACGCCCTCCGGCAGCGAGAGCAAAGGCAATCGCGCGGTGCGGTGGAATGCCGACGGGACCGCGATGGAATTGGACGACCTGGGACTGTCCAGCGACGAGCATACGACGCTGGCCAGCGCCTTGGCGGTCAACAATGCCGGCACGGCCGTGGGAAAGTCCCTGAAGTACGACGGCGGCGAGTATAAGGGTTGGCGCGCGGTGCGGTGGGATGCCTCCGGCACGGCGGCCACGGAGTTGGGAAACCTCGGCACGACGGCCAGCGGCGTGACGCAAGGCCAGGCCGTGGCGATCAACGCCGCCGGCACGGCCGTCGGGCAGATGGAGAAGTACGACATCGCCCATAATGACAAGGGCACCCGCGCGGTGCGATGGGACGCCGCCGGCACGGACGCGACGGAATTGGGCATCCTGGGGACGGACGGGAACGGCTGGACGGATGCCGCCGCTGAGGCGATCAACACCGCCGGCATCGCCGTGGGGTGGGCTAATGAATACCTCGCCGGCAGCTTGGTGGGCACGCGAGCGGTGTACTGGGGCTCCAACGGCGTGGCCGTGGACCTCAACACCCTGATCGATCCCAACAGCGGCTGGACGCTGGAAAAGGCCACGGCCGTCAGCGACACGGGCTGGATCGCCGGCATCGGTTTGTATGATCCCGATGGGGCCGGCGGGGCGGACGCTTACGAGAGGCTCTTTTCGCTTCAGATTCCTGAACCGGCCTCCATGGTGTTGCTGGCCCTGGGCGGCTTGGCGCTGCTGAAGAGACGGCACGGGTAATTCGGAAGAACGCCCTGGAAGCAATTTCAGGACGGTTTTGATAAAGGGAGCGGCACGGGCCGCTCCCTGTTTTTTGGATCCAGGCGCCCCTAGGTCCGGCGGGTCGCGGAGCGGACGCGGGCGACGAAAGCGGCGTAGTCGGCCGGCGTGTCGATGCCGATGCCGTGATAGTCCACTACGGCTACGGCGATCGCGTAGCCGTGCTCCAGCGCGCGGAGCTGCTCGAGCTTCTCGGCCTTTTCTGCCGGTGTGGGCGGCAGCGCGGCGAATTTTTTCAGGAATTCCACGCGATAGGCGTAGATGCCCAGGTGGAGCAGGTAGCGGATGGCGCCGCTGCGGTCGCGGTCGTAAGGGATTCGGCTGCGGGAGAAGTACATCGCCCGCCCGCGGCTGTCCAGCACGACCTTGACCTTGTGGGGGTCCTCGGCCTGCTCGGCCGGCAGGGCCGCGGCCAGCGTGGCCATGGGGGCGTCGGAACCTTCCAGCAATGCGACCAGCTTGTCTACGCACGTTGAGTCCATGTCCGGCTCGTCGCCCTGGACGTTGACCACGATGTCGTCCTCGGCCAACTCCAGTTTGGCAGCCGCTTCGTTGATGCGGTCGGTGCCGCAGGGGTGGTCCGGCCGCGTCATCACGGCCTGGCCGCCGAAGGCCTCCACGGCCGCGACGATGCGACGGTCATCGGTGGCCACCACAATCCGCTCGATCCGCTTAGCCGGGCGGATCGACTCCACCACGTGTTGGATGAGGGGCTTGCCCGTCTCGGCCAGCAGGGGCTTGCCCGGCAGGCGGGTGGAGGTGTATCGGGCGGGGATGATGGCTACGGCGCTCATGGTGCTCCTGGTGAAAAGTCTACGCCGAAAGGGCGGAAATGCAACAGGACTACTTGTATCCCAGGCCGTACTTCAGGATGCACCAGATGGCCTTGAAGCCGTCGCGCCAGCCAATCTTTTTGCCTTCTTCCTTGCTGCGGGCGCGGTAGTTGATGGGCACCTCGACCACTCGCACGCCCGCCCGGGCGACCTTGGCGGTTACTTCCGGCTCGAATCCGAAGCGATTCTGCTCCAGGCGAATGGACTGAATAATCTGGCGGCGGAACATCTTGTAGCAGGTCTCCATGTCCGTCAGACCCAGGCCGGTGGTGAGGTTGGACAGGCCCGTCAGGAAGCGGTTGGCCAGGTAGTTCTGCCAGGCGCCCTTGGCGGCCCCGGCGGCGGCGAATCGGCTGCCGTAGACCACCTCGGCCTGCCCGGCCAGGAGAGGCGCCAGCAGCTTGGGATAGTCGGCCGGGTCGTATTCCAGGTCGGCGTCCTGGACGACGACGATGTCGCCGTCGGCGGCCGCAAACCCTGTCCTCAGGGCCGCCCCCTTGCCTTGGTTGACCTCGTGGAAGAGCACCTTGACGGCCGCCGGGGTTTTTTGGCCAACGGCGCCAACGCCGCCGGCAACTTGGCGTGCGTAGTCCTGAAGCTGCTCGCGCGTGCCGTCGCGGGAGCAGTCGTCCACCAGGACAATCTGCCGGGCGCAGGGTAGCTCGACGGCCTCGACGCGGGCGAGGATTTCCCGCCAGGTGTCGTGTTCGTTGTAGATGGGGATCACGACGGTGAGCGTAATGCCCGCAGCGGTCTTGAGAGGCGGAAGGTTATTCATCGGCGCCGCCTTGCCCCGGTCCTGTTCCGTCCTGCTTGGGCGGTGGCGTGACCATGCCCAGGCCGACGAAGATCGTCCAGATAATCACCAGCAGGCCTGCATAGAGAATCACCGCGTACCGGAACTTCAGCGTCATGGCCACCGCTACGCCGACCACCGCCGCCACGACCGCCAGCACGTAGAACAGGGCGACCACTTGCTTGACCGTCATGCCGCGGTCCACCAGCTGGTCGTACAGGTGGCTGCGGTCGCCGGCGAAGATGCTCTTGCCGGCCAGGGCGCGGCGCACGACGGCCAGGGCCGTGTCCAGAATCGGCAAGGCGTAGATGGCGCAGGCGGCCAGAAGCCAGCGGGCCGTGCCTTCGCAGGCGAACAGGGCCAGCATCGTGGCTACAAAAAAGCCCAGGAGCATGCTGCCGGCGTCGCCCATGAAGATGCTGGCCGGTGGAACGTTGTAGGGCAGGAACCCCAACACGGCCCCCGCCATGGCCAGGCACAGGCCGAC